>CANRFB010000162.1 GCA_947629785.1 uncultured Clostridia bacterium | reverse complement strand
GGAACCGGCAGTTTCGGCAACACCGTCCTCAAGCATTTTCTCGACACCGACATCGCCGAGATCCGCATCTTTAGCCGCGATGAGAAAAAGCAGGATGATATGCGGCACGAGCTTCAGGCAAAATGCCCTGAGCAAGCGAAAAAAGTGAAATTCTTCATTGGCGATGTGCGCAACCAGCAGTCAGTGCGCGACGCGATGTACGGGGTCGATTACATATTCCATGCAGCTGCATTAAAACAGGTGCCCTCTTGTGAGTTTTTCCCGATGGAAGCCGTGCGCACCAATGTGATCGGTACTGACAATGTTCTCCATGCCGCTATCGATGAGGGGGTGAAACGTGTCGTTTGCCTTTCCACGGACAAAGCTGCATACCCAATCAACGCCATGGGTATCTCCAAGGCGATGATGGAGCACGTCATCTACGCGAACGCGCGAGTGGCTTCGGAGCGTGGCGGGACGGTCATATGCTGTACCAGATACGGCAATGTCATGTGCAGCCGCGGCAGTGTGATACCGCTATTCATCAACCAGATTAAAGCCGGCAATCCGATCACCATAACGGATCCGAGTATGACAAGGTTCTTGATGAACCTCGACGAGGCGGTTGACCTTGTTAAGTTTGCGTTTGAGCATGCCAACCCCGGCGACCTGTTCATTCAGAAGGCTGACGCCTCGACTATCGGCGACCTTGCAAAGGCGGTTCAGAAGTTGTTTGGAGATACTGGCACTAACATCATCGGCACCCGCCACGGCGAAAAGTTGTACGAAACCCTCATGACCCGTGAAGAGCGGCTTCGTTCCGAGGATATGGGGGGATACTTCCGCGTTTCGGCGGATAACCGCGACCTCAACTATGACAAGTATTTCGTAAAAGGACAAGTTATGACGCAGGCAGAGGACAGCTACACAAGCCATAACACAACGCTCCTCGACGTAGACAACGTGGTGAAAAAGATTCTTACGACGGATTATGTCAGGGACGAACTCGAAAAGGAGAGAAAAGCGGTATGAAAATCCTCGTAACTGGCGCAAATGTTTTTTTCAGCCGCAGCCTTGTCGAAAATCTTAAAAATATCTGTGATGGCAAAGACCGCACTTACCCGGAGTTGAAAACAGATGAGATTTACGACATTCTCGCCCGCCTCGGACTGGAACGGGGCAAATATATCCTGTTTTTCTCCCGTCGTGAGGAAAATATCGACATCGAGAAGAATTCGGGGATAAACACAAAGGGATTGCTTCAAGCGGTGGACACCGCTGTGGAAATGGTGAAAAACGGATCCTGCGGCGGCGTGGTGCCTGTGCCGGACTATACGGATATCAATGTCAGCGATAAGGTAGTTAAAATTATTCAGTATTACGTTGGTGTTGTCAATAAGATGGTGTGGAGGAAATAAATGTCGAAAGTTTTATTCTTGAACCCGTGTTATTACCCCGGCTTTCGTTCAGGTGGACCGCAGCGGACAGTGATGAATATTGCTGATGCTTTCGGTGATAAAAAAGATATTTATATCCTCACACAAAACCGCGATATGGGTTGCGCTGAAAGCTACGACGTCGAGACTCACAAATGGATTCGTGTAGGAAAAGCGAATGTGATGTACCTATCGCCGAAGGAGTATAACATTAAATCAATTAAAAAATACTCCGCGAATTTCAGCACCATATATGCATGTGGCCTTTTTTGCAGTTGTACAATAAACGCAATTCTTTTACATAAGTTTAATAAAGGTCAAAGGCTATATGTTGCACCGATGGGTGTATTTTCAAAGGCAGCTATATCATCGAAAGTCTTGAAAAAAAGAGTGTTTCTGTTCGCTTTTAAGTATCTTGGCCTGTTTAAGAATATAGTTTGGTCGTTTACTTCAGAAATAGAGCATGAAGAAGCTAAGGCTGCGCTCGGCAATACGATTAAAGAATATATCATCGCCGAGGATTTGCCGAGAAAAGTGGATTTTGATGCTCAGATTGCCAAAAAACCAGGCCGTAAAAATCAAGAAAATAATGTTTTGAAACTTGTATTTTTGTCGAGGGTTTCCCCCCAAAAAAACTTGGAGTATTGTGCACAAATATTAAATAAAATAACAGATAAAGAAATAGTTTTTGATGTTTACGGTACGACGGAAAACGGGGAGTATTGGGACAAGTGCCGAAAACTGCTTGAAAGCTTGCCGAAGAATATTCATTATCGTTACTGCGGCGAAGTCAATTCCGAAAAAGTTATAGATGTGTTTTCAGATTATGACTCGTTCTTCTTTCCGACAAAGGGTGAAAATTTTGGACATGTGATATATGAGGCGTTGGCAGCCGGGTGCGTGCCGATTATAAGTGACAGAACACCGTGGTTGGATCTGGGCAAAAATGACTGCGGGTATGTTTTGTCACTCGAGGATTCAGATTCTTTTGTTAAGACGATTAAGGATTTGATAGAGATCAAAACGGTTGACAAACATGAGGAAATGAGAATAAATGCGGTCGAGTATGCAAGGAAAAAGTATATGGAATCTGTAAGAGAGTCGGGGTATAAA
>CANRFB010000161.1 GCA_947629785.1 uncultured Clostridia bacterium | reverse complement strand
ATTAAAAATGACCGATTACGGAAAATATATTCTTTCACTTCTGGAGGAAATAAAATGAAAATTATTGTAACAGGCGGAGCAGGATTTATCGGCTCAAATTTCATATTCCATATGCTGAAAAAATATCCGGAATACAAAATAATTTGTCTGGACAAGCTGACTTATGCGGGAAATCTTTCTACCTTGAAAAGTGTTATGGATAATGCAAACTTCCACTTTGTAAAAGCGGACATCTGCGACAGAGAAGCAGTCTACAAATTGTTTGAAGAAGAAAAGCCGGATATTGTTGTAAATTTTGCAGCAGAATCCCATGTTGACAGAAGTATTGAAAACCCGGAAGTCTTTTTACAGACAAATATTTTAGGAACACAAGTTTTAATGGACGCTTGCAGGAAGTATGGGATAACACGTTATCATCAGGTCTCCACCGATGAAGTTTATGGGGATCTTCCTCTTGACAGACCGGATTTGTTTTTTACCGAGGAAACTCCGATACATACCAGCAGTCCATATTCTGCGTCAAAGGCAAGTGCGGACTTGCTTGTTCTTGCATATCACAGAACATACGGACTTCCGGTTACAATTTCAAGATGTTCAAACAATTACGGACCGTATCATTTTCCTGAGAAACTCATTCCGTTAATGATAGCAAATGCACTTAATGACAAGCCCCTGCCTGTTTACGGAAAGGGAGAAAATGTCCGCGACTGGCTTTATGTTGAGGATCACTGCAAAGCAATAGATTTAATAATTCATAAGGGCAAAGTCGGAGAAATCTACAATATCGGCGGACATAATGAAATGAAAAATATCGACATTGTGAAACTTATCTGCAAAGAATTAAACAAACCTGAAAGCCTGATAACCTATGTTGCTGACAGAAAAGGTCACGATATGCGTTATGCCATTGATCCAACTAAGATACACAATGAACTTGGCTGGCTGCCGGAAACTAAATTTGCAGACGGTATAAAATTAACTATTAAATGGTATTTGGAAAACAAGGATTGGTGGGAAGAAATTATTTCGGGAGAATATCAGAATTACTATGCCAAAATGTATGGGGATAGGTAAAATAATCAGTACATCTCCTCATAATGTAATTCAACTATCGTTTGAAGCAAAAGATCCGCTCAAATATGATATGGAGTATGAAAGTAAAAATGAAGGTATAAAAGATATTGGAGTGATAAAGGAAATTATTGAAAGTTATCTTGTAGAATATAACAGTTATTATAACGAAAAAAATAAGAATAACATTCAATACTCAACTGGGTGTTCCGCCAATGTCAATGTATAATTATGACTATCGTTCTATAGATGATAATATTCAAATTGGTGATTTTGAATACTTTGAATTTTTAGAGGCAGGAGATTTTTCGGCACTTGAATGTCTTGGCAACATTCGCGTAATGTCAACTTCATTTGTTGGAAATATAGATTCAACTTACTTTTTAGAAAAAAGTCAAGAAATCGAATACTTATGTATAAAATTATATAGTATAGATGATTTAGAGGAAAAAAATTATATTTACAATAAGATACAAGAGGCAGTACCGGAAAATTGTGTTATTGAATTTCAAAATTTATCTGGGCAAGCTTTATCTGCACAGGCCATTGCGAAAGACGGCTTCTAACTTTAAAATTTTCAACCTGCACTATTTTATTGCTTTTTCTTTATTCCCGAAATTCTTATGTAATAGCTTGATAAAAGTACAATGTCTGCCCCTGCCCATGCAAGAACTTCCGCCCAGAAAAGTCCTTCCGTTCCTATAAGTTTTGGAAGAAAAATGATCGTAGTTATACGCATTACAAGTTCCGCGCCGCCCGATACCATAGGCATTACCGTATCACCAAGCCCTTGTAATGATGAACGGTAAATATGCAGAAGATAAAGTATCGGCAGAAATGCTGCCATAATACTCAGATAATGATATGCGATTTCAAGTGTTGCAGCTGCATCCTGCGGTTCTCCGGAAATAAATGCTCCCACAATATTTCTGCCGAAAATAAACATTGCCGCGCTGATAACGGCTGCCGTCATAACACCCATTATCACGCCGGTATGTACGCCTTTGCTTATGCGCTTTATCTGTTCCGCACCGTAATTCTGTCCCACATATGTTGTCAATGCAAATCCATAGGAAATAGCCGCAATTTCAAGTATTCCGTAAAGTTTATTTGTAGCCGTAAATCCCGCAATATATAAAACGCCGTAACCGTTTATAACAAATTGCACTACCAGTCCGCCTACCGAAATAATTACATTCTGAAATGCAAACGGCATTGCAAGTTTCATAAGTTCCGCGGCAAGTTCTTTGTCAAAATGCTGTTCCGCTTTTGGAGTCCGTATTATTTCTATCTTCCTTAATGAAAGATAACATATTACCGCCGATAATGCCTGACCAATAAGCGTAGCAGCGGCAGCGCCCGCAACTCCCCACCGGAAACCAATTACAAATAAAAGGTCAAGAGATATGTTGCATATTGATGCAATTATCATGGCTTTTAATGGCGTTTTGCTGTCGCCCAGCGAACGAAGCACAGACGCCACAAAATTATACGCCATTACGATCGGAACGCCTGCAAAGATCACGCTCAGATATTTTACCGTTATGGGAAATATTTC
>CANRFB010000160.1 GCA_947629785.1 uncultured Clostridia bacterium | reverse complement strand
TATGTTTGCATTGGCAAACCTTTATCTGGCTGACAGAAAATTTCTGACAGCTTGATTAAGTTTGCCTTTGCAAGCAAATTAGGGTGAACTTTGCGGTTCTTTTTTTGAATTTGTAATGGCTTTTCTTTTGCACGATATTATGCGGTGTTGCCTTAAATGTCGTTTTTTCGCTACATTAAAAACGTTTTTTATGCAACGTTTATACAGATAGATTTCGCATATTATACAGACTGTTATTCTACGAATCATAGATCCATGTGCGGCATAAAGCCAAATCATAACCAAAATATACCATATTATATCTACAAATCGCTCCCAAGTCCTTCCAAATCACTTGCTCGAAGAGCCAAGATTTTCCTGCTTCATACTATATATAAAGCCGAAACAAGTGTTCGATATAACACATCAATAGCTGTCAAATTGGAAATATAATACAACAGAAGTTTACAATTTAAAGACGCATATTATCACATCTATTATTGCCAATATCTAACATAATTTACAGGATTTGCTATCGCTTTAAGCGGGCATTTTGGCAGCGAACATCTCTCCAAAAGAGGCTTCCTGATGCTCTCACAGTCAAAACATTCGTTCTATTCTTAGCCCAAATGCCCCTCTCTTACTGGGAATTAAACCCAAAAACGAGCCTAAAACAGAGTTTGTCGACAGCGTGACACGCACCTCAAATCTTATCGATAAAATCGAAAATTCATACTGCATGCTATGCGTTATAAACAAGCGACACCACCAAACGCTGCGTTCGGGGGTACGCCAAAATTTGGCTTCTCCCCAGCCCGCAATTGCTATCGCAGACTCAAAACTTGCCCCTCTGCCGATCTCGCTTAGGCTTCAATGCGCCAGAGGGGGTTCAAGAGCATAAGAGGCAGTGTCACATCGCGTCTCATACCCCCTAACAACTCTCTGCGTTCGTTGGTGGTTGTGGTCTTGATGTGGTCGGCACAGCCGACACTGCTGAACTACCGGCTCACTGCGTTCGCCGTCCGTTCACTTCGGCGTCTTGCGACGCCGAAGCCCTTACAAAATCGCTGCCGCAATTTTGGTTTTCAGATATTCCGCAGGACTATCTGAAAACTGCTCTATTCATAGCTTATTAATAAAAATTCTATGACAAAAATTGAGTTAGTTCAAGTGCTTTCGGCTCACGATCGAAATATTTTGACTATGAGTTAGCTACAGTTTACTTTACAGTTGGAGCTAAATGCAAATGCCCCATGTGTGACATATTGAATATTTTATGAACGGCGAAGCTGATAAAAATCCTTACATATGCTTTGGCGCTTGTCAAGACTTGCAGGATCTGGCGAAAGAACTGAAAAAACAGAGCGAGAATACATAGAAGATGCTGTCATTAAAAACAAGAGAAAGGGCTTTGGAATGTGATGCAGATCCGCACCGATCGCATAGCGTTTTTCATTTACTCCGGCAGTTAAAATAATATTAATATAAAATTGATTAAAAATCATTGAATATAGTTCAGCGAATGTAATATAATGAAGCTGTACAAAAGGGGGTTGCAGACGTGGCAAAGAAAATGACGAACCGGCAGATCGCCGCATTGGAAACCAGACGAAAGCTGTTGGAGGCGGCGAAAAAACTGATATGTGAAAAAGGCTTGGTCAACACATCTATCGAAGAGATCACAAAAGCCTGCGGTGTATCAAACGGCACGTTCTATACCTATTTCAAACGCAAGGAAGATGTGGTTTTTGCGTTAAGTCAGGAGATGTATCAGGGCATCTATGAGGAAGCACAGGCTTATGATAGTTCCTTTTTAGAACGGCTGGTATTTTACATGGTGAATTTCTCCGGACACATTGAACGTGACGGGCTGAAGCTCTGTCAGGAATGGGTGCGTAACACCGTGGATCCCGATCTTGTGGAGGCTCCGTACAACGAAGATAAACTCCGTATGGATATTGATTCCATGAAAGGTATGATCAAAAAGGGCGTTGAGCAAGGCGAGCTGACGGACGATACACCCGTAGATGCGCTCGCTGATGCACTGGTAGATGTGATTTACGGTGAAATGCTTTGTTGGGATATGTCAGGCGGTGCATACAGCTTTGAAGAACGGACAAAAGAATTTTGCAGACTGTTTTTACCGACCATGATACGTCCTTATATCATTGAAAAATAAAAAACAGGAGGAACCAACAATGAGTGAGATCAAAAAATTGGGATTCGGGCTTATGCGCCTGCCCAAACGCGGCAATAAAATTGATATAGAACAGGTCAAAAAAATGGTAGATATGTTTATGGAAGCAGGACTGACCTATTTTGACACTGCATATGTGTACGACAGCGGCGATTTTGAACGTGCTGCGAAAGAAGCTCTGATAGACCGCTATCCCCGTGAAAGTTTTACTCTTGCAACTAAGCTGTGCGCTTGGATGGGCGCTCACGATGAGAAGAGTGCAAAACAGCAGTTTTATACAAGTCTGGAGCGTACCGGTGCGGGCTATTTCGACTACTATCTGCTTCATGCTTTGCAGGCGGGAAACTACAAAACCTATGACAATTATCACATTTGGGATTTCGTAAAGGAGCAGAAAGCAAAAGGACTTATCAAGCATTGGGGCTTTTCTTTCCATGCAACGCCTGATATTCTGGACGAATTGCTCACTGCCCACCCTGATGCGGAGTTTGTGCAGCTTCAGCTCAATTATGCCGATTGGGA
>CANRFB010000159.1 GCA_947629785.1 uncultured Clostridia bacterium | reverse complement strand
TTTTTCAGCCACTTTCAGATGGCTTGGTTTTGTGCGCCCTTCTTATTCTTTTAGTTGTCTGATGTTTTTTCAAACTTGATCCTCCTTTATGATCCGCTGTCTGCGGAATATCAAACTTTGGGAAAAGTTCGGTAAAGCTGCGGTTTTTCGCATACCTCTGCGGAGTTATTCCCCACACTCTGATAAAAGCGCGGGCGAAAGCTTCCGGCGATCGGTAACCGTAATCAAGCGCAGTATCAAGCACGGAACGTCCGCTTTTCAAAGCGCGGGCGGCAAGCGTCATTCTCCGCCTTGTGACATAATCGCCGATGCTGATATTAAAAACGTATCTGAACAGCTTTTGCAGTCCCGAAAGCGAACACATTGCCGCCGCTGCACATTCTTTCTGCAAAAAATCACCGCTAAGATGTCCTTCCGTGTACTCCAATGCCCTGCGCAGAGTTTCCAGCTTAAAATCAGACCATACTTGCAAAGCAAACATTCTCCTTTCAAGTTTTGTACGGTTTTGCGAAGCCGAATTTCCGACCGTTCTCAACAAACTTTTCCCTCTTTACGTTCCGGAACAATTTAAGTATACCACAACAAATTATAAAAATCTTGATAATTTGAGTAAAAATGCAGATTTCGCCTGCTATTGAAATTTTTCGGAAACCGTGATATAATACAATTAACAAGCTGAACCTATTTTCAACTCTATAAAAGCTCAGCCTGCTAAATTACGCATTACGCATTAAGAATTACGAATTATTAAGGTGGTGAACATATTGCCGACTCAGTTTTCAAGGACCGAACTGCTGTTGGGTAAAAATTCCACGGAAATACTCCGCAGCGCAAGAGTGGCTGTTTTCGGCGTGGGCGGTGTGGGCGGCTATGCCGTGGAAGTTCTCGCCCGCAGCGGAATAGGCGCAATTGACCTTATCGACAACGACAGGGTAAGCGTTTCAAACATAAACCGCCAGATAATCGCGGACCACACTACCGTCGGGAAATTCAAGACCGACGCCGCCGAGGAACGTATTCTGAAAATCAACCCGCAGTGCAGGGTAACAAAATATAATGTGTTCTTCACCGCCGAAACCGCGGATATGTTCGATTTTTCGGAATATGACTATATCATAGACGCGATAGATACCGTTTCCGGCAAGATAGAACTTGCCGTCCGCGCGGAAAAATGCGGCGTTCCCATAATTTCAAGCATGGGCGCAGGAAACAAGCTCGACCCCACGGCTTTTGAAGTTGCGGACATTTACAAGACTTCCGTCTGTCCTCTTGCAAGAGTAATGCGTTACGAACTCCGCAGGCGCGGCGTTAAAAAGCTGAAAGTGGTATATTCCAAAGAACCTCCCCTTTCCCCTGCCCTTGACGGTTTTGACGAAGAATTTACAGGCAGGAAAACCGTTCCCGGGTCCGTGCCGTTCGTTCCCTCCGCGGCGGGACTTATCATAGGCGGCGAGGTCGTGAAAGACATAATTTCCGCAGGAAAATAGAAAAATTTCCGAAAAATTGCATAGGAATATGATGTATTATTCAAAAAATGGCTGCGTATTTCGTCAAAAAAACATATTGCAATTATTTTTATTTGTGGTATAATAGTATGTGTATGTATTAATCTTTATAGAACGGAGGGACTGTGAACTATGAAAACTGTTTTTGTAACAGGTGCGTCCGGTCTTATCGGAAGCGAGCTTTGCGAAGCTCTGCTTTCAAAGGGGTTCAGTGTTATCGGCGTTGACGAAACGCCCAACACAAATGTTGATAATCCTAACTATACCTTCGTGCAGGCGTCCATCGACAACAAAGACGCTATCACGCAGGCTATGGTAAACGGCATAGATGTACTTATCCATCTCGGCTGTACGGTGGATAACGATTTCCCGAATATCATCACTCCCGCAGAGGAGAAAAAGTCCGCGGCGGTGGACAAATTCCTTTACAAAGCCGCCGTAACGGCAGGCGTTAACGACATGATAATGGTCAGCACGCATCAGGTCTACGCTCCGCAGAAAACCAGAGAGCCTATCCGCGAGACCGCAGGCGAAAAGCCCACCACTATCTACGGCAAGATGAAGTTCGACAGTGAAAAGGCTCTTTCCAAAGCCGTAAAATCCGCGGCTTCGGTAAAAGGCGTAATTGCGCGCATCTGCCCTATTTACACAAAATCCTACGCTCCCAATCTCCATGCCAAGATATATGACCCCAAGGACAATTGTTCCTACATATACGGCTACGGCGACTATGGATTTTCGTTCTGCTGTCTGTACAATCTGATAGATTTTGTAACGGGAATACTCAATGCTGCTCCGGGAATAAACTATCAGGGCGTTTACAACGTCTGCGATACAAAACCCATTCTTGCCAAGGAAATAGTTGATTTTGAGCGTCAATACCACAAGCTGGGCGCGGTCATTCAGAGAAACTACGGTGCAGACGCTGTAAAATCCGCAATCGCATTCGGTTCAAAGAGTGCCAAGACCGATTACCGCTACAATGACGTAAGTGTCGCTTGCAGTAATATTTCCTACGACAACACCAAGGCGCAGAGAATTTCCACATTCCGCTGGAAACTTTCAAACACCAAATAGCAGGCTGAGCCTGCACCCGGTCAGGCTTTATTTAGTGATTTTCCGCCTAAGTATACCGTGCATTAAGCAAAGCAAAATCTACAAATAAAATTCCCGTCTATATTAAAATAGACGGGATTATTTATTCCCCCTCCTTGGGGAGCAATGTCATCAACTTAAGGATTTCAAGCATATTATACAACATAATAAATCATATTTTGT
>CANRFB010000158.1 GCA_947629785.1 uncultured Clostridia bacterium | reverse complement strand
GCGGTTAAAATTTGGCAATAAGCGGTAGTAAAAATAGGGAATAACCGCCTAACGTAAAATTTTTACATCTTATACCAACAAATATTGACAAACATAAACTGTTTATGATAAAATGAAGCTATATTTATTTATATTTAATGAGGTGTATGATTATGAGCAAAAAAAATCAGCCATTTAGAGAAATCATTAACTTAGCGAAGGAGTTCAAGGATTATAAGGCTCTATGTAAGTGCAAAAGCAAAAAATATACATATTATGATCAGTGGGAGAAACACTTATTTGACGGATTTAAAAAATTATCCAAAGAGCATTATAGTAACTTTAGGCACTTCTTGGATTACTATTCTTTTTTTGAAGAACATTCGATCCGAATACTTTTCCCTACCTTAACAGCCTTCATACCGTTGATGATGCATAATGTAGGTTCAGAAAACTATATTACAGATGTAATTTCTACTACGGCTGCTATAATAATAGCATCATTTATGATTTTTCTAAACTATTTCCAATATTCTCTATATGCTAAGTTTGTAAGTGATGTATTAAATGCATTTATTGCCTTTGAAGAATCAAAAAAGAATGAGAAGAATGGAAGTAATGACAATAAGGAATAATTGCATAATCATAAACCTATATATACAACAAAACAAATAGGCTGTTACATTGAATGTGCAACAGCCTGTTTCGGAATAATACTTTTACAGTAATAGATCATAATATAATATTTCTTTGCAATTTTCTTGTGCTATTAAAAAATAATGATTATGTATTAAAAAGAGCAAGTTCTCATTTGCTTTTATCAATTTGATGTTATCAATTTACATTATAATCATATGATCCCATGTACCGTGATATTATTTCTCAAAAGTTAATATCTTCAGTTGATTAAAACGTTTTACGGATTATTTCTGACAAGTATAATTATATCAGTTATGAACTGGTCGCAGACAATTTTTATGATAGTTCCGGATCAGTTTATTTGCCTGAAAGTTATTATTTATCATAAATGAATTATTCACTTGTCTACATTAAAATCACTTATACAAAAGGATATAACGAATTTTTATATATGGTACATATTATGGTTTAGCTAAAGTGATAATAAATATAGATTATTTTAAAGATCTTCGACTGACGGAATAGAGTATTACTAATATAAAAGTGACAATAAAAACAATAAAAAATTTTGATGCTGCTATATGTTATGAAGACTTGCACCTTTTAGCAATATTGCACATTTGCATAAAGAATAGTTTGTTAATATCGCTGAAATTTTGAAAAATAAATAAATTTTTGACGTGATTTTCCTTTTTGATTTGTCTTATATATAGAGACAGGCAAAAAGGGAGGAATTTTATGCGAATATAAGCAAAACATTTTATCCATTTTTTAACATTTGATATACTGATTTATATATTGATGAAAACTTTGGCTGTTGTTCCTCGAATGTTTGACGCAAATAAAGTTATTGTTATGCTTACATTTAGTAGTATAACTGCTTTATATGACGTTATTGTAGCCAGTATTACAGGCGAACGTTTTATGTTAACACACAGTAAAGACAATGCAGTTGCTGAATTGAAAACTTTATCGTCATGCGTCAAAAAAATGACAGATTTTATATCTACTTCGGAAATAGCAAAAGGTGAAACATATACACAGTCATTTTCTGCTAAAGTGCATATAAATGAAAAAATATAAGTGTATATGTTTCAAAAGTTTGCAAATAATCAAATAAATTATATCCTGTCTCTAAACTAATCAAATGATATGGCAATTTGACATTATGCTTTCAGAGTAAATGTCTGAAAGACAAATTTAAACATGGAAATACGCTACGTCAAAATTATGTCAAATGTTTATATCGTACTGATTTTTGAATTTGTTAAAGACAAAAGCAAAGAAATTGCAATTTAGTTATGACGTAAAACAAAATAAAAATGTGAGATCGCATTATACGATCGGAAAGGAAAATATTATGAAACTTAAAAAATTTATTTCAGTCATTCTGTCTGCGGTTATTAACTTGTAAAAGCCAATTGATATGTATTTAATCAAAAACAACTAAGGTTGTTGGATATCAATACATCAAAAAATAATGGCAATAATCGGAAAGCAGTAAACGGAGGCACTTGGAATGACACAGCAAACAGTTTTATGCTCACTTTAAGTAATATCCAAAAATCACTTGGCAGCGGTACTTACAGAGTAAGGGCAGTCTTTAACGTTAACAACGGCACTTAGTGTGAAACTGTTGAAAAGACAAGTAAAGAAGTTATAATCTAATAGTGCTACTAAATTATTTTGTTATAGTAGGCTCATTATATAACGAAATATGGCTAAATTCAAATGAGCAAATATATAAAAACGAAAGGGAAATTATTATGGCAATCAATGAAATTCAGACAAATGTAAATCAATCAACAGCTTACCCTGTAATGCAGAGCGAGATTAAAGCAACAGACACAACTGCTGTGGATACTGCAACAGAACAGGATGTATCCAAAAATAATACCGATACATTTACTCTGTCGAATGGTACAGAAGAAGCTACCGGCATTTATTCACCAGATACAGCTTCTATAAATAGTACAAATGCAACATCATCGAATATAAGTGGTACATCAAGCATTATTTCTAAGGCAACACCGCATAATATCGTGCAAAAGAAAAGCCATTACAAATTCAAAAAAAGAACCGCAAAGTTCACCCTAACTTGCTTGCAAAGGCAAACTTAATCAAGCCGTCAGAAATTTTCTGTCAGCCAGATAAAGGTTTGCCAATGCAAACA
>CANRFB010000157.1 GCA_947629785.1 uncultured Clostridia bacterium | reverse complement strand
GAACAGCAAGGCAAGGAATATTCGGAACATATGCGGCAGTCTGTTACCGATTATGAAACCGCTTTGCAGGAAGAAATTAAATTCCACCAGAATGCACTTGATCTTCACCGCGAGGACGAGGATCAATACTGGGCAGCAATTTCAAAATATCTTGAAAATAACAAAAACGAAAATTCGGCGCTTTACTGGTCCACTTATGACGATTATCAGGCATATATTGACAAGAAGAAAACCGCTGACGAAAAAGCCGCCGAGGACGAAAGAAAAGCGGCTGAAAAGGCTGCCGAGGACGCGAAAAAAGCCGCTGATGAACAGACAAAAGCCGAACTTGACGATATAAAGGAACGGCATGAAGCAAAAGGTGACGAAATTGATTATACCGAGGCGGCAACGGAGCTTGAAAATAAGCTTATCGAAAAAGGCTGTGACAAAAACAGTTCAACTTGGAAATCATATTTCAATACCGTAGATACATACCGTAAAAACGCTGACAAGCAAGCCCAAAAAGATCAAGAGGACGCTCTTAAAGAACAGCAGGAAACCATTGACAAGGAACTTGACAACATCATTAAAAAATATGATGAAAAGTACAAGGAACTTGAAAATTTGCAGGGATCGTACAAGAAAAAACTTATGTCTATCGGCGGGGATCTGTTCTCCGTGGAAGAAGTTGAAAACGAAGACGGTTCAAAAACAAAGCAGTATATCGTCAATGACCTTAATGAACAGCTTGCGGCCATGCGGAAATATCATGCGCAAGTTATGAAACTCAAAGAGCAGGGCGCGTCAAATGAACTGCTTTCAGAGCTGTTTTCCCTCGGCGATGAGGACAGCAAGATATTTGCGGATAATCTTTCAAAAATGTCCTCTTCGGAATTTGCCAAAATCAACGAACTGTACAACGCGAAACAGCAGCTTGCAGACGAGCTTGCGGAAGATATGTACAAATCGGACGCAGAAAAGATCTCGGCTGCCGTTGAAGATGAGCTTGAAAACCTTGCAAATAAGGGCGATACCCTTGGCAAACAAGCGGCGGAAATTTATGCCGAGGCGTTCAAAAACGAACTTGCAGAACAGTTTGACAAGCTGGAAGAAATTTTCGGCGATACTGAATTCACCGCAAGTTTAAAAGCGATCGTGGAATCCGAGTCGGCGGCGTCCGTTCCGACGGCTGCTTACAGCGAATCGGTGGTAAATAATAATATTACAAATCAGATGGCAGGCGAAGCTTCATATTCAAGGATATTTGATAATTTCTTTGACAATTTCAACAAGCCTATTCAGATAGTTCTTGACAATAAAATAATTTCGGAAGCAGTTCTGAATTACAGTCAGAATAAGCGCCGTTCAACGGGAATGTAAGGAGAAATTTTAATGAAAATCACTATTACTTTAATTATAGGAAATGTTGATGTAAGCGAGTTTGTGGAATGCGAAAATTACAGCGTAAAAAATGTCCGGTAAGGCGAAAACGCTTTTACAGACATTAACGACAAAGATGTAAAATTAAGCCGGGATTATCAATTGAAAGCAAGCAATGTTCCCGAAAAGATTATGCGGGAGATAACTTCCGCGCCGGACAGTGATGTAATTCCGATAACTTTCACCGATCCGCACTCGGAAAATATGCTGACAACGAATAATTTTCAGCGTGGCGAAAGCACCGGAGGAAGCGTTTCCGCGGAACTGGACGACGGGTTAAGGTGGGATCTCTCAATTGATCTTACGTCTGAAAATCATAAAACAGGAGGAATTATATGAAAAGTTATTTTTTAAGGTGGTTAAAAGCTGCGGGGATCCGCGCGCTGAAAACTGTTGCGCAGACTGCCGTTGCCACTATCGGAACGACTTCGGTTCTGTCGGAGGTCAACTGGAAGATAGTCATTTCTTCCGCTGTTTTAGCGGGAATTCTTTCGATGCTTACAAGTGTTGCGGGTTTGCCGGAGGTGGAGGAATGAACGTTGAAGTAATTTCCGCGCTTATTGCGCTTATCGGAACGATCATCGGTTCTTTCGGCGGGATCATAATTTCAAGCAAGCTGTCAAATTACCGCATTGAACAGCTTGAAAAGAAAGTGGAAAAACACAATAATCTTGTTGAGCGTGTTTACCGCTTGGAACAGCGCGATGCAGTCTTTGATGAGGAATTAAAGGTCGCGAATCATAGGATCGCTGATCTGGAAGACAAAATGAGGTAGTGAATGATCGTTTACATACACGAAATGAGCCGCTGTTTTATTTTCAGCGGCTCATTCTTATTCCTAATATTCCATTGATAATTATTATATTTCGGCTTAGTTGGGAATAAGGGACCCGTACGGGAATCGAATTGAGCAAATGCCTTTTTGCAAATTATCAAAAAGTGCATCAAACGACGTAAACAAGCCAAATTACAATAAGATACAATAATTAAATTATTCTGCTTTTTCGCAAGTTTTTGTAACTTTAGCGGACAAATAGTGGACAACAATTATGACATACTCCTATATAAATTTTTAGCAAACCGACTTTATTTGAGGTCGGTTTTTATATTTTGATAATAGTCAATTTTAATTGAGTATCGCACAAAAAGCATATCTTAAATTAAAATACAACGGATATATTTTATTGATTATTAATTATAATAAGGTCGACTTTTGAAAAAATAGATTAAACAAATCAATATGTAATTAAAAAGTGATATATTTTTCAATATCTGATCTTTCAGGTATTTGTATAGGTAAATCTATATTAAGAGTAAGATCTGGAATGTTATTCCAACCCTTGGACGATAACTCTCGAATCATTCCACAAAGCCAATTTTTTACTTGCTGTTTATGAGT
>CANRFB010000156.1 GCA_947629785.1 uncultured Clostridia bacterium | reverse complement strand
TAATTTCCTTATTATTTATTCCAAATTCTTTGACTATCATATTACCACGCTTTCACATTTCGATTTGTCGGTTAAATGCCCGATAGTACGATTATATCATAAAAATCCCTATTTGTCAAATTATACTTAAAAATGATATATTATCGCAAATTTTCAAAACAGAACATTTTTTTTGATGACGTCATTTATTGTAAATCGGCGTCATTTTTGCTGTTTGACGTCTATTTCACGTCCAAATGACGTCAATTACAAATTTCGTATTTCGCTGTATAATGAAATTATGCCGATTGACATCATAAAACAACGCCATTTTTAAAGAACTGTTTACGGTAAATCTATTCAGTCATAAATGTCAAGCAAATCACGCAGATACGCGGAATATCTATGATGAATGATCGTATTTACACATTCGAATGATACTGAAAAACATTCTCGGATATTGTATTTATGATGTCGCAGCGGTATACTTGAACGTGAAAGGAGGGCAGCTATATGGATATTCCAGAAGAAAGAAAAATTGAAATTCCCGATAACTGCAAAGCCGATTTTGTCAAAGCAATGAAAATCGGCTATTACAAGGAATTTTACAGGCAGGGACTTATTTCTTCCGAACAGCTTGAAAAGTTGATGGCTATGCAGGATAATAAGTCCGTTCAATCGGCAGCATAAGAAAAATTTCTCCCTGCATATATGTCTAAAATGGCAGAGTAATTTTGTTGAATTTGCCGCTTGCGTTTTATAGTGGTAAAGCGTAAAATTATATATGCAGGGGGATATTATCCCCGAATAATGGGGAAAGGAGGACTATGAACAAATTAAAAGTTGCGGCATATTGCCGTGTTAGTACGGATATGGAGGATCAGCTTCATTCTCTTTCGGCGCAGATAAAGTATTTCACCGAGTACATAAGCGGTCATGAGGATTATGAACTTATCGAAGTTTACTATGACGAGGGCATAACAGGCACATCCGTCAAAAAACGTGACGGTTTTAATCGTATGATAAGTGATTGTGAAAACGGCATAATTGATTTGATTTTGACAAAAGAGGTTTCGCGTTTTGCAAGAAATACCGTTGATACGCTTTGTTTTACCCGAAAACTTTCCTCGCTTGGTATCGGAGTAATTTTTATGACAGACGGTATTGATACACGCGATAAGGACGGAGAACTTCGATTGACTATTATGGCATCAATTGCTCAGGAAGAGAGCAGAAAAGTTTCGGAAAGAGTAAAATGGGGAATACGTCGTAAAATGGAGAACGGCTGGGTTTACGGTTATAGCAGGATGTTGGGTTTCAGAACAGAAAACGGCGTTTTGCAAATTGTTCCCGAAGAAGCTGAAATTGTAAAACGCATTTTTAACAGTTACGTTTACGAAGGCAAAGGCTGTCACACGATAGCAAATGAACTTAATGCGGCGGGACTGCTTTCGGTAAACGGCAAGATGTGGCGAGAGGACGGTGTATGCCGTATTCTGAAAAACGACAAATATGTAGGTGACCTGACACAATGGAAACATTATTCTACTGATTTTCTTACAAAAAAGGTAGTTCAGAATAACGGTGATAATCCCGATGCACCGCTTATTACTTTGCAGGATCATCACGAGGGAATAGTTTCGCGGGAACTCTGGGATATGGCGCAGAAACAGATTTTTGAAAGAGGACAGCTTGCACGTCAAGGCAGGAAATATTCAAAACACTACTGGTACAGCAGCAAAGTATTTTGCGGAAAATGCGGGTATTCCTATAATGTCAGCGGGAAAAATACAAAAATAAAGCGTTCTTTGCGTTGCGTAAATCGTGCAAAATATGGTGAAAACCATCGTATTGACGCAAACGGTGCGGAAGTTGGCTGCGACAATAAGTCAATAAATGAAAATGTTCTTGCGTTCTGTATGAAGTATATTCTGGAAAAAATACAAATTTCGCGTTCTGAAATTGTTGAACAGCTGCTTTCTGAAATCAAGGCAATACAACAGAATGAACCGACAGTTAATACGGAACATCTCCGAGCAGAAATTGACAAATTGACGCGAAAAAAGCACAAGGCGATAGACCTTATGCTTGAAGAACTGATAACAAAAGATGATTTGCGAGAGCAGACGGAATTTTACGACAGTGAGATAGCGAAACTCACGGAAGAGATTGCCCTCGGACAGGACGTAAATTCCGCGCACAAGAAACAGCTTGACGGAATAAAGAATTACATTTCCCAAGTAAACGCAACAGTCGGAATGGACACCAACAGCACGAAAATTTACGGAGAACTTCTGAAAAAAGTCATAGTTCACAACGAGGGAACTACGGATTTTTATCTGAATTGTGTTCCGTTTGGTTTCAGAATGACATATCATCTGCACAGGTACAACAGGGGACATCAGCTTGATGTTTTTGTGGATAACTGCGAAGTCATCTATTGATGTGTTTTTGTATGGTTGGGACATCTACACGCAAGCTTACTAATCAACGCAGGTGTTGATATGGTAGCGGTATCAGGTGATATGGGACATTCATGCGTAAGTACCACCAGCAACATATACTGTCATATGTTCCAAGAGGCACAGGCAAGAAATTCCAATGTGATTGCCGCTGCACTCAGCTTTGATTCAAAATAAAACCCAATTATTGCTTTAAAGACCAAATTTTCAAAATAAGTACCAAATAAAGACCATTTCAAAGAACAGCAAAATAAAAAATCCTCGCAAACGGCGTATCTAAGCCATTTACGAGGAGAAGTTAATGGTGACCCGTACGGGAATCGAATTGAAAGACAAACGTTCCGTAACTTTATATAAAATTCAAAAATGGCTATTCTGCGT
>CANRFB010000155.1 GCA_947629785.1 uncultured Clostridia bacterium | reverse complement strand
ACCCCTGAAACCGACCTTACTGATATGTCCGAGTGGGACTCCGTTGCGGCTCTTTCTTTCATAGCAATGATGGACGAAGAATTCGGCAAGGAATTCAAAAGTGCAGACGTAAAGAAAATTGTTACCGTTCAGGACGCTTTGAACGTAATGGAGGAGTAAAATAAATGCAGTGTAAGGAATTCCATAATGTAAAAATTTCCGGACTTGCCTGTGCTGTTCCGGATAATAAGGTCAGCACAGACAGTTACGCCTATCACTTCGGAGAAGAAGCTGTTGAAAAGTTTAAAAAGGCAACCGGAATAGAAGCACGTTATATTTCAGACGGTCGTCAAACGGCGTCCGACCTTTGCTATGTTGCAGCAAAAAAACTTATGGAGAAAAAGGGTCTGACAGGTGATGATATAGATGCCTTGATATTTATTACACAGATGCCGGATTATAAAACCCCTGCTTCTGCGTTTGTTCTGCACAAAAGGCTCAATTTGAAAAAGGATTGTTTTGTATTTGATGTTAATATAGGCTGTTCCGGATATGTAAACGGTCTTTATTTAGCTGCCGGACTTATAGAGAGCGAGACTATTGAACGTGCTTTGCTTTTGGTGGGCGATTCGGAGACTAATCATCAGGTCACGAACGACACTTCTTTTACCATGATGTTCGGCGATGCAGGTTCTGCCACTTTGCTCGAACGCGGAGAAGGAAACATCAGGGGAATGATCCGTTCGGACGGCGATGGATTCAATACGATTATTACCCCTATACCCGGCGCAAGATTCCCCGGAGTTTATCTGGGAATGGAATCGGATGAATTAAAGATCGAAAAGAAAATGGACGGTAATGATACTTTCTTGTTTGCGATAACAAGAGTTCCGAAGCTTTTCAAGGAATTTTTTGCGACATTCGGGACAAGCGTGGACGACTACGATTATGTGATGCTTCATCAGGCAAATTTGATGATCATCAACCAGATCGCCAAAAAGCTTAAAGCTCCCACCGAAAAAGTTCCCGTATCTCTGACGGAATACGGAAATACGGACGGTGCTTCAATTCCCGTGGGAATAGTTGATCTTTGTGAAAAACTCAATGAGAAAAAGAAACTCAGTCTTATTACCTCCGGTTTTGGGATCGGACTTTCATGGGGTGTTGTTTCGTTTGAAATTGATACCGATGATGTTTTACCTATGATATTTACCGATGATTATTTCAAGGAGGGCAAAAATGTCTGATAAAACGGTTTTGGTCACCGGCTGTACTTCCGGGATAGGTCTTGAAGTGTCGCGTTATCTTCATGAAGAGGGTTACGGACTTCTGCTGGTTGGCAGAAATGAGGAAAAGCTCAAAAATGTTTCCGAAGAAACTGGAAATATGCCTTATGCTGTATGCGATCTTGAAGATGATTCTCAGATAGGCGGGATATTTGACTTCTGCATTTCTAAGGGAATAAAGCTGAGCGGCATGGTTCATTGTGCGGGTCTTGGAAAGGACGTACCTATCAGAATAATTCGTGAAAACGATATGAAAAGGCTTATGCAGGTGCACTATTTTGCTTTTCTCGAACTTTGTAAGATCTTTTACAACAGAAAGATCTCAGAGGACGGTGCAAGTATAGTTGCAATTTCGTCAATTTCTTCGGTGACCAAACGAAAAGGTTCTACGTTGTACTCTGCCTCAAAAAATGCGTTGAATACAGCAGTACAAGTTGCGTCGAAAGAATTTGTTAAAAGAATGATAAGAGTTAATGCGATCCTGCCTGCATATGTTGATACACACTTTATTGATGACATTGAAGATATGATGGATATAAACAAAGTTCAGCCTATGGGTCTTATACCTACGGTCGCTATTGCGGAAATTGTCGAGTTTTTGCTTTCCGACAAGTCAAAGTACATTACCGGCGCACTTATACCTGTTACGGCAGGCATGGAGGTCAACTGAAATGTGGAATCCATATGATTTCAGCGGAAAAAGATTTATAGTAACAGGTGCAGGTTCGGGAATAGGCAAAGCGACTGCTGTAAGGCTTTCCGAGCAGGGTGCTGAAGTGTGTCTTATAGTATTGAATAATGAACAGGCTGGTGAAGTAATGCCCTGCCTGTCCGGAAACGGTCACAGATTTTATGTCAAAGATCTGAGTGGCTCAGGCGGATATAAAGAAATTTTTGACGACATTATCAGTGATGGTCATAAAATAGACGGTTTGATTCATTGTGCCGGGATTGCAAAAATACTTCCTATAAATTTGCTGAATAAAACAAATATGGACGAAAGCATGACAGTCAATTTGTATTCTTTTGTTGAAATGGTAAGCATTTTATCAAAAAAGAAATACCATGATAAAGCGAGCGTGGTGGGTGTATCTTCTGCAGCTGTAAATTTTCCACAAAAATGTCAAGGGTTATATGCCGCTACAAAGGCTGCCATGAATACAATAATTACATCAATGGCAATTGAACTTGCAGACAAGAATATTCGTATCAACACTGTAATGCCCGGAAACGTAAATACCCCAATGCTGAATAAGTCTTTTGAAAATAAGACCGATTGCGAAATAAAAGCAGCTTTGAATAAATCCGTTCTCGGCTTAGAAGAACCCGAGGACATAGCCGATATAATTCTTTTCTTGCTTTCGGACGCATCAAGAATGATAACCGGCAGGGAAATATACGCCGACGGCGGATATATAAACTTCTGATATTTTATGTGGATTTTATAAATATATCAAAAATAAAAAAGAAATGCGGTTTTAATATGGACTTGGTTTTTAAAAACAAAAAAATAAGCGGAATACTTACTGTGCTGCCGGAAACGGAAAGCTATTTTGATGATGAAATAGGAAA
>CANRFB010000154.1 GCA_947629785.1 uncultured Clostridia bacterium | reverse complement strand
TATCTTTGACACGCTCCTTTCCGAGGAGGGCGGGCGCTTCTATCACGAGCAGAACCGCAACGTGATTATGGAGATAGCTGACGACGAAATAGACGAGCTTCCGCCCGGGTACTTCTGGTCGGATTATAAGACGCTTAATACGCTCGTTCAGGTCAACAACTGCCTGAATATACAGCTGCGAAATCTCTTATCGGTATTGGAGTGGTGATATGGATAAAGTAAAAATCGGCATTATATGCCCCTCGGAAATAGCTTTCCGCAGGTTTATGCCCGCAATTAAAAAGCTTGACTGCGCCGAATATATAGGCGTGGCTCAAGCGAGCGCAAAGGAATGGTTCGGAGATAACGAGCCAAACGAAGCACTGCTTTTATCCGAAAAGGAGAAAGCCGAAAATTTTCGAAAAGAATATGGCGGGAAGGTCTTTGACAGCTATGAGGACTTGCTTTCGTCGGGCGATGTAGACGCTATTTATCTTCCGCTCCCTCCCGCGCTCCATTACAGATGGGCGAAAGAGGCGCTTAGAAACGGCAAGCATATCTTCTTGGAAAAGCCCTCGACGACGAGTTTTGCGGATACAAGTGATTTAGTAAACATCGCAGAAGAAAAGAGCCTTGCTGTCCACGAGAATTATATGTTCGCATTTCATAAGCAAATTGCGGAGATACAAGACATCATAAATAGCGGAAAATTGGGCGACGTGCGGCTTTACAGAATAGCCTTCGGCTTCCCGCAGAGGGCGAAGAACGACTTCCGCTATAACAAAGCCCTGGGCGGAGGAGCTCTCCTTGACTGCGGAGGCTACACCATAAAGCTTGCGACAATGCTCCTCGGAGAAACCGCGAAAACAGTTTACTCGAAGCTTAACTATACCGACGGTTTTGACGTTGACATCTACGGCAGCGCGGCGATGGTGAACGCCGACGGCACAACCGCGCAGCTATCGTTCGGAATGGACAACAGCTACAAGTGCGAGCTCGAAGTTTGGGGCAGCAAGGGCTTTTTGAGAACAGGGCGGATTCTTACCGCTCCCGACGGCTTTGAGCCTACTGCCGAGATAACGATAGGCAATGAGACAGAGACAGTAAAGCTGAGCGTCGACGACACTTTCGGAAAATCAATTGAGCATTTTTGCTGGTGCGTGAGCGATGCAAAAACGAGAGAAGAAAACTATAAAACGATTCTTAAACAGGCTGAGCTTGTTGATGAGGTAAAAGGAGAATAATTATGGCAACATTGAAAATAACCGAGCTTGAGCTCCCGGGCGTAAAGGTCATTGAGCCTACATATTTTGAGGACAACCGCGGGTACAGCGCGGAGACATATAATGTCCGCTCCTTGCTGGAAAGCGGAATAAGCACAAAATTTGTTGTGGATTATGTTTGCTTTAACAAAGAAATGGGAACAATTCGCGGCATACATTTTCAGAACAATCCGCACCCGCAGGTGAAACTTGTTCGTGTTTTGCACGGTGAAATTTTGGATTTTGTGGTCGATCTTCGCAGAAATTCTCCTACATACAAACAGTGGACGAGTATGGTGCTCTCCGAAACAAATCGCAAACAGATTTACTTGCCGAGCGGCTTTGGACACGCTTATGTCACGCGGGAGTCGGGAACCGTTGTTCTATATAAGTTTGATGATTATTATGATCGCGAGCTTGTCAGGGCGATTCGTTGGAACGATCCAGAGATAGGTCTAAAATGGGATATAGACAATCCTGTCTTATCTTCGTCTGACAGCAAAGCGCCGTTCTTGAGTGAAAGCGATGTGAATCTTACCGTGGAGGAAAATTCCTGATGAAAAAAGCAATAGTCACCGGCGCGGGCGGATTTATCGGAGGCGCTTTGACCGAGCTTCTTCTGAGCAAAGGTATAACCGTTTACGGCGTAGATATCTCAGAAAAAGCGCTTGAAAGACATTCGGATAAAGAAAATTTCATTCCCGTGATTGCGGACTTTACGAAGTACGAGTATCTGCACGAAATGATTCAAGACGACATAGATGTGTTCTATCATTTCGCACGTCAAGGCGGTTATGGCGCGGCTTTTAAGGACTATCGCCTTCAGCTTAGCAATTCAATCGCCGATTGCGACGCTATTTCAGCGTCAATAAGAATAGGCTGTAAAAAATTCGTTTTTGCGGGAACGGCAAACGAATATGAGATGAATACATACATCGGCGCAGATTATTTTGAACCAAGATATACTTATGTATATTCTGCGGCCAAGCAGGTCAGTGAAGCCGTTTGCAAAACGATTGCATATAACAGTGGGATAGAGTATAGTGCCGGCAGAATTGCTATGGCATACGGCGAAGGATTTAAATCATTGACTTCGCTGCCGAATGTCGTTATAACCAATCTTCTTACAAACACTCCCTGCAAGCTCGTTGAGGGCAAAAACCTCTACGATATGATTTATATCGACGACATCGCTGAGGCGTTTTACGCCATCGGCGAGAGCGGAATAAATATGAAAAGCTATTATGTCGGGCATCGGAAAACAGGGACTTTCCGCGAGATAATTGAACAGATTGCGGAGATTTTAAATCCGTCTTGCCCTCTTCTTTTTGGCGAATACCCCGATTCGCCGTCCGGCGTGGACTACAAAAATATCGACACCGAAGCGCTTTACAGAGATACAGGCTTCGAGTGCCGATCAGACTTCAAGGAGAGCATAATGAAAACCGCCGAATGGCTGAAACAAAATTTAATGGAGTGATAAAATGAAAGGCATAATTTTAGCCGGCGGCAAGGGAACTCGGCTCTATCCGAACACCATCTCAGTCTCAAAACAGCTCCTGCCCATCTACGACAAGCCGTTGATATATTACCCTCTGTCGGTACTATTGCTTGCAAATATCTCAGATAT
>CANRFB010000153.1 GCA_947629785.1 uncultured Clostridia bacterium | reverse complement strand
CACTTGCTTTTTCTTTTGTTTTTCCTGCTCTCTTCAATTTTTCTGCCTTTGAGTTCGGTGTTTTGCTCTACTCTATTGTTAAAGGTTTTTCAGCTATATTAGAAGTGATTACAAACGCTATTTTAGCTTTTGATTGGCAAACAGCAGGAACTAATTTTGCAAAGGGATTCAATGTGCTTGTATCCGGGTTACGCGATACTATATCCTCAATAAATTGGTCAGAAATAGGAAAAGTATTGATTGACGGTGTAAACAGTCTATTTCACGGTATAGATTGGAACGGATTAGCGCAGCTTGTTTCAGCTTCGCTACACGCTGTTTTAGACGTATTATCGGCGGCTATTTCAAACTTTGATTGGGACGGTCTTTGCGATTTATTAATAAACGGCTTAAACACATTAATATCGGGAATAGACGAAATTTTGACTGACATAGACTGGGGAGACATAACAAAAAATCTTACGGAAAAGATAAGCGAATTAATTAACGGTATAGACTGGGAGGAATTAGGGAAAACAATAGCCGATGCCTTTAATGCTCTGTTGGATATAATCCTCAACATCATAACTTCATTTGATTGGGCTGAATTGGCGAGCAATTTAGCGGAAGGCCTTAATTCTTTAGTCTCTAATTTGGACTGGGAGGAAATAGGCGAAATAATATCGGACGGCATAAAAGGTCTTTTAGATTTTATTACAACTTTTATTGAGGAGACGGATTGGAAAGAATTAGCTAAAAGCATTATAAAAATGCTAAAAAATGTCGATTGGAAAGGGATAGCAAGTGCGCTATTTGAATTAATCGGCGCGGCTCTTGCGGGACTTGCGGAGTTTTTATGGGGCCTTATAGAGGACGCGTGGAATGATGTTGTAGATTGGTGGCACGAGAACGCTTACGAGGACGGTCAATTTACAATCCAAGGCTTACTTGACGGCATTGTGGAAGCTCTGAAAAATATAGGTACTTGGATAAAAGAACACATATTTGAACCGTTTATCAACGGTTTTAAAAAAGTTTTTGGTATATCCTCTCCATCGAAAGTTATGAAAGAGCAGGGGCAATATATTATTGAGGGTTTATTTGAGGGACTACTCGAAGCTCTGAAAAACATTGACAACTGGGTAAAATCTAATATCGTAAAGCCTATTCAAAACGCTCTAAAAAAAGTAAAAACGAGTGTCGAAGTAGGTGTTGAATTAATAAAGGACGGCTGGGAAGATCTTAAGGAATTTATAGGAGACAAAGCGCAGGTACTTATATCTCTTGTAAAACAGGGCTGGAACAGTATTCAAGACTTTGTAGGTAACACAGTTACGGCTGTTGTGTCTCTTGTTAAACAAGGTTGGAACAGTATTCAAGGTTTTGTAGGCAGTATAGTAACAGTCGCGGTATCTCTTATAAAAAGGGGCTGGCAAGCACTTACAGACTTTGTGGGTAACGCGATAACTGTTGCCGTATCTCTTATAAAAGCGGGTTGGAATACCATTTCTGATTTTGTAAGCAATACTGTTTCCGTTGCAGTTAATCTTATAAGATCCGGGTGGAATACGATTTCGGATTTTGTGGGTAGAACTGTTTCGGTCGGAGTTAAACTTATAAAAACCGGGTGGGAAACCATTTCAAACTTTATTGGAGAAGCGGTGCAAGTTGCTGTTTCGCTGATAAAAACGGGGTGGAATACCATATCAAACTTTGTCGGTGATGCAATTTCTGTTGCAATCAGTCTTGTAAAATCGGGGTGGGCTACACTTACAGATTTTGTGGGTAACGCTGTTGATGTTGCCATTACCTTAACACAACAAGGTTGGTCTACAATTTCAAGTTGGGTTGGTACACAGGTTACAGCATTTGTTTCATTAACTAAAAAAGGCTGGAACACAATAGAACACTTTGTCGGTAATTCTGTTTCTGTCGGGATCGATCTTGTAAAATCGGGGTGGGCTACACTTTCAGATTTTGTAGGTAACGCTGTTGACGTTGGAATCCAACTTATAAGAAATGGGTGGAGTTCTCTTTCTGACTTTGTTGGTAATGCCGTTTCGGCTACTGTTAGTCTTACAAAATCCGGCTGGAACAGTTTAGCAAGCTGGATAGGCGAACACACTAACGTTACCGCCGCAGTTAGTCTTACAAAGTCCGGCTGGACAACGGTGTCTACTTTTGTTGGAGATAAAGTATCCACAGCAATTAGCCTTGTAAAATCGGGCTGGACGTCCATAGAAAACTTTATCGGCACTGGAATAGGACAAACAATATCCGCGGCAATCAGTCTTACAAAATCAGGATGGACGAACGTTGAAAACTTTATCGGTATTACTCCGGGACAAATATTACCCGCGACAATAAGTCTTGCAAAATCAGGTTGGACTTCACTTTCAAGTTTCGTAGGTGATACAGTTTCAGCTGCTGTTAGTCTTGTAAGATCGGGTTGGACTTCACTTTCAGATTTTGTAGGCAGCGCAATTTCGGCTACTGTTAGCCTTGTAAAATCCGGTTGGACGTCATTATCAAACTGGATAGGCAGTTCTGCTGTTACCGCAGCGATCAGTCTTGTAAAATCAGGCTGGACTTCATTATCAAACTGGATCGGATCAAGCGTTTCAGTTGGTGTATCACTTTTTAAAAGCGGTTGGACTTCACTTAAACAATTTTTTGGTTTGGGAACTGGCGGTATTATCGGAGCAAACGGCAGCGTACAAATATTTGAAAGTGGCGGCGTAATATCAAACAGTGGACGCGCATCGTGGTGGAACAGTATTCAAAAATATGCTGCTGGTACAAAGCGCGCACACGGAACAATGTTTGTTGCAGGTGAGGCAGGTCCGGAAGTAGTAGGTCACGTCAATGGAAAAACAGAAGTTTTGAATAAATCACAAATTGCAAGTGCTATCTATTCAGCGGTACTCGCAGGAATGGAAACCGCGGTTAATGCGCTGGGCGCATATA
>CANRFB010000152.1 GCA_947629785.1 uncultured Clostridia bacterium | reverse complement strand
CAAGTGGTATTTTAGACAAAATATGATTTATTATGTTGTATAATATGCTTGAAATCCTTAAGTTGATGACATTGCCCCTTGAGGGGGCAAAACAAATTAACTGCTTTGCTGTTATCAACTTTTGGGGGTGACAAGGGTCAAGGCTCAGCCTTGCTATAACCACCTCACAGCTTTTACGAGATCGGCGAGATACAATTGTATAGCATCGTCAAGTTTCTGTGTTTCGGAACGCTGAGTTCCCACGGCATAGGAAACCGACAGATCGCCGACAGTTTCGGAAGATCTCACCCCGCCGCCCGTTTCGCTCTGACACATGACATCGGAAAGGGCGCAGCAGGCTTTCTTGACCCGCTCCTCCATTTCCTCGGTTATTGCGGCTTTTTTGAGGATATACTCGGTACGGCTGTCGATGTAGTCGGAAGCACGCTCCGAAAACCGTCCGAAAGCGGTCTCGGATAATGTTCCCTTATAGATATCGCGGTAAAATTCAAAATCTGCATATGCCATTATTTCACCACCACTTAATTACGCATCAGGATTTGGTTACTTTTACGGTGTAGGTCTTGCTGTAAGAGCCGTTTGTGACCCTAACGGTAACAACATTCTCGCCCTCACTCCACGTCGCCGCTGACCCGCTTTCGACGACGGCTTCTCCGTTTTTTATTTCCACCGCTGCACCGCTTTCCGCAGCCGTTGCTGTCGCTGTGATATTATCGCTCTCATTGCTTGTTGTGGTGGTGTACTCGGTAACATCTGCGGAGAATGTAGGTTCAAGGGAACATTCACCGATAGTCAGCGTTGACAGTGATGTGTCAAGCGGCTTGGGAACAAGCGCGGAGAACGCTTCCGGCTTTACGCAAAGATAGCCTATACGCATTGTAGCCTTGATGGCAGCCATGTCCTGTTCCGCAAGGGAAAGAGGCTTGCCGTCATCGTCAATGTAATTCTGGAGCGTTGCTTCGGTAAGTATTTCATAGGAAATATCATCACGGATACCCACAAGAGAATACTTCCATTCGCCCGCAACAAGGACGGCTCTGTCGTCTATCCATGCGCCGTTCCTTACGAACTCAATAGGCTGTCCGTAAAGTTCATTCTGATCCGTGCCTGTGATAAATATGGGTGCACCGTTTGCGTCACGGAGTTTTCTAAGCGAATTTTTAACGCCTATCTTTGCGGCAAAACCGTCCACATCATAGCCGTTCTTTTCAACGTTTGCCATAACGTCCGAAACGGCAAGATCAAAGGAGCTGTTATCGGCTTCTACTTTCTGACACTCACTGAGGATAGACGTTTCATATAAACCATCACCGAACAGCGCGGCAGAATCGAACTTTTCATAGAAACACTGAGCGATATAGTCCTGAAGTTCCGCAAATACATCAATTGTGGAATCTTCGAGCTTTTCCTTTGTCACCGGGATAATTACCGCAAGCTTCTTTGCTTTGAGTTCGGGGAATATCCATGTTGCGCCCGAAGCACCGATACGCTGACCTTCTCCGACCCAGTAAGCACCTGCTCCGCCTGTCATAACGGGTATCTTTTTGGTATCGCTTTTCATCTGTTCGACCCGGGACAGCCTGATAACGCTTGATCCGCGAGCCACCTTTTTGATAATTTCGTTAGCCTGTTCAACGGGTACAAAACCGCTGAGTTCGTCCTTTAAATATTTTGCCATTATAAATTCCCTCCTATAAAATAGTTTTAAGAGTTAAGAGTTGAGAGTTAAGATAAAGTTTCCGCCTTGTATCTTTTATTTTTAAAATACAGAGTGTTTTTAAAAGTTTCGTTGTATCATCGGAAACGCAAGGCAATTGATACATCTCAACTCTTAACTCTCTACTTTCAACTCTTTATTTGCGTTTTACCTGATTTTCCTTGACGATATTCAGGAAGTCTGAGCCTTTAGCGGAATTTCCCGAAGGCGGATCGCCGTGGGTGAAGCCAGTGTTCACGGGCGTTCCCTCGTTTGTCTCAAACAGGAAAGCCTTATCCTTTCTGAGCTGTTCAAGCTGTTCTGAAACGCCGGTGAGTTTTCCGCCGGGGTCAAATTTTACAACAGACTTGTCAATAAGTCCCTTGACTATCTCCGTGTCCTTTGCTCCGCTGCCGGCAAGGACAAGGGAAAGCGCGCTGTCAAGTTTAAGTGCGGCGGTATCGTCCGCGTACTTCTTGGACATTTCCGCAAGGTCGGCTTTGAGTTTCTCAACGTCCACGCCGTCAAATTTCTTCACCGCTTCGGTCAGCTCGCCGATCTTGTCGGTCGCCATAGTCAGTTCCGCGTCCTTGTCGGCAAGCTTTTTCTTTTCGGCGGTAACTTCGGCATCATTCATGGCAATTACCTGTTTAGCCGTGTCCTCGGCAATGCCGAGCTTTGTTAATGCTTCAAGTTTCATAGCTTATCGTTCCTTTCGTTTTTGGTATAAAAAAAGCTCCTTAAAACGGTGTTCTAAGGGCATTTTTACAGGATTTTAAGTTCTTTAAAAACCTTGAAAATTTTCGGGGATTGTATTGCAAACCAATCCACATAGGTTTCCGGAACACCTTGTTCTTGATTTTCAACGTTGCTTTGCAGTCCCGATTCGTTGAAAAATGCGTGAATTATCTCATGCCTCAAAATAGAATTCTGCAACTCCTTAAAATTGTCAAGATTATTCCTGTTTTCATTTACAACGCAGATGCGCTTGCTTGTAGGATCGCATATGCCGTCATATTCCTTGAGGTCGGCATTTTCGCTTATCTTGCAGAACTCAATTGAATAATCCGTTCCGAGAATATTTACCGTCATTGTTTTTGCTCCTTTCTTCCAAAATTAAAAGCACCTTGATCCAAAGGGTCAAGGCTCAGCTTGTATTTTCATATATGCGTTTTTTTGCTATTTCAAAATAATTCCCGTCAAGCTCTATTCCGATAAATTTCCTATGCAGATTTTTTGCAGCGACACCGGTTGAACCACTTCCCATGCAGTTGTCAAGAACCGTGTCGCCCTCATTGGTGTAGGTCTTTATAAGGTATTCCAACAAAGGAACAGG
>CANRFB010000151.1 GCA_947629785.1 uncultured Clostridia bacterium | reverse complement strand
ATAAATATCAGCCTCCTGTGTTATTTTTATTATACCACAGTCGGCTGAATTTTTACAGACTTTTTTTCATAGGGTCGGAGAATGAGAAGTTGGGGAATATCCCTATTAATAAAATTCCATATGTTGCCATTAGCGCCACGCCTACGGCACATATAACCTTTTATCGCGTAATTTTTTATTTTAATTGCCGAAGCAATGTGGCTGTGACGTGGTCACAGCGTACAAGGAACGGCTTCGCCGCAGCAGTCATGCCTTTCTGTCGTCTTTCCGCTTCGCTGCAAGACTCCGTTCGGCATAACTGCCGCAGCCTTAAAAAATAATTTCCTCGTCAAGTTCTTTACACTGATATATATTTCCAATTATTAAGATGTCCTTGTCTAAGTATTGCTGCCTACTTTTGCACCTTGCAGCAAAATCATAACATAGTGAAGTGATAATCTGCAAATATATTAAACCATGATCTGCTGCTTTCCAGAATAGGGAAAGCAGCAGATTTTTGCTGCTGTGTTAAAATTATCCAATCAATATCAGTTCTGAGCAATGCTCCGTTTGACCTTCTCCACTTCATCAAGAGGGATTTCAAGAAGTGAAGAGATCTGACTTGGGTCAAGTTTATGAAGCAGCAGTTTTTTGATGGTGTTGGATTGTTCTTCCAGTTTGCCGCGTTCAACGCCTATGTTGATACCCTCAGATCTGCCGATACCAATACCACGTTCAACACCTATGTTGATGCCTTCAGCTCTGCCGATACCAATACCCTCAGCTCTGCCTTGTTTAACGCCTTTATTAAGTCCATCCTGATAAAATCCTGTACTAAAATCACACATATCCTCAAACGCCTCCTCTACATTCTCGGTCATTTGTATGTTATAATCATTTTCGAGCAGTTCCTTTTTCTGCCCGGCGGTCAGTTCTTGCGTAAAGATAAGACTCAGCATTCGTATCAGCGGGTGTTCCGACTGTGCTGCCGAATCAAAATCTTTCAGTCCCACGATCGTCATGTTGATAAGGTCGTAATTTTTACGTTCTTTGTTTTCTTCTTCAAGTGTAAGTTTTGTTTCTCCGTGAATGATCTCCTTTTTCACGCTGAATCTTGCAATGGTGTCTGTGTATGCTTTGTTCGGGTGTAAACATACCCATATGGAATAGACTTTGCGTATCTTTCCGTAGTCAGAACCGGTAAATACCGTGCCATACTGGTCGGATATCATTCTTGAACAGTAATACAATGCTCTTTTCAGGATACTATATCCCGGTCTGTTGGCATTCTGCGCCTCAAGGTTTATTATCAACTGTATGTAGCCGCCGTCACTCGGCGCTCTTACGTTAAAACGTATGTCAAAGAACCGTGTTCCGCTTTTTAAAGTGGAACTTTCACTGTTTGACTGCTCTATAACAGGTGTTCGTTTGGTTTGCGGAGCGTCAGAGTCAAGGGGAATCTCTGAAATTACTCCGTCTTCCATAAGAGCGATAATGTCAAATGTTTCCATGCCTTCATATTCCGTGCAGACATATTTTAGTATAGGAGCAGCAAATTCCTTGCAGGAAAGGACCTTTTTGCAGGCGGCATCACATCTGGGGTCCACCGGACTATCGGAAATGCTGTCTATTACATCGGATTCATAAGTAGGTGCTTCTGCCACTTTGCTATCTCCCTTCTGTCTTCTTCTATTTCATTGTATCACAACAGGGCAATAAAATCAATAGTTTTTAAAATTTAAATTTGCTATATTTTTCCGTATCTGTTTCATATAACAGGAATTTCTTAGGTTGTCATTGTTTCCTCAGTTGTTGTGATTTCGGTTTCCGTCTGACTTGTTGTAACTTCCGCGCTGTTTGTATTACCGGAACAAGCTGTCAGAATTAACAGCAAAAGGATTGCAGCATATAAAAAATAACTTTCTTCATGTTTTTTTCCTTGTTTTTATATTATTGCATTAACGCATAGTATTCTGCAAGATTTGTTTTTACCCAATTCCTGAGATCTTCTACTGTAAAATCATCTCCGTCAGGTACACTTACAACATTTTCATATTTTGCTGTGAAACCATTGCTGTCATCATAAGGAAACAGATCCAAACCTTTAACTCCTATAAGCTTTTCACATAAAGAATTTATATCTGCTTTCTTTACACTATCATATGTATTTTTAATGCGTTTACTTTCATCAACAAACATATTATCCTCATTTTCAAGATATTCAACTGTAAAAACATCATCATTTGCAGCGTCGTTCAAAACAACGCCACTGCTTGATATAAGCGGTATACGAACTGTTGGTAAATTATCACAAAGTTTTGTCACGCGTAATTCATCAAACACATCTCCATAAATAGTATACTTACTTCCGTTTATTTCATGCATTGGCATACCAACTGCACATTGTAACATACCAATATATGCTCCGTTATCTGCATAGCAAGAATAGTATGCTATATGCATACCTGTACCCAAAGCATATAACATCTCAGGATTAGGATCCCCTTCAAAATCACAAAATGTTACATAACATAATGCCATTGGCAACGTTTCTGCTACTTCACTTTCATAAATGGGTAAATCATCTCTTCCATCAAATTCATCAAACAAAATACTTGCATATGTATCTACCAGATCCTCCGGAACAGCACTTGTATCTATTTCCGTTATATCGGCAGTAATTTCGGACGCCATAACAGTTGTTGGTTCTGTTGCAGCTGTTGTCTCTTCCACAATTGTAACTTCTTCGGAAGTTGTAGTTTCTTCTGCAGTCGTGATTTCCGTTTCAGTCTGACTTGTTGTAACTTCCGCAGAAGTTTCGGGAGCTTTCACGCTGTTCGGGCTGTCTGAACAAGCTGTCAGTATTGACAGAAACAGGATCACCACAAGCAAAAAACCAAATTTTCCCATGTTGTTTATCCTCCTCTCAATGTTGAAATCAGTGTCATGAAATAAATAAAGGCAAGCGCCTGAAAACGCTTGCCGTGATTACATGGTACGTCTGTCAGAGCTTAAAAGAAAGGTTTATCGTCAATTCTATTCTATCACGCTCATGAATATTTGTCAAGAGTTTTTTAAAAAAATTTTTAATTCTGATTCTGCGTTGTCAATAGATATGACCCAAAAAAAAAAAAAAAAAAAT
>CANRFB010000150.1 GCA_947629785.1 uncultured Clostridia bacterium | reverse complement strand
CCGCAAGCGAGGTACTTGTATTACGGAGCGGTTTATGGTCCTAACATACCGATTTTTGAGGACGATAGCGGAGAACCCACGGGCTGGTGGTCCCCTCCCGGAAAGAAAAAGCATCCAACGGGAAAAAAGCTCACATACAATACTGACACAAACCCGCTTGCAGGTCCATTTTGGGTTGATCGAATGAAAGCTGATCACTTAAATGATATAATCGAGGAGGCGAAGTCAGTTGTCGGAGTTCATTAATAACGCCGAAAAATTACGGGAATGGTTTCGCACTTGTCCTGCAATACAAAGGGGAAACAAATTCCGCGTTGATTTTGTCGGGGATAATCCAACGGAGTATTCAATTTTTTCAGTACCTACACCGCTGAAATATCACGAAAACATCTTAGGTGATGAAGTCCTTGACGATAACCAAACGCAGAATTTTATTTTTGCCTCGAAAGAATACTATGGTGCAGACGTGCAGCAAAATCTGATAAACCTTGCGTTCTATCAGGAAGTCGTTAATTGGATATTGGAACAAAATGCCGCTCGCAATTTCCCAGTTTGGGACGGCGGAACAATAAAATCCATTACACCAACACTGACAGGCGCGCCTATACAAATAGGCTCAAACGCGGCAAAATATCAAATTCAATTAAAAATTAAATATAGGAGGAATTGACTATGGAAAAAATCGTAGGTAAGATCGCGCGTAAGTATATGGCGCATTTCCTTGATGCCGCTTTTGCAGCGGGTGAAACCGAAAAAAGCTGGTATCGCATAGGTGAAGATCTGGAGGATTATACCGTGGATATGAACCCCGATACAGAGGTTAAAAAGAATATCCTCGGAAACACAACGTTTAATCACAACGGCTATGAACCCTCCGCCGATTCCGATCCTTTCTATGCGCGTGTTGGCGATGCTCTGTTTGAAAAGCTGCAAGCTATCATTGACGCACAGGCTAATGATGATACCTGTAAAACAACCGCTTTGGAGGTTCATCTTTGGGACGGCGATGAAGAAACAGGCTACACAGCGTATACACAGGAGTGCTATGTCGTTCCTAACAGTTACGGCGGCGATACTTCCGGCTATCAGATCCCTTATTCCGTCAACTATGTTGGTGAAAGAACAAAGGGCAAGTATGATCCAAAGACAAAGAAATTTACCGCTGATAGCCTGTCCCCTTGACAGGGGCTGATTCTGTCAACGTAATGGAACAGGGTCAGCCCCTTACGGGCTTAAATAAGTCGGTATCCGATCTTATAAGCCCCGAAACAAGTATAGCGTGGTCAGGAACGACAGGTGCAGTAAAGGGAACGCTTAATCATATTCAGGATTGGCAAGAATTTTCGTCAGTCCTTGAGGAACAAGAGGGCCATTACTTCCCTGTTAAACTTGACAATAAGTATCTCGGTCAAAGTATTTCGGTACAGCGAACAGGCGGCGTGGAAAAGACGTGTACCGCCGAAGATACCGACGATCTTGAATGGGTAATGCGTATACCGGAACAGAATGCGGTATATACGTTCAAGGCAAACGGCGGAGAGATATTCACGCTTAATTTTGCGACAGCTACACTCGCAGAAGAGTAAACATTCATATCGGGCGGATATATTTTCGCCCGATATTATTTTTTGAAATAATGAGGAGGCTATTTTTATGTCAGAATTTAACGAAAACAACGCAATAGTAGAAAACGGTTCGGAAAATGTTAATACGGAAAAGAACATTGCCGAAAATAACGTAACAAATGACGCGATAGAAAGCGACACAACAGAAAATGCAATAGAAATGACAAATACGGCGGATAAGGAAGTCCCACTTGAAATAACCGTTGACGATGGTACACAACGTATTCCTATCAAGAATAAACACGGTGATGAGGTGGGCGTTTTCTTTTTCAGACCGACAGATATAGGAATTATAGATCGATATAACAAAATGGCAGCGAAATTTGATGAGATCACAGCGCCTCTCGAAAACGTCAGCATTTCACCTGACGGAACGGCAGCAGACGATGATACCGCGTCTATCCAAGCACTTAATGAAGCTGAAAAACGGCTCTTTGATGCTGTTGATTACTTGTTTGGCGGAAATATGGCGGAGGCTTTCTTTGGAAAAATGCACCCGTTCTCCCCTGTAAACGGCGAATTTTATTGTGAAAAAGCAATAGAAGCAGTAGGCGAATACATTTCAGCACAATTTGAACAGGAAACCCAAAAGGTGAATAGGCGGGTTGACCGATACACAAACCGCTACACACGGAGACACAGTAAATGATGATTTACGAGTTGCCCACTTGCTTGGAGGTCAATAATAAATCGTGGGAAATACGAACGGATTTTCGCGACGTTTTGAAAATACTTATAGCTTTTGAAGATCCGGAACTTGAAAACAACGAAAAGCAATATATCTGTTTATTTATACTTTTTGTTGATTTTGAGAGTATTCCCCAGAATGAATACGCCGATTTTTACAAAGCGGCTATAAAATTCATTGATAACGGCGCAGAAAGCAACGAACATTCACCACGGACAATGGACTGGGAACAGGATGCATCGCTCCTGTTCCCTGCCGTCAACCGTGTTGCCGGATATGAGGTAAGAGCTGTTGAGTATCTGCATTGGTGGACATTCACGGGGTACTTTATGGAGATCAAGGACAGCATTTTTGCAACTGTGTTGAATTTGCGACAGAAAAAAGCAAAAGGGAAAAAATTTGAAAAATGGGAACGCGAATTTTGGCAAACAAATAAAAATATTTGCGTTCTTAAAACGAAACTTACGGAAGAGGAGCAAGCGGAAAAGGATCGGCTTAACGCTATACTCGGATAGTCTTTTTATTATGGGAGTGATTTTATGGCTACACAAGGAAACAGCGACGGCTCTATCGTTATAGATACAGCGTTAGACACAAAAGGTTTTGATAAGGGATCGAATGAGTTACTTAATGCCATACGCTCTCTGACAAAAGAAATAACAAGAGTCGGAAAACTTATAGAAACGACATTTACCGGATACGAAAAATCAGTAACCGGATCGGATACGAAAGTAAAACAGCTTGAATCAACGATAGCAGACCTTGAGGCAAAGGTAAATAGCCTTAAAGCTACTATTGCCGATTTACAATC
>CANRFB010000149.1 GCA_947629785.1 uncultured Clostridia bacterium | reverse complement strand
TCAGGGTGAACTTTGTGGTTCTTTTTTTGAATTTGTAATGGCTTTTCTTTTGCACGATATTATGCGGTGTTGCCTTAACCTTTAACTGCAATCCGCTGAATGAAAAATATGCTTCATCGGACATATTTGCAATACGCTGATTTACGGTGCAGAGTGCTTCACGGTAGATGTTTTCGATAACATCAAAGGGTGCGGGACTGAATCCTGTTTCCGCTGAAATGATAACAATATCACCGCCGTTGTTTACTATCTCATTGATCAGTAAATTGACCGACAACATAAGTTTTTTGACAAATACAGTCATTTCTTCCGCACCGCAGCCGAGCCTTGCTCCGAACATTTTCATTGTTTTCTGATATATCCAGTCCGCAAGATTATCAAGCACAAAACACTTGAAATCCTTGTAATTGACAGGTGTTTGTTCCACATCAAAATTACGGATAATATCCCATCTTAGGTCTTTCTGCAATTGGTTTATGATGATGCGTGTCAATACCTTATCGTCCATATCACTGTCGGTACAAAGATACTGCACACGGTCATTATCCGAAAACCGCGACACGGCAAATCTTGACTTGCCGCTCATGGCACTTCCTGTTACAAAAATCATCTTTCCCTTATCCATTGGTTTTTCTTCTCCTTTTTAATAATTTCTTTTCTTCGGCACGTTCTTTTTCAAGCTCCGCAAGCCTGAGTTTCCGCACCTCGTCAAACACTCCGATCTCATCGGGCAGATACTTCATTTTTCTGCGCTGTTCGCCGAAGTAGAAACTTGATACCGTTGCCGCTATTCTTTCAAAGGGCATACCGTTGTATTTCATGAATCCCACCGCCGCAAGCGGCGATACTTCAAAAATCACGATATACACAAGAATATCCGTGGTTACAAATTTGCTCCCGATGAGGAATGTCAATGCCGCAAGAACGATCATTCCGAGCGCACACACGAATTGACGAATGGTAAGTCCAAAGAAAAACTGCTCTCTGTACTCGGTCACGTCCTGCGGAATATCCGCTTTTATCATGGGATAACCTCCTTTTTTATCAAAAAATTTGACAATATATCTTACGATAAATTTCACTTAAAATATTGACATTTTACACTGAATGATGTATAATAATAAAAACGAAAGGAGCGTTTGTTATGCCAAATATTGTTCCCATTTCCGATCTGAGGAATTATTCCTCCGTACTTGATTCCGTTTCGGTAGGCTCGCCTGTTTTTCTTACCAAAAACGGCAGAGGCTGTTATGCAATTATCGACATTTCGGAGCAGGAGGAATACGAGAAAACAAAAGCTGCACTTCGTCTTATGTGTGAACTTGAAAAAGGCAGGCAAAGCGGAGAGCAGGACGGTTGGATCGACAGCAGCGAAGTCCTCAGACGTTTTAAGGAGAAAAATCTATGAAATACAAAGTAAAATTTTCTCCCATGGCTTTGCAGGATCTTGATGAAATACACCGGTACATTTCGGAAATTCTTTGCGATCCCACTGCTGCGGACAGAATAGTGAACGGAATACTTGACAAAACTGATCTACTTGCCGATCAGCCCGAAATAGGCGCACGGCTGTTTTTTCCAAGCGGACTTGACAGCGGTTATCGCTACCTGATATTTGAAAATTATCTTGCTTTTTATCGTTTTGTTCCGGATCAGGTCTACATTGACAGAGTCATTTACGGTAAACGCGACTATATGAGAATTTTATTTGAATAATTCTCAACCGCCCAAAGCACGCTTTGTAATTTCACTTGATTTTGCCGCCGTTATTGTAAAGATCACTCATATATATTTTTCAAAATATGTGCAATAACATCAACCGTCCAGCCGTTGCCGATACACTTGTAACGCTGAGTATTTGATATTCCCTCGGTGTAATTATCGGGAAGTGTCTGTAAGCGTTCCGCTTCGATCGGTGTCAGCTTTCTGATTATGTAATCTCCGTCCGGCAAGTCAATTTTGTAAAGACCTGTTTTTGCTCCTTGTCCGCCGCCGTTTGCGGATAATGTCACGGACTTCCCGCGGACGGAATATATTCTCTGTCCCTGACCGCCTTTTCCGTACTCGCCCAGACGTATCGGCTGTGCAACCGCCGTTGCTCCGCCTTTGAATCCCTTGTTTTTTATGAGCGTTGCTTCGCCGTACTTGTAGTACCCTGCCATAAAAGTACGGGATTTTTCGCCGTCACCGTTGAATGTATTGAACGGGATCGGTTCTGCGACCATCGAATCTTTCTGAACCGTAGTAAGACAATTGCTTTTTCCGTCATTTCTGAGTTCAATTGCCTGCACCGTTCCGCCGCTGCATTTAACGTTTCTTTTTCCGCTTTCAATGTATCTTCCCCGCATTGCCGCACCAACAGGAACGGCAATATTGTTTTTGAATCCCGATGTCAAAGCGGGATTTTTCCCGTTTATGTCATATATCCTGTCGCATACAGACGGCTGTTTCAGCATCGGATCTGTTGCATTTCCGCTTTGTGAATTAACGCAGATTGGCTCTGCAACCATACTTCGCTGACTTCTCTGTAAAGTATTCCAAAATACCGCCCCATCATAGCTTGCCGTCATACAGTAACTTTTATCCTGCCAAGAAACACCGCTTTCAAGAATATCTTTCAACATAATATTCCTATCCTCCGGCTGTGTAATATTGGGGATATTTGTCCAGTAGCACCGTTTTCTCTGTTGTGCGGAAACAAGTGCAGAGTTTATCATTATCGGTTCAACGCCAAGCTGTTCAGATATAAAATCCTTGATATTTTGATGAATAGAATAGTTATTTTCGTAAAGAAAAAACTTACATTCAGATTCCCTTAAAGCACGAACGTACTGCATAAACAGCTGACCGCCTATGCCGTCGGGCGTGGTTTCTCTGTTGCTTTTCGCAATGCTCCAAAATGTACACGGACTGCCACCGATCAACAGGTCGTACCCTTTAAATTCCGTAAAATCTCCGTCAAATACATCTCCGTGATGTACAATATCCGGATAATTCTTCTGCGATACCTGAACAGCATATTTATCAATTTCAAAGGCATCATATTTTTCTACTTCAATCCCTGCACGTTCCAAAGCAACACGGCCGCATGAAATTCCGTCAAATAAACTTAAAACTTTCATTTTATCAACCGCCCAAAGCACGCTTTGTAATTTCACTTG
>CANRFB010000148.1 GCA_947629785.1 uncultured Clostridia bacterium | reverse complement strand
AACAGCAATGCTTACATTTCCGGGGAAAAGCCTGTTGATGTGGGTGCGGATATTTTCCAAAGGGGGCTTTGTCTGCCAAGTGACATTAAGATGACCGATGAGGAACAGGATATTATTATTGAGATAATACGAAATTGTTTTGAATAACGAGGAAAACAGTCTATGTGGGATCCGAAATATAAGGAAGAATTGAACCATCGCCGTGCTTCAGCCTATGAGGGCGGAGGCGAAAAGCGTATTGAGAATCAGCATAAAAAAGGTAAACTTACGGCAAGAGAACGGCTTGATCGTCTTTTTGATGAGGGGTCATTCGTTGAACTTAACACTTTGGTTGAATCTCAGGACTCGCGCTTTGGAATGGATAAGAAAAAGATCCTCGGAGACGGAGTGATCATAGGCTACGGAACGGTAAACGGCAGGGTCGTTTACGCTTCTGCACAGGACTTTACCGTGATAGGCGGTACATTAGGAGAATATCATTCAAAAAAGATATGTCACATTATGGATATGGCATTGCAAATGAAAGTTCCATATGTAAGCATAAATGATTCCGGCGGAGCGCGTATTGAGGAAGGAATAAGTTCACTTGACGGCTACAGCGGGATATTTTACCGTAATACAAAAGCTTCGGGAGTGATCCCGCAGATATCGGTCATACTCGGACCTTGTGCAGGCGGTGCATGTTATTCACCTGCGATAATGGATTTTATATTCATGTCGCGCAGATCCGCAAATATGTTCATTACCGGTCCTACCGTCGTTAAAACGGTTCTTGGCGAAACGGTAAGCGCCGAAGACCTTGGCGGTGCAGATGTTCATACTGCTAAAAGCGGTGTAGTTCATTTTGCCTATGACGATGATAACGCTTGCATTGACGGAGTAAAAAAGCTTTTGTCGTATCTGCCTGAGAATTGCGATGAAAAGCCGCCTTTATCGGTCGGGAAGGCAAAGGACGAGTCATATCGCCTTGAAGATATTGTTTCGGATAATCAGCGCAGACCATATGATATGAAAGATGTTATCGACACTTTTGCGGATACAGATTCATTTTTTGAAGTTCAGGAGGAATTTGCAAAAAACATAGTAATAGGTTTTGCACGGCTTGACGGCGAAACCATAGGAATTGTCGGAAATAACCCGAAAGGCGGCTTTGCAGGAGCACTGGACATTGATTCTTCCGAAAAAGCAGCACGCTTTGTAAGATTTTGTGATTGCTTCAATATACCTTTACTGACACTTGTTGATGTACCGGGATTTTTCCCCGGAAGCGCTCAGGAGCATAACGGAATTATCCGCCGCGGTGCAAAGCTTTTATATGCTTATGCTGAGGCGACCGTTCCGAAAGTGACATTGATCCTGCGTAAAGCTTACGGCGGGGCATACATTGCAATGAACAGCAAAGGTATGGGCGCGGATATTGTTTTTGCATGGCCTATTGCCGAAACGGCAGTTCTCGGTGCTGAGGGAGCCGTAAGCATTATGTACGGGAAACATATCGCTGCCAGTGACGATCCGGACGCGGAAAGAGAAAAACTTGTTGCCGAATATGATCGGCAGTTCATGACTCCGTATATTGCCGCTGCAAAAGGTTACATTGATGAAGTCATTCTCCCGGAGGAAACACGGGGACGGATAAGAAGCGCTTTTGAAGCGTTAAAGCTTAAAGACAGAAATGCCGCAGGATTCAGGAAACACGGTAATATACCGCTGTAATACATGAAAGGGAAAAAATGAAAAATATTGTAATTATCGGCGCCGGTGATCTGGGAAAGGAAATTGTCTGGCTTATTGAAGATATAAACAGGATAGAACCTACATACCTTATACTCGGTTTTCTGGACGATGATGCCGCGAAAAACAGCACGGAATTTTACGGATATAAAGTTCTTGGTCCGGTAAGTATGCTTGACAGTCTTACAATGCCGTTTTGTGCGGTAATAGCTATTCAGGACGGAAGTGTACGCAAAAAAATTGTCGGTTCATATCCCAATGTAAAGAACTGGGAAACGATAATACACCCATCAACCGTTATTGCAGGTTCAAGCACGATCGGAATGGGAAGTATTTTCTTTCCGCAGGTAACGGTCTCGGTGGACAGCAGGCTTGGAAATTTCGGGCTGTATTACATTCATTCGACTGTCTGCAACGATTGCAGGATCGGAGATTATGTTTCTGTCATGGCAGGCGCATCAGTGCTTGAACACGCAGAAATTGGCGATGAAGCCGTTTTATCCGCCGGAAGCTGTATCTATCCTCACAAATCAATAGGCAGCTGCGCCCGCCTCGGAATTGAAGCCGCTGCGGCTAAAGACATTCCTGACGGCGCACAGTTCAATGAGAAAAATTCAATATTCCGTGTTTAACGGTTAATTAAATAATTACTAAGTAAGATCGGGTGATTTTTATGAAAGATATTATAATTGTCGGCGCAAGCGGGTTCGGCAGAGAACTTTTAAGTTTGATCGAGTCGATAAATGACATTGAGCCTACATGGAACGTGTTGGGATTTATTGATGACAACCCCGAAGCACTGGACGGATTTGATATAGAATATACGGTGTTAGGCTCTATCAGGGATTGGAAGCCTATGGGCAATGAATTATATGCTCTGGCAATAGCCGCCCCGAAGATAAAGGAAAAGATCGTGCCGCAGCTTAAAGAAAAAGGCGCAGAATTTGCCACAATAATTTCACCGACTGCATCAATAGGAAAAAGGACTATAATTGGCGAGGGTGTTGTTATTGCTGGAGAAGTAGTAATAACAGTTGATGTTAAAATAGGAGATTTTGTTTTTCTTAATGGTCGTGATAATATTGGACATGATGTGGTTATCGGTGATTACTGTACATTGGCTCCATACGTTTGTATATCTGGAAAAACAGTTATAGGCAGGTGTGTGAACATAGGTGTTCTTGCCTCAACTTATCCGGGTGTTATGATCGGCGATCATGCAACGATAGGTATGAACAGTGCAGTAATAAGGCGTGTTAAACCGGGAACGACCGTTATGGGCGTACCCGCTAAAACAATATATTAAAATTTAAGGAGAAATGTAAAATGACTAACGAAAAGAAAATTGAATTGCTGGCGGACATTCTTGATGTTGATACCGATGAGCTCACCCCTGAAACCGACCTTACTGATATGTCCGAGTGGGACTCCGTTGCGGCTCTTTCTTTCATAGCAATGATGGACGA
>CANRFB010000147.1 GCA_947629785.1 uncultured Clostridia bacterium | reverse complement strand
AATTTTGGCGTTATTGTCCGAAAGCACGTTTTGATAATTATGAACTATTCATTATTTGGTCATCGCTGTTCAGAAACACATATGCCATTGAGCGTGAAAATCCGAAATTCTGCAAAACTTCCACTGTGAGTATTTCGAGAATGTTGCTTATTCAGAAATGACATCATTTTTCATAAAATGGTGCTGAAAAGTGACGTTATTTATGCTGAATTTTCTTCCCGCTTTCTACATCCTGTAAATAGACGTCAAATCATATCAAAATAATGTCCAAATACAAAAAGTGACACCACTTTACGATAAAATGGCGTCACAAAATAAATGTTCTGTTTTTGAAACTGCATATGCTATTATGGCGTATATTCGCTTATCGCGTATTTCTGCCTTAGAGAAAAATATTCTACCTCTGCGAAAAAGTCTGCTATTCAACCGTGGAGAATAGCTGTATTTTCTCAGCAAGCATAGATTTTGTGGGGACAAAATCGGGTGTAAGCAGGATTTGACAAAATAATGGTTTTATGATATAATCATACTGTTGGGTGTTACTTGATAAATCAGGATTTTCGGGAGGCATAAGAATGGACATCACTTATATTTCTGGACGCGAAAAGTTTAATTATAGAGTTTGCGCTGTTATTATCTAAAATAATAAAATTCTGGCAATGCACGACGAACGTTCTCCATACTTTTACTTGCCCGGGGGTAGAGTCCAGATGGGAGAAACTGCTGAGCACGCAGTTGTCAGAGAAGTGGAAGAAGAACTGAATATCACACCTGATATTATTCGTCCTTTATGGCTGAATCAGAGCTTTTTCACCGAAGATGTTGACGGGTTTAATTATCATGAAATCTGCATATATTATCTGATGGACATTTTCGGAACAGGATTATTGGACAAAGGAGAACGGTTTACACTTCATGAAGGTCGCCATACACATAACTTTGAATGGCTTGCATTTGAACGGCTGCGTGATGAATATTTCTATCCGATATTCCTGAAAACAGAGATTTTCAATCTTCCTGAACACTTTACCATTAGGACAGAGCGTGAATGATTGGTCAAATTCCAGTTTATTAAACTTGTGTATGTTTAATAAATTAAAAACCGCTGATTAATTTCAATAAGTTTTTTATGTATCAAAATGTCGTATAAATATAATATGTCAAATTCTGAAATTTGCATAAAAATAACCGCACTTATATGAAACAGTGCGGTTATTTGCAGGGAGATATAATTGTTTTTACGAATGAATTTTAATAAATGTGTTTTTATGGGGTTGTGGTGTCCGTAAGCATGCACATCTTAACAGCGTATCCGAAAACATCGGAAATAAAGCTTAAATGGTGCACCATTGTTTTTCTCGATAACGCCTTGCCTGTTCTTTCGTTTACGCCGTCCTTTGCAAGACTGTTAATAAACTTCTGTATCTCGCGTGTTGTAAGTTTGTCAAGACGAATGTGACTGATAGCGGCGTATACACGTTTTGTCAATTGCCTTTGTCTTGTATAAGTCGTGCTTTTAAGGTTTAATTTTGCATAATCCTCAAACCACTGCTCTGAAAATTCCTCAAACTTCACGTTGGAAGTGATAAGTCCTTTCAGGCATTTCTCCTCAAAAAGCATTGCCTGCCGCTGAAGCTCTTTTTCGGTTTGACGTGCGGTCATATTTGGTTCAGGTTTCCAAGATTTTGTCCGTATTATCTGATTGCCGTTAGTATCGTAACCGCAGGAAACCCTTATCTGATACGAATTCCCGCTCTTTCTTATAGTTGCCATAAAAATATCTCTCCTTGCGATATTGTAGATTTTATGACATACTCCTGTATGATCTCATTATACTACTTTTATACTGTAAAATCAAGAAGTCTTAGAAATATATCAGTCCGTGATGTCAAAAATTTTTTATTTTGCAAAAAAGTCAAGCAGCGCCGACTTACTGATAAGAATTTTCCCACATTTCCCTTGTCCCGTCTGAATAAACGGGATCTTGTTCTGCGCTACAAGCTGTCGGATCGTGTGTTCCGAAATACCTTTTACCGCTTCGGCACATTCCTTGATAGTGAGCATTTCAAGCGGTTTTTCAGATTTTTTTTCGATTTCTTTTTCGGTCGGTTTCCCGTCTTCAAGCTGCATAAGAAGTGCAGATATCTGCACAATAATTTCGTGTCGGTTCATGATGAATGTCACTACCTTTCTTAAAATGTCACAAATTTTGCCGAAAAAAAGACCGTATTATCAGACGTACATGTGGCAGTCTGATGATACGGTCAGGTAGTTTTAAAAATGGTTACGTCTGATCATCTGCGTCGCAAAATGTATGTCAAAATATTGCTCCGGAAATTTTTCCATTCATATTATACTATACACGGACATAAGTGTCAATACCAAAATTAAAAAAATTTCAAAATATAGGATATCGCTTTAAAAATCTGCCGAACAGCAGGTTACTTATTTTTTATTTATGGCTTTTTGCAAGGCAAGTCCCTTTACAAAATCATTGTACGCTGCCATTATGGCTTGTCCCAAATTTTTTATCAGCTCATTATCAGACATTACCACCATAGTATGGTCACCATTTTCGTCTGTATATGCGGGCACATCGATCAACTTGCTGTTAGAATCTCTGATGACTTTTATATCGCAAATGATAAAATAGTGGTCAATTTCAATCGTTGCAAGTGCCACAATATCACCTTTTGAAAATTTTTGCTGGATTCTGATGCTGGTAATTTTCATAGTTTTTTCAGTCCTTTCATGTTTTGATTAAATTGTTATCCCGTCCCTATAAAAGAGACGGGATAATTCTGTCATGATAACAGCCGGTCATCGCTCAAAATTTTCTCAAGCCTGATGTAGCGTTTGTAAGTGTCGAGGATGATCCGTTCGAAATCATCCCGTGTGCTTACATCTATCGGATGCACAATATCACGATAGATACCGTTTTCATCCTTACAACTGGGCATAGCGACAAAAATTCTGTCAGTACCCTGAACGACTTTGATGTCATGGATCGCGAAACTGTTGTCAATGGTAATCGAAACAATTGCTTTCAATGTACCTCCCGCGAAAGTCTTACGGATCTTAACTTCAGTTATCAGCATGACGCCTCACTCCTTTCTGTATAAATTTAGCCCCGAGCAAAACACTGAAAACAAGTAATAACACGGTTTTGCCGGGATAAAGTTTTCAAATTGTCACTATAA
>CANRFB010000146.1 GCA_947629785.1 uncultured Clostridia bacterium | reverse complement strand
CAAAAATCTAAATCCCGTGAATTGCCTTTTTCTGTTCTTGACTTCCTATAATATGCTTGGTTTAGCCACATCTAATTATTCATCTCTCTTGACTTGTCTGTCGTAATATGTTATAATTTATACAATATCAATGATGTTACGGTATTTAGCAATTTACAATTAATTCGGTAAATTATAAAATTTTGAGGAGAAATAAATATGGATAACGATAAAAATGAAACGATCAATTCTGTTTTAAATGCGGATATATCATTTGATAACGAAAATGATATTATTGATCTTGATAAATACAAGAAAATACCTATTGCGGGAATTGCTGCAATGGGCTGTGCTTTTGCTGCTTTACCGGAATCATTCAGAAAAGTTACTCAGATGGTAAATACAAATTTAGGTGAAAAATTATATCGCCGCATTGACAGCATACCTGCCGAAATGGCAAGATGTAAAGACGGTTCGGGTATTATTACAAGTGTGATTTATAACGGAAAAACCGCGCAGGCAAAACTTGAAGAAGTCACAAACATAGATATGGAAATGACAAGCATTATACCGTATAACCCACAGCCGTTATTTATGGCTGCGGCACTTATGGAAATAGAAATGACTTTGAGAGATGTACAGGAAAAAGCCGAAAACATTCTTGAATTTATTGAAGAAGATAAAAAAGCACAGTTAAGAGGAAATTTGAATACACTTCAGGAAATAAAGAAAAATTATCAATATAATTTTGGCAATGAAATGGTGCTTTCAAATTACCATATGAAAGTGCTTGATATAAAAAATAACGCCGTACAGAATATTGAATTTTACAAAAAAATAATTTTATCAAAATTAAATAAAAAAGAGCTTATCCCGAATTTGCATATAGGTGCAAATGTTGATGATAAACTGAAAGCTGTTCAAAAGGAATTGGACAATTATCAGCTTGCGCTTTTTGTATTTTCGTTTTCATCTCTTCTTGAAGTTCTTATTTCAAAAAATTTTGATACGGAATTTCTGAACAGCATTATTGAAGAACTTGAAAATAAATCTTTTGAATATAAGCAGATATATACCGATTGTTATAATATAATTGACGGAGATGCAGATTCGGCGATCGATGGAGATATTCTTAATGGTATGGCTAAAGCCGGGAAAGCTGTAGGCAAAGCTTTGGACAAAGTAGAACTTATAAGAAAAGTCGGAGTCGGAAAGGCAATCTCCTCCGCCGGTCAAAAGCTGGACAAGTATGCGGATAAAATCGAAAATAAAGCGCATAAGTTAAAATCAAACCGCAGCAGCATGGTCGCACCTTTCACAGAAAGTCTCAGAACTGTGGATAAACTTTACAACGCACCGGTAAATGTTCTTATGGACAATGAATTTATTTATTATCTTTCCGAAGTTTAAAGTTTTCAAAATGTGTATGAACTCAACAATTCTGCCAACAATATTATCAGAATACCAACTCTGTTGCTTAACTTGCCAACTAAGTTGCCAAGTTTAACGAAAAAGTTGGCAGGTTTGCCAAAATAGTTGGCAAGTTGATTAAAAATACCAACAAAGTTGGCAAAATCACTTGACAGCTGCCAACTTTGTTGGTATAATAGTTGTTAAGCGGAGGGATAGTATGCAGGATATTGAATTGATAGACCTTGTGGAGAATATACAGAAGCTGAACTGCGAACGTCAGACAATAGAAATAAAATCGGCTAATCAGGGCTGTCCTAAAAGGCTTTATGATACGCTGTCCTCTTTTTCAAATCAGGACGAGGGCGGGATAATCATATTCGGTCTTGAGGAAAGCAGCGGATTTTCGAATGTCGGCGTTTACGATGCGCAGGATCTGCAAAAGAAAGTTACCGAACAGTGCAAGGAAATGGAGCCGCCTGTCAGGGCGTTATTTACCGTTTGCGAAATTAACGGGAAAAGCATAGTTTCGGCAGAAATACCGAGCGTTGATATTTCCGAACGTCCCGTATTCTACAAAGGAGCAGGACGGGTGCGCGGTTCATATATCCGCGTCGGTGAATCCGATGAACCTATGAGCGAATACGAAATATACAGCTATGAAGCGTTCAGGAAACGTATACGCGATGATATAAGAACGGTTTCTAACGCAAAATTGTCGCTATTTGATCGTGAAAGACTTGAAAATTACATTTCTTCCGTAAAAAGAGAACGCAAAAACCTTGCGAATAATGTTTCGGACGAAGAAATAACGGAGCTTATGGGAATTACCGCTGACGGTGTTCCCACACTTGCGGGAATAATGACTTTTTCAAAATATCCGCAGGGATATTTCCCACAGCTTTGTATTACGGCGGTATGCGTTCCGGGGCTTGATATGGGAGATACAAACGACGAGGAAGCAAGATTTACCGATAATAAGCGGATAACCGGTGCAATTCCCGAAATGCTTGACGAAGCCGTGGAATTTGTAAGGCGCAACAGCAGATACAAAACAATAATTGACAGTAACGGCAAACGCACCGACAAGCCCGAATATCCTATAAAAGCAGTGCGCGAGGCAGTCCTTAACGCGCTTGTTCACCGCGATTACAGTATTCATACGGAGAATGTTCCCATACGCATTGAAATGTACAGCGACCGTATGGAAATAATCAGCAGCGGCGGATTATACGGAAAGATAACAATTGATTCTCTTGGAAAAGTCCGTCCCGACACAAGGAACGCCGCACTTGCAAATATGCTTGAAATACTGCATATTACCGAAAACAGATATTCGGGTATTCCCACGATACGCAAGGAATTTAAGGCGGCAGGACTTCCGGCTCCGGTTTTTGAAGTGCGGAGAGGGGAGTTTACGGTAATTTTCAAAAACGATATGTACAAAAATAATTTTTCCGGAAACAGAAAATATCCTGATATTGTCGGATTTTGCTCAATTCCCCGCAGCAGAGATGAATTGCAGGAATTTACGGGATTTTCGAGATATTATACAATGTCGAAGATCGTTCAGCCGCTTCTTGACAGCGGCGAGCTTGTTATGACGATCCCCGATAAACCGAAAAGCATCAATCAGAAATATGTCAGAAAAGGTTGATATTTATACGGTCTGATATTGAATATGTTTTGTCGTCAAATTGTCGTCAATGCGAAATAAATATCTTTCAAATGGCGTTATAAAACATTTCAGGTACATTTGGGAAGCACCTCCAAAACCGCGTGCCGAGGGTTCAAATCCTTCTGCCCCTGCCACTTGCTTAATGCAGGAAATGCCTATTTTACGGCGTTTCCTGCATTTTTATTTTATCCGAAAAAATCATTTGTCCGTTAATTGTCCGTTATTTGATTTTCTG
>CANRFB010000145.1 GCA_947629785.1 uncultured Clostridia bacterium | reverse complement strand
TCAGGATACTCTCGTGTTTTCGGGTCAAGTGTGTAGTATTTTTTGCATTCTTTGCAAAAGCACCTTTGTGTTCCCGATCGATTTCTTCCTGCATTTACTTGGTTTTCCACTTTTCCACAGTTAGGACATTGCCTTCCTGCTACTTCTTTTGCTTTTCTCATATCTCTATTATATCATATTATACTCTATTTGTCCACACCTGTGCGGTGTTGCCCATATGGTGTCCGTTCGATGAAGAATGGAGCGCATTTTACAGAGTATTCAAAGAGAACGGCTATAACGTTATTCGCAGCAGTCTGAAAGAAGGACAGGATTTCTTTCAATATCAGCCGGCTGATTGGGATATTCTCGTGAGCAACGTGAGCAATCCGCCGTTCAGTAAAAAAGATGAAGTCTTGGCAAAGGCATATAGCTTTAACAAGCCGTTTGCATTGCTGCTTCCTGTGAACAGCATACAAGGCAAAAAACGGCACAATATTTTTCAGAACGATGTTCAACTGCTTGTGTTTGACGCACGCGTTGACTATCATTCCGAAAAGGATATGAAGAATACAGCCAAAGGCAATTCTTTCGGATCTGCATATTTTTGCAGAGACGTATTGCCCTCAAAATTAGAGCTGCGGTTTCTTGATAAATACGAAAAACCGTTGATAGATTAGGGGTGTTGGCGTGAGAAACATCGAGATAACTATCGTCTATCTTGTGATGTTTGAAGCTTTTTATAATGCATCAGGCAAATGTATCAGGAGCTGTTTTGACAAATATGCAACTGAAGAAGAAGCGCAACAGATCATACATGAGCTGCAAGCTAAGACGATCGATGACGATATAACATATCGTTTCTGGATAGAAACGTCTGTTTTAGAAGATATGAAAAAACGCAGTATGACTTTGCCGAAGTTATACGGCGTTATGTATCGTGAAAGCAATTTACTGACGAATATGTCGTTTCAGACGGTCCACGAAGCGTACACGACGCGTGAGAGGGCAGAAGAGACAATGAGATTGCTTGAGAAATACAAAAACGATAGTTCAAGTGATTTTGAGTACAAATTCTGGATCGAAGAAGGGACGCTTGAAGAATTGCAGGAACGCAAATAAGCTATATATAGCAAACAATAGACGCGCTGAGAGGAGACATATATTTATGAAATTAATTATCAATAGTTACACAGGAACAGATATTCAATTGCTGCAAGATTTGGCAGCACACGACAATATTGTTGATTTTGTCAAAGACATTGCCAATGACAGAGACAAATGCCGTGCGCAGACTGTCGATATTAAATTTTTTCATAAAAATTACAGACTGCGTGAATGTGGAAAGTTGAGCCACGATGCAATTAAAATATTGAATGAACTGCGCAAACTGCCTGACTTCATGAGAGAGTTTTCGAGGAGTGATATGTCTATCAGAGCCGGCGGTTTTGAGCATGAGTTGTTCATTGATTTGGATGTGAAGTCCGGCATTTCATCATATATACCGGAAAAAGGAGAAGATTTTATCTATCATGAAATAAAAAATCCTTCAACGCAGGATATTGTATGGGAGATCGATGATTTTTCTTTGAAAGCAAACGATGATGTCGAGTTTTTGGTACGGACATTCATAAATGACTATCCGCACGAAGATTATGGTTTAACTATCTATGACCCGACAACTCAAGAGTCGATCGATATCGATTGCAATTTCAATGATATCCCGAAACAGGTAGATTATATTTACAAGCTTGAAAACGGCACTCCGATGACGCTTTTCGGTATCAATAACGCGGATAAAAGCTATGTTGCTTGTATGCGCCTGTCTCGCGGTATCGCTAAGTATGCGCTTGCAAAAAGATAGAAATTTATAAATGACAATAAAAATCGACATCAGGAGTGACGTAATATGGCTAAAAACAGCAATTTGCATGCAGCAAAAGCAGCAAAAAATGACGAGTTTTACACTCAGCTTACAGATATTGAGAAAGAAATGTCGCATTACAAATCGCATTTTAAGGATAAAATCATATTTTGTAACTGCGATGACCCGACATGGAGCAATTTCTGGAGATATTTTCATCTGAATTTTGGATTCCTCGGTCTTAAAAAGCTGATCGCAACACATTATGATTCTGAGAAGCCTACGTATAAGCTTGAATATGAGGGCGGTGATGATTATAATATTGAAGCCGGCGTTCGTACTGATCTAATGCAGAACGGTGACTTCCGGTCGTCGGAGTGCGTCGAACTGCTCAAAGAAGCAGACATCGTGGTCACGAACCCGCCCTTTTCGTTATTCAGGGAGTATGTGGCACAGCTGATGGAGTATGAGAAAAAGTTCATTATCATTGGGAACATGAACGCTGTCATTTTTAAGGAGTTTTTTTCCTCTTATTAAGAATGATAAAGTTTGGATAGGAGTGAATGATAAAGGTGGAACACGAGCAGGCAACAATTTATGTTTTTCTGTATCTGGCTCCGATGCGCTCGTACAGGTTCCAGCTTGGTGGTATACAAATCTTGACCACAAAAAACGTCATGAGCCATTGACTCTGTTTCGTAGTTATGCAAGAGAGCCGGAGCGGTATCTGAAATATGACAATTATGATGCTATCAATGTGAATAAAACAGTCGACATTCCTTGTGACTATGACGGCGTTATGGGCGTACCCATTTCGTTTCTCGATAAATATTGTCCTGAGCAGTTTGAAATTTTGGGACTCACCAGTTCTTCTGAGGAGTGTGCAGGTGTTCCTTATACACATTCTAACGGAACGCGGGCGTTTTTGAACGGTCATCCAATATATTCTCGTTGTTTGATTCTTCGTAGACAGTCTGAGCTAAGCTGTGTTGAGGATGCTATTTTTGATGTGTATAGGTTGTTGTTAAAAGGTGAAGAAAAAGCTGCATTGGATATTGCACTATCTTTACCTGATATCTGTGGAAGTGTTGCATACCCAGAAGTATCTCATATTGGAAAACGTTACAGTCGGTGGTACGATGAGTATATTGGAAAATTTGAAAAAATGCCGTCTGAAAAACCATGTCCTTGGCTTAATGGTTATGTTGTATGGTATTTTCGAAACTGTTTGAAACATTGTTGGCAAACTGGTATCGATATTCCAGATAAACCGTATATTGATGAAGTTATAAAGGCTACTGCTTTTATAGCTCGATTCGGTGGACATACATGTATTGTAACGGATTCTGAAAATGCGACTTGGTCTTACGAAATTGATTGTTTGTTACTTATTGCAAAATTATGTCGGTGCGCATTGTTCTATTATATTCGCAATCGTGAACTGTCTTCGTGGCCTTTGGGCGACGGTCATATGCGGTTAAATTCACAATCTGTTTCTGACGCTATAGCTGTAACGGATGCATTGTTCGACATATATCTTGCGAAGTCTGTTTGAGAACTTGTCCACATAGGCTAAAATCTGCGAAGAAGAGTATGCAAATTTGAAATAATACACATAGTTTCAGCATAAA
>CANRFB010000144.1 GCA_947629785.1 uncultured Clostridia bacterium | reverse complement strand
TGGATAAAGAGACGGTCGAGAAAAATATAGACAAACTGTATGAACCCATAACGGAAGATACGGATTTGTCTTGGCTCCCCAAAAAGAATTGAAAGGACGAGCAAACAATGAAAGGCATAATCCTCGCCGGCGGCAGCGGCACGCGGCTCTACCCGTTGACAATGGTAACCTCGAAGCAGTTATTACCGGTTTACGACAAACCTATGGTCTACTACCCTTTATCTACGCTTATGTTAGCAGGAATAAAGGACATTCTCATTATTTCGACGCCAACAGACTTGCCGAATTTCGAGCGGCTTTTGGGCGACGGCTCGGACTACGGCGTGAACTTTTCGTACAAGGTTCAACCCTCTCCCGACGGACTTGCACAGGCGTTCATCTTGGGCGAGGAGTTCATAGGTGACGAGCCCTGCGCTATGGTTTTGGGCGACAATATCTTCTACGGCAACGGCTTCAGCAAGTCTTTGCGAGCAGCTGTCGTGAACGCTGAATCGGGCAGAGCAACAGTTTTCGGCTACTATGTCCCCGACCCTGAGCGATTCGGCGTTGTTGCGTTCGATGAATCGGGCAAGGCTATAAGTATCGAGGAAAAGCCGAAGAATCCGAAGTCAAACTATGCCGTTACAGGCCTGTATTTCTACCCCACGGGCGTTGCAGAAAAAGCAAAGCAGGTCAAGCCCTCGGCAAGAGGCGAGCTTGAAATAACAACGCTCAACGAGATGTATTTAAGCGACGGACTTCTGGACGTTCAGCTTTTGGGCAGAGGCTTTGCCTGGCTTGATACAGGCACTATGGACAGCCTTGCCGAGGCTACCGATTTCGTTAAGATGATTCAGAACCGTCAGGGAATCGAGATCTCAGCACCCGAGGAAATTGCCTATAAAAATGGTTGGATAACGAAAGACGAGCTTCTTCGGAGCGCCGAAAAGTACGGGAAATCCCCATACGGGCAGCATCTCAAAAACGTAGCCGAAGGAAAGCTGGTGTACTGATGGGAAAGTTTAATTTCATCAAAACCGCAATTAAAGGTGTTTACATAATCGAGCCGACGGCGTTCGGCGACAATCGCGGATATTTTATGGAGACCTATAACGAAGCAGACTTCAAAGCTGCAGGGCTGAATTATACTTTTGTTCAGGATAACCAGTCGAGCAGCCGAAAAGGCGTTCTGCGCGGCCTGCATTTTCAGAAGACTTATCCCCAAGCAAAGCTGGTGCGTGTTTTAAAAGGAGAAGTGTATGACGTCGCGGTCGATCTCAGAAATGGAAGTCAAACCTACGGCAAGTGGGTCGGAGAGATTCTCTCGGAGGAAAACAAGCGTCAGTTTATGGTGCCGAGGGGATTTGCGCACGGCTTTGTCGTGATGTCCGAGACGGCGGAATTTGCGTATAAGTGCGACGAATTCTATCATCCCGAGGACGAGGGCGGAATCATGTGGAACGACCCGGAAATCGGCATAGAATGGCCGAACGTCGGCGAAATAATCCTGAGCGAAAAGGACAAAAAGCATCCGAAGCTCAGCGAGTCAAAAATAATTTTTGAGGTGTAATTATGACGATAATCGTAACCGGCGGCGCGGGATTCATAGGCTCAAACTTTATCTTCCATATGCTGAAAAAGTATCCTGACTACCGCATAATTTGCTTAGATAAATTAACTTATGCAGGCAATCTGAGTACACTTGAGCCGGTCATTCAGAATCCCAATTTCCGCTTTGTGAAGTTAGACATCTGCGACCGAAAGGGCGTTTATGCACTCTTTGAGGAGGAACACCCTGACATCGTCGTCAACTTCGCGGCGGAGAGCCATGTTGACCGCAGCATAGAAAATCCCGAGGTATTCTTGCAGACAAATATCCTCGGTACGCAGGTGATGATGGACGCTTGCCGCAAGTACGGTATCACGCGCTATCATCAGGTGTCTACCGACGAAGTTTACGGCGATCTGCCCCTCGACCGTCCCGACTTATTCTTTACAGAAGAAACGCCTATACATACCTCAAGCCCATACAGCGCCTCAAAAGCGTCTGCTGACCTTTTAGTGCTCGCATACCACCGCACCTTTGGTCTGCCTGTCACTATAAGCCGCTGCTCCAACAACTACGGACCGTACCACTTTCCCGAAAAGCTGATACCGCTGATGATCGCGAACTGCCTGAACAATAAACCCTTGCCTGTCTATGGCAAGGGAGAGAACGTGCGAGACTGGCTTTACGTCGAGGACCACTGCAAGGCAATCGACCTCATAATTCATAATGGTAGAGTGGGCGAGGTCTACAACGTCGGCGGGCATAACGAGATGAAAAACATCGACATTGTGAAGCTGATTTGCAAAGAGCTTGGCAAGCCGGAGAGCCTCATAACTTACGTCACCGACCGCAAGGGGCATGATATGCGATATGCGATTGACCCAACTAAAATCCATACCGAGCTCGGCTGGCTTCCCGAAACAAAGTTTGAGGACGGAATCAAGAAGACGATTAGGTGGTACTTAGATAACCGCGAATGGTGGGAGACCATCATAAGCGGTGAATATCAAAATTATTACGAGAGAATGTACGGAGGTAGATAAAATGTCTAAAAAGCGCAGTTTTATCATAATCTCAACAGCTGTTATCGCAATAGTTATATTGATTGCCGGTTTGTTTGTACTCCAAAAATTTATGAATCATGAGGCAAATCAAAGTGATCGGTTAGACGCATTGGAGGGAAGAATTGGTCTGATTGAGGAAAAGGATAAGTTGGCTGAAGGCTCCACAGAAGAAATTTTGTGGGGGGGGGGTACAACTATTTAGCGATTGGAAACAGTATCACTAAGCACCCGATAGTTGACTACTGGTGGAATGAGTGCGGTATGGCGGCAACCTCTGCCGACAAAGATTACTACCATATTGTATTGAAGCATCTTAAAGAAGAAAAAGACGACGTCAGCAGTAATGTCTATAACTTTTCAATATGGGAAACGCTATTTACCGACAGAGCAGAAACTATAGAGGTTTTAGATTACTATTTAGATGAGTCGTTAGATTTGATAACAATTCAGCTTGGCGAGAATGCGCAGAATCTGGATACTTTTGAAAGTGATTTTGAATATCTGATAAATCATATTAAAGAGAAGTCTCCGGCTGCGGAAGTAATCGTAATAGGCGATTTCTGGGAGAACGGAAACCGCGACGAGATGAAAAGAGAAGCGGCTGAAAAGTGCAGCGTAAAATATATTTCGTTAAACGAAATTAAAGATAAGAAAGATTATATGTGCGGTATAGGAACTGTGGTATTTGATGAAGCCGGGGAGGCACATACCGTAGAACACTCAGGTGTCGCAAGTCACCCGAATGACGAGGCTATGAAATATATAGCGGAAAGAATCATTGAGAATATAAACAATTAACATAAGGTGATAGTGTGAAAGTATTGGTTACAGGCGCGAGCGGGCAGCTCGGTTGGGATATGATCTTAGAGCTAAAAAAACGCGGTCACGAG
>CANRFB010000143.1 GCA_947629785.1 uncultured Clostridia bacterium | reverse complement strand
TATTCCCTGCGTTCTGCCCCTTGACGGTCTTATTTACGAAGACCAAGCTTTTCAACTACTGCACGGTATCTGTTGATATCTTTCTTTGCAAGATAGTTGAGGAGGTTACGTCTGTGACCTACCATTTTGAGAAGTCCGCGTCTGGAGTGGTGGTCTTTCTTGTGGACTTTCAGATGTTCGGTAAGGTCATTTATCCTCTTTGTGAGGATAGCGATCTGCACCTCGGGAGAACCGGTATCGTTCTCGCTGGTTTTGTTAGCCGCGATAATAGCGGTCTTTTCTTCTTTCTGCATCATGGCAAAAACACCTCTTTCAAAAATATTTCCCGTAAACGCAGTAAGCGGCAGGTATTGTTCCGCAAAGCGGCTTGACCCGCAAACCGAGTATACGGCGTGCGCTGCTCGTTCACAAGTGAACACAACGATACAATTATAACACATAAAAACCGATTTGTAAAGGGGTTTTTATGAAATTGTTTTACCTTTTTTCTTCTTTTTTGACTCAATGGGCGTTTCACTGCCGCCCATATCGGTGAAAACGCTGTCGTCCGCGGAAAGGGGTTTCAGATAGTCGTACTCCGGATTGTCCATTCCCCGCTCCTCGTAATATGGATTTATGACATATTTTTGTATCTGGGGATAGGAATTATACATTATCACAAACCCCAGAAACGTTATTGCCCACAGCGGTATAAGCATGAAAACTCCCATATCCGAAAGTATCAGCAGCACCGCTACCACCGCCACTATAAGCAGGGTTATAAGATTCTTTTTAAGCGCGATACAGGTCAGGAAAAAGCTGTTTTTGAGAATGTCTTTCAGTTTCAGCTCCGTTGCAACTATCATGGGCATAATGTAGAAATTCATCATGAAAAGCGTTACCGCAAAGCTTACCGAAATTACGCACAGTACGGTATAGAGCGTTCCGCTGCCGCCCTGCTGTTCCGCTGCGTCTCCAAGCCTCGGGTAAACGTACAATGCCGCCGCCGCGGATATTGCAAACAGTATATCCAGCAATCCCACAGGCAGCGATTGTTTCCAGTTATTTGAAAAACCTTTCCAGAACTCGTGAAACATGAACGCGCTTTTATCAAGTACGTAATTCCGCAGGACTTTGGTCATTCCCGCCAGTGCAGGACCGATAGTCACCACGGGCAGACAGAAGATAAACGTCATTACGTTCAGCTTCACAAGCCGCCACCAGTACCTGAAATACAGTTCAAAGAATTCAAAGAATGACTTCTTTTTGGGAGCGTCCTTTGCAACGCCTTTTCCCGCTTTTTCATAATCAAACATTCCGAACAGTGCCAAAAAATGCAGCTCCTTTTATTTCAATGTCAGGCTTGTCCACCAACCCGCCGTAACAAAAGTTATCAGGCTGTCCGCAAACGCGGCTGCCGCCAAGCCCACAGATAATATAACAAATTTTGTAAAATACAGCTTCACATCGGGGCGTTCACGTTCGGGAGAATTTCCGAAAACCGCCCTGTATACCGCGGCGGAAAACCGCACCGATTCCCGCGATGCCATTATAAGCACGAAAGCCGTCATTACCGCATTCGGTATCACAAGAACTGCCGCCGCTGCCGTTCCCGGAATGCCGTACTTCCCGTACATTCCCGCAATTACCGCGCCTGTTCCCAGACCTCTGAACAGCGGGACGAACATTTCCGCGGGGACTGCTATCGTGCAGAATCCCATCAGGAAACACGCCGTCAGCAGCAGAAATCCTCCCGAAAAGGAGTTTACAAGCGTTTCCCCGAAGCTGCGGGAAAGCCGTCCCTCTGCAAAACCGTCCGTCAGGCGGTCGATAAAAGCCGTTCCCCCGCTTCCCGAAGTGCAGTACATCACCGTTCCCAGAACCACTCCCAGAAAGTACAGCGCGGCAAGCAGCATAAGCAGCTTGTCCCGTTTCCGCTTTCCCGAAAGCGGCAGATTTTGTCTTTCCCGCATAGCAGACCGTCCTTTGCTTTTTTATAAAAATATATGCGGACAAGTCTGTTTTCAGAACTTATTTTGAAAGCTCGTAAGCGCGGCGGGTACAGCTTTCGCAGGCTTTTTTAACAGTCTCTTCCAGCTTGCCGCCGTAGAGTTCGTCCAAGCCCGCAAGGGTCGTTCCGCCGGGGGAAGATACCATTTTTATCAGTTCGTCAATAGTATATCCCGAATCGGTTATCATTTTCGCTGAACCTATCAGCGACTGTGCGAACAGTTCCTTTGCGGAATCCTCGCTTATCCCCTCGCCCTTTGCGTATTCCACGAAAGCTTTTGCAAAAAGGTATATGAACGCGGGGCTGCTGCCGTTTACGGCGATGACCTCACGCATTTTGTTTTCGGGAACGACTGCGACCTTTCCGCAGGAAGCGAAGATATTCTTTACAAACTCAAACTCGCTGTCGGGAACGTCCGCGCATTTCGCCAGTGCGGAAGCACCCTCTCCCAGAAGCAGCGGGGTATTTGGCATTACGGGAATGACCTTTACATCTGCTATGGTCTTTGATTTTATATAGTCGGCTGAAATTCCCGCGCAGATGGAAATTATCACCTTATCGGCAGTTACCGCCTCCGCTATCCCTGCAAAGACTTCCTCAAGCTGCTGGGGTTTTACCGCAAGGAACACATATCCGCACTTTTCGGTAAGTTCCTTAGCCGAACCGCAGGCTGTAACGCCGAGGGGGACAAGCCGTTCCAGCATTTCGGGTTTTGTATCGAATGCAAAAAGTTTTATATTCGGGTCATTAGTGCCTGAAATGCCTTTTATAATGGCATAGCCCATATTTCCCGCGCCTATAAATCCGACAGAATTCATAATTATCTATCCTTTCAATAAACACTTATACTATTATACAACGCTCCGCGCAAAATTTCAAGCTTTTTTTAACAATATATCATGGTAATTCAATAAGTAAATAAATTATTAATTCAGTTTTATGAGGATTTGATAATATAGCAAAAAATTTATATTTAATTCAACGTGCGAGGGGAAAGACCTATATAGAAATAAATTTATTATTTATTCAACGTGCGAGGGAAAAGACCAAAAAGGAAAGGGGGCAACCAACGAAACGGTAGGAACGCGGTGGTTTCCCCCTTTCCTTTATGGTCTTTTCCCTCGCGCTCCCTTTTTCCTTTATTCTTACCCCTTTCGCCCAAGCTCGTATGGGTTTACATATAATTAAAGTATCATAAATTTTATGACTTGCTTTACAAACTCTATATGGTTTCATTGAATTTTCATTTATAGAACGGACTATTTAAGTTTTGTACGCAACACACGTAAGACTTTGTAAAGTCCGTTAAACGACTAAATTTTGACAGACTTAACAAAGTCATACATTGAACTCAAAGTGTAGGTGTACTTTACAAACCCTGTTATGATGGTTCAACTTTAAATTTCAGAGCAGACTATTAAAGCGTTGCTTAAATAAATTCGCAAGGACGCGTAAAGTTCAGCAAAATTTATATGTCGGTTTCTTTAAGTTAAACCCTTACCGGCTTGGGCGAAAGGGGATAGGATTAAGGAGAGAGGGAGCCACGAGGGCAATGTCATCAACTTAAGGATTTCAAGCATATTATACAACATAATAAATCATATTTTGTCTAAAATACCACTT
>CANRFB010000142.1 GCA_947629785.1 uncultured Clostridia bacterium | reverse complement strand
CGATATTTTATTACATCGCTGACGGATATTAATGAATTTGCATATGCTGTACGAAAACATTGGTCTATTGAAAATCAACTGCATTGGTGTCTTGATGTTATTTTCAGAGAAGATGCTTCAAGGGCAAGGAAAGATAATTCTCCGTTAAATTTGAATATTTTGCGTAAAACTGCACTTTCTCTTTTAAATCAGGCTAAATATGGTCGCCTTAGTAAGAAAAGAATGAGATTTAAGGCTTCTCTTAATCCTGATGTCTTACTTTCTGTTCTTTTTGCTCATAAAAAGTAAATGCTGTTGCCGTGATTTCTGGTTAGAGGAGTTTTGCAAAAAGCATGACCTGCCGTTTTACGGTTATGACATACTCCCGTATAAATTTTTCGTAAACCGACTTTATTTGAGGTCTGTTTTTATATTTTGACAATAGTCGATTTTGATTGAGTATCGTTTAAATATATTTTAATTTAAGGTGTGACGATTTTGTATAAAAATTAAAACACGATTACTTTCAGAAATGTATCCCTTGCTTTCTATAAAGAATTTCATCAAATTGAATTCACGAAAGCATTTATAAGCTTTCTGCTGTTTTCATCAACAACATAGGAAAATTCGGGATGCCATTGAACACCCATTATAAACTTGTGAGACGGCATATATATTCCTTCGATCAAACCGTCTTCTGAAAATGCCGTTTCATGAAAAATTGGCGACAGATCCTTAATTGCTTGGTGATGATAACTGTTTACGCCCATTTGTTCCTTACCCAAAATATTATAAAGCGGTGTGTCCTTTTTTATTGTAACTTGATGTACATTTCGGTTATATGGCGGTTTCATATGATGGTCTATGCGACTGTTATGCTCTGTTTTCAGATCTTGATACAATGTACCGCCGTAACAGGCATTCATAAACTGGATCCCGCGGCATATGCCCAGAACGGATCTATCCATATTTACAGCGTTCTTTAAAATATATTGCTCCATTTCATCCCGCAATTCGTAGCATGGACCGCACCATGGCTTTCTTTCCGAATGATAAACGGACGGAGATACATCATGTCCGCCGGTCAGAAGAAATCCGCCGCATATCTCAAGAAAATAATCTAATTCTTCCGTTTCAGACGTAAGAGGGAGCATTAACGGTATCGCATTTTCTGCTTCAAGCATTTTCATATATCCCGGCAGCATCCAGTAACTTTCTTTTTCATCGTCGTAAAGCGGCATGATCCCAATTATTTTTCTCATAATATCTCATCTCACGCTCCTGATCTATCGGATAAATACCCGACATTATGATAATATCATAAAAATATTATTTTGTCAAATCATGCTATAAATATCTGTAATTGTCAGAAACGGATCGCAGCTTCGTTTGAAAAGATCTTCTCCGCAGAATCGGCAGCGACCCTGATGCAATTTCCCCGATAAGTATTTGTTGCCGCAAATTCTGCTCCCGTAATGTCGGACAGTTCCGGAACATCAACGCCGTAAAAATAATATGTTCCGATATGAGAATATCTTTCAAAAAATCCGATCCCCGCCGGAGAAAATTCTTTCGGAACAAGACTGATATTATCAAGAAAATCAAGCTTTCCGTCAATGCAGACCGTTGCTCTTGAACGATATTCATTAAAAAGAAATTCTTCATTCATTTCCTTTCGTCCGCAGGAAATTATATCTCCCATGACAAAATGTGATGAATTTTCAAGGCGGATCTCCGCCCGATTTTCAAAACAGCTTTCGGCAAATGGAATTATCGGTTTCGGTAAATAAAAAAGAGTTCCGCCGCTTTCAACATGAATTTTTACTTTTTGAAATGCACTGCCTTTTTCTCCTGATTTGAATATTTTTGTAAATGATTGCCCCGTAAATTTTAATTTCGCGCCTGAACATACTTTAATTTCAATATCGTAAATATCGCCGTCCAACATTCCCGCGCTGGCAGTCATCATTATTATTTCCGTAAAATTTTCATGATAAAAAGGTTTTGCAATTTTTATCGGCGATGTAAATTCACAGTCAGAAATAACGGTTTTGCCGTTTTTGTTTTCCGCAAGTATATAAAGTCTGCTCATGTCAGATCCTCAAAAAGCACATTCTTTTTTATCCAATCTATTACCTTGTCAACGCCGTCAAGGGACATAAGGTTTGTAAAAATAAACGGTCTGCCGTTTCTCATTCTTTCGGAATCCCGTGCCATAACATCAAGATCCGCACCTACCATCGGAGCAAGATCAGTCTTGTTGATAACAAGAAGATCCGAACGGGTAACGCCCGGACCGCCTTTCCGCGGGATCTTTTCGCCTTGCGCCACGTCAATGACGTAGATCGCCGCGTCTGCAAGGTCGGGAGAAAAAGTTGCGGATAAATTATCCCCGCCGCTTTCGATAAAAATTATACGGACATCGGGAAATTTTTTTGCCATTTCTTCAACGGCTTCAAGATTCATTGTACAATCTTCGCGTATTGCGGTATGCGGACAGCCGCCCGTTTCAACACCGACTATTCTTTCGGGCGGAAGCGCTGAATTTTTTATAAGGAATTCCGCATCTTCCTTTGTATAAATATCATTTGTTACAACGCAAATACTGTATTCTTCGGACATTTTCCGTGTAAGACGTTCTATAAGAGCGGTTTTTCCCGAGCCTACGGGACCTCCTACTCCTATCTTTACATATGACATAAAATTTTCCTCCCCGATATTTGCTGTCATGAAATATATATCCTTGAATATAATTTTTCATGCTGCATAGAGCGCAGATCAAAGCCGAAACCGCTTGTTCCCAACGAATCAATATTAATTTCAATTGCTTTTTCTGCTGCCGACGGAATTTTTCTTATTGCTTCTGAAAGTGCTTTTTGCCCGTCCAGCTGCCTTAAAGGAACTAATTTCACTGCGTGGTTCACCATTGCCGAAAGCAGATTGTAACAATACATCTGCAAGCCTGTCTGAATATCCGAGTGCGTTTCCGATATGAAGATCCCGACGGCAATCGAATGATTTCCTTTGCATTTTCCCATTGAAATGCTTTGCGAATATTTTTCTAAAAGCGGATAATTTCCAAGAAAATTTTCTGCTTTCAAGAAAGCGGTGGATAATTTTTCGCTGCAATTCCTGAGTTCATAAGGAGTTTTTGACGCTGAACATAATTCGTCAAGAAATTCAATATTTTCTCCCAAAGCCGCTTTTGCGGCAAAGCCGAGATCGGTCGTGGGGAGAATGTGCAGCTAACCGTCAAGAAATTCGGAAAGAGTGTTTTTGTCCGTGACGATACCGCGCTGAACATAAGTCTCCATTCCGTTTGAAAAAGCATATGCACCGATAGGAAACAAACTGTCAAATGCCTGCATTAATGTTAAAAAACCGATATTATCCATGATGATCGTGTACATGAGAATGTGCTTTACATTCAATAAAATCCGTAAATTCTTCATTTACTTTTGATACATCAAATCCGAGCTTTTTCAGATATTCAAAAGTCGGTTCGTCATAAGGAGCTTTTACCGTATCATCGGAAATTGAAATTGAAAGATGACGATTTCCCAGTTCAAAACAAAGCCGTCCCATACAGTCTGCGTTGTCAATAGATATGACCCAAAAAAAAAAAAAAAAAAAATTT
>CANRFB010000141.1 GCA_947629785.1 uncultured Clostridia bacterium | reverse complement strand
TGTGGTATAATAGGTTTGAAAGAAGGTGATGAGATGTCCGAACAAAAACGGCAGTACATTTCAGTGGATCTGAAATCGTTTTATTCGAGCGTAGAATGTGTTGAACGTGGGCTTGATCCATTGAATACAAATCTTGTTGTTGCGGACGAGAGCAGGACGGAGAAAACCATTGTACTTGCTGTTTCGCCCTCTTTGAAATCTTACGGCATTCCCGGACGTCCTCGCCTGTTTGAAGTTATTCAGCAAGTTGCAAAAGTAAATTCTCAACGAAAATACAAAGCGCATATCAAAGAATTTTCGGGAAAATCATACTTTGACAGCGAATTGAGAGCCGATCCAAAACTTGAAGTTTCATATATTGTTGCCCCTCCGCGAATGGCTTACTATATGGAATACAGCACAAGGATATACAATGTATATCTGAAATATGTTGCTCCCGAAGATATTGTCGTTTATTCCATTGACGAGGTTTTCATTGATGTTACGCCATACTTGAATACCTACAAAATGACCGCTCACGAACTTGCTATGACTATGATACGGGACGTTCTGAAAACCACGGGCATTACCGCAACGGCTGGGATCGGCACAAATCTGTATCTTGCAAAAATTGCTATGGACATCGTAGCTAAAAAAATGCCGCCGGACAAAGACGGAGTGAGGATCGCTGAACTTGATGAAATGAGTTATAGGCAAAAACTGTGGTCACATACTCCAATAACCGACTTCTGGAGAGTTGGTCGCGGATATGCGGCAAAATTAGAGGAGTATGGAATATACACAATGGGTGACGTTGCTGCCTGTTCCCTCGGAAGTCCGAAAGCATATCGTAGCGAGGAACTGCTTTACAAGTTATTCGGCGTAAATACGGAACTGCTTATAGATCACGCTTGGGGTTATGAACCTTGCACAATTGCGGATATAAAATCCTACAAGCCTGAAAGTAACAGTATCAGCAGCGGACAGGTTTTACAAGAACCGTATGACTATGAAAAGACACGTCTTGTTGTTAAGGAAATGACGGATATGCTGGTACTTGACCTTGTAAAGAAAAGTCTTGTTACCGATCAGATCGTTCTGACAATAGGATATGATGTTGAAAATCTGAAAAACGGCAAAAAATATAGCGGTGAAACAACCACTGATAGGTACGGACGGAAGATACCAAAGCACGCTCACGGCACTGTCAATCTGAAATTTCCCACTTCATCAAACAAGCTGATAACAGCAGCAACAATGGGATTATTTGACCGTATTGTTGATAGGGATTTACTGTCACGGCGTATCACGATCGCCGCTTGCAAAGTTGTTGACGAAAACAGTGTAACGGAAGATAATTCAGCCGAACAGCTTGACTTATTTACCGATTGGGAAAAAGCAGAAAAAGAACGGCAAGCCGAAAAGAGAGAACTTGAACGGGAACACAATTTGCAGAAAGCAGTTGTGGGATTAAAAGAAAAATACGGCAAAAACGCCGTATTAAAGGGAATGAATTTTGAGAAAGGTGCGACTGCCGCAGCGCGTAACGCTCAAATTGGCGGTCACAAAGCATAAATTATGGAAAATGAGCACAAATATGATGACATTATTGATCTGCCCTACCCTCGGCAAACTTCAAGACCGCGAATGTCAGCTATGGAACGGGCAGCGCAGTTTTCTCCGTTCGCCGCTCTTGTTGGACACGACGAGGCAATCGCTGAAACAGCGCGTTTAACTGACAGTAAGTTTATTCTCACGGAAGATGATGAGAATACACTTAACGACAGAATTGCTTTTCTTTCAGAAATACTTCCCGAACGTCCGCTTGTTGGAGTAACGTATTTTGTCCGTGATAAGAAAAAAGAGGGCGGCGCATATTTCACCAAAATAGGAAATGCACGCCGCGTTGATGAGATCGGACGGGAGATAGTATTTACAGACGGAACGGTTATTCCTCTTGATGATGTGGTTAGCGTTGAGGGGGAAGTGTTTGAGGAGATCAATGAATGAGTTCAGCAGTAAAAGCGTATTTCTCCAAAATGCTCTTTCCATTTTTCAATTACTTCATCACTTCTTGCTTCAATGACCTTAATAATATTACTTAAAGTGCGTCTTGGAATATGCGAATCATTATTATCAAGCAAACATTTTCCTGCCGATGTTATCCATATCTTTGTACTATCTGCCTGTGGCTTGCCCTCTGAAATATGAACGTGTATGGGTTCTAATGGATCATTTTCATTTGACCAGAAATATACCCAATACGGACCGACCTTAAAGACCTGCGGCATTGTTAAATCCTCCTGTTCTGGAAAATTCAATAATAAGGTGAGCGGTTGAACGTATTATCTCCAAAAGATTATCTACTTCCGATTTATTAAATCCATAGATTTCTTCAATGCTATAATCGGGTAGATAGCAAGTCATATGATGGAAACAATCTTTTTCATCAGGTTTTTCAATGTAAACTTTTACTTTTCCATTTTCAAGATAATCGGAATGAGTGATTTCTGTTTCATCATCAAGAGTTAAAAACGGATACATCATAAGTATTTCCCCTTTCATAAAGTAAATATATTTTGCCTTGTTAAGTTAATTATATAACATTTGAAACATAAAGTCAAGAAAAACCGTGTACGAAAATCCGCACACGGTTTTTACAATCAGATAGCTATGCCACATTGGATAGTTTTGGCATTGTCCTGAAAATCAAAAAATTCAAATTCATCAAGTAATTTATCAATCGCAACATAGATAGATCGTGAGGAATTAGAGTCAACCCCATTAAAAGCAGGAGCAGCTTTCTCGTTGACATAATCTATGTGGATCGTTTTTGAAAATTCTATACCTTTTATCTTATCGGTGAGTATAATATTGTCATTCTGCATTTCTGCCGTAATATCCCTGTTTTCAAGGTGACAGCATACAGAATTGGTATCGCCTGACATAAGCTCGCTGAATATATCGCATAGACGTTCATATAAGTCCTTTTCGTTGCTATCATCTTCCAGTTCAAACTCTGAAAGTTCAATATGCACTTCTTCAAGTCTTGTTTCGGCTTGCAAGAGTTCATTCGCTTTCGGAAACGGCTTGTCAACATCTGTCTGCATTATTTCAAGGTCTTTCTTTAAATATGCGATTTCCTCCTCTGTTTTCTTAATTTCATCAGCGATATTGTTAATGCAATTGTCAAGCCTTACAATATTTCCTATATCCGTTGACGGGTTAAGCGTGCAGTAGTGCGGCTTTTCTCCTGAAAGGCAACCTATAAAGTTTTTATTGAAGTCACTATACTGTAAAGACAGCTTTAAACCTCTGTATTCACCTATTTCAATGCTCGTGCCGGAACTCAATGCGGCAAAATTCTCCGCTATAACATTCTTGATCGCATTACCGCCCTCTTTACGGTCATTGTAGACAGTGCCGTTTATTGTGATCGGGTATACTTTCTTATTATCGTCATTTACCGTAAATTCGGCTGTGTTCGCTGTTTCAAGGTCTGTTGAGTTGTGCTTGATTTGCAGTTCAAGCTGCCTTATCTTCTGAGGATATTTTACTCTGATCTTATCCTGCATATCATAGAGGTTTTCGGAAAAGCGATTTTTCTCCATTTTAAGGTCTTTGATTTTGCTTTGGAGTTCCATTTCTTCCTTTATGAGAGGATTTCCTTATCACAGCAGCCGCAGGTCTCCGCAGCCGTACTTATCCTTCGTTCCTTTGCCGTTTTCAGTATTTCCAGT
>CANRFB010000140.1 GCA_947629785.1 uncultured Clostridia bacterium | reverse complement strand
TGCCCCCTTTCTTTAGACTTCCTTTCGGCATATTTATATTATACCACATTGTCTAACTTTTGGGGAGCATTTCAAAGCTGATGGTAAATATCATTTGCGATAACGCTGTCCTGAGTTCGCTTGCCGGAATCGTCCGTTTCCTTGTAGCATATGAAAACGTCAAAGGGCTTTTCGTTCCGCACAATTGCAAGAATATCCTTTTGCAGGCGGTCGATCTCGGCTGCTTCTTTTTCGTAAATATCACGCTGAATGGAGTCGGCGTGTTCAAGGGCAGACTGATAATCAACGTCCGACTGTACAGATTCAAGCTGTGTTCTGTGACAGGTGGGAACTTTCTTGAAAGTTGACGGATCTTCAACATATTCGATACCGTATTTGCAAAGAACAATTCCCCAATAAGCCTCAGCTTCGTTAGGATCACTGTTTACGATCTTCTCGTAAATTTCCTGCGCCTTGTCAAACTCGCATTTGTTGCGGAGATTGTTCGCTCGGTTAAAAAGATTTGCCGCAACATCATCACGTGTCTTGGGTATGGTCTGTGTAGTTCCGCAGAATTCACACTCGCAGACGGTCATTCCCTCACTTACTTCAAGTGCGCCGCCGCACATTTTGCATTTAAAAATTGACATGAAATTTCCTCCTCGAGAAACATTTATTTTATTAGTTTGCCTTTACAAATGTGAATGGACAGTTTTCCACCATATTATCTATTATAAAACCCTCAGTTTCAAAATCATATCCATAAATAGAATCATATTTTTCTCTCTTGTCAAATGAAAAGTCATATTGACCAATGTCATAAACATGTTTTTCATCAAGGTCATATGTTTTTACAATTGAAAATGTCCAATCATCTTCATTTATTGTAACATCTATATATACGTCATAATCAAGTTCACCACGATATTCCTGAAAATATTTCCCTGCATAACTTTTAAATTTATTATAATACTCATTGTATTTATCTCCGAGCCCATTATCTTTCATCATGTTTTCAAAAGGCAAATTATTGTCCAGACAAGTATGATAAGCATCATAAAATTGTCCGTTTTTTGCTTGTGATATGGCTAATCCTGTATGTGAATCGGTTAATTTTTCAGCAGAATCCATAAAATCACCGAGATATTTAAATTCTTCAATGGCTTCTTCAAAATTACCGCTTATCATCAAATTTCCTGCATTTGCATATATTGCATTTTTTACTTTTTGTACCTGTTCGGCTGAATCACTAAAGCCTATAATGCTTTCATATTTGGCGATTGCTTCTCTATATTGACCGGATTCATACAGCCGAGTTGCATTATCATATACATTTTTAGGTTCAACATACAATTTATTTAATAATATTATTGATAGTATTATAACAATAATAGCAGCAACTATTGCAATTGCAAATGTTTTCCTCATTTTTTCCTTTTTTATGGCTTGTTCTTCTGCCAGACGTTTTAATTCTTCATCGATTCGCTTTTCTTCTTTCGCTGCTTCTTCAAGTTCATGATGTTTTTCACGGCAGCGTTCGATCATTTTTGCCGAATCTTTATATTCTATTATTTCACGAAATATTCTTTCTGCCATTATAATTTTTTCTATTGAATCACTGTTGTAATTTTGTTTTGCTGAACTGTATTTAATTTCTTTTATTTTATCATTGCATTTTTCAATTATTTGGGCAGAGTCTTTATAGTCAATTATACTTTCAAAGGTTTTAATGGCTTTTTCAATATTTTCTATATGATTTTCTTTATATTCTTTTATCGCCGACTGATAGATATTTTCATTTATCCCATTTTTGCAAATTTCTATCTGCTCATCAGAATCCTTAAATTCATTTAAACTTTCAAACAGTTCTATTGCTTCTTTATATTTATCACTTGTTCCTGCCGATGCAATAGATACGGCTTTATTATAAATTCCCTGTTTTCTGTAATTTTCAAGTTTATTTTTAAACTCTTCATCTGCAAAGCGTACTGCTTTTTGAAAGAAATTATTTTCTCCTATATCTTCTTCAATGTAATTCAATCCGTCCTCTGAACTTACCTTACAGTCCGCAAGCAATTTGCCCAGGTACGCTCTCGGTTCTTCCGCATTTTCATTAAGGACTTGTTCAAAAAATTCATTTGCATCTTTCCATTTTTTGTCTTCCAGACAGAACATACCTCTTTTCAGAAGATTTTCAACATTTGCACTTGATGAAGATGATACAACAACTGTTTTCTCCGTTTTCTCTTCCGGCTTTGTGAGAACTTTTTTAATTCCGCGGATAATATCATTTATGAAGCCTATCTTGCCCATATCCTGCGCCTGCAAGTGAGAAAACTCCTCCGGCAGATCATATGCATCCATATCTTTATAGCACGGAATAAGCAGTTTGCTCCTGTCGCTCTGGGCAATTTTCAGAAATCTGCTCCACTCGTTTTTAACCCACACCGCATTGAAATATTCGGGTTTTGTGCCGATTGTAAGCATAACTTTTGCGCTGTTCAGTGCGGCAAATATGTACGGCTCATATTCCTGACCGAGTTTATCTTCAAGAGTTATCGCCGCGTAGAAAACTTTGAAACCCTCCTGCGTAAGCTGATGATAAATATCGTTTGCGATAACACTATCCTGAGTGCGCTTGCCGGCATCGTCCGTTTCCTTGTAGCAAATGAAAACATCAAAAGGTTTTTCATTCCGCACAATTGCAAGAATATCTTTTTGCAGACGGTCAATTTCTGCTGCTTCTTTTTCGTAAATATCGCGCTGAATGGAATCGGCGTGTTCAAGCGCGGATTGATAATCGACGTCCGACTGTACCGACTCCAACTGTGTTCTGTGACAGGTTGGAACTTTCTTGAAAGTTGACGGATCTTCAACATATTCGATACCGTATTTGCAAAGCACGATCCCCCAGTAAGCCTCTGCTTCGTTTGGATCACTGTTTACGATTTTCTCGTAAATTTCCTGCGCCTTGTCAAACTCGCACTTGCTGCGGAGATTGTTTGCACGGTTAAAAAGATTTGCCGCAACATCGTCACGAGTCTTGGGTATGGTTTGTGTAGTTCCGCAGAATTCACACTCACAAACGGTCATTCCTTCGCTTACTTCAAGTGCGCCGCCGCACATTTTGCATTTAAAAATTGACATAGCAAAAACTCCTTTAATATAATGTTATAAAATGGAAATTAGTCTTACAAAAGCATATTTTGTTACATATATTATACCATTGTCTTATAAGTAAGTCAATAGCTTTATTTGTAATACTGTATAAATTTCCAGAAAATGATATAATGTTAATATAATTCATTAAAGGGAGAGTGCTTATGAGGAAAGAAGTAGCTTTTAAAAATCGCGACCGATTCATACAATTGGGAATCGCCATATCCTCACTTCGCAGAGTGCGCGGTCTTTCACAAGAAAAGCTTGCCGAAAAAGCAAATATAAGCCGCTCTCTTCTTAGCATTATTGAAGCCCCGAATGCCGCAAACAGCTTTTCCCTTGAAGTTTTATACGATATTGCCGATGCACTGGACGTTGCTCCGGCGGATCTTATAAACGCGTCAATGTTTCCTGATGAAATTATCAACAAAAAGTAAACAAAAAAATGATCTATACTGAAAAAAACAGCCGGACATGATCATAAAGGTCATATCCGGCTGTTTCCATTTCTCAAAATTTTACAGTAAAATTTCATTTTCTATATTGACAAAACGCTGATAATGGTGTATACTAAGTATATACAAACAGGAG
>CANRFB010000139.1 GCA_947629785.1 uncultured Clostridia bacterium | reverse complement strand
CGGCGTACGTCCAAAATCGTTGTAACGAGCCATACAGTGCCAAATACGCACATAAGAACAACGCCCCATGTCTCAAAGTGAAAAATTTCCATAGTTTTTTACCTCTCTTTTTTAAAATTTATGTAAAGCGTTATTCCGCTTTATCATCATGCTTTAATCCTTGAATTCTTTCGTTATCTTCTAAAACTTCTATTATCTCACTATCATACATTTCTGAAAGTTGTATCGCTAAATCACTGAAATACACATCATACTTAAATCTGTAACTTGTACCATTAGGGGAAAACTCCTGCTCCTCTACTTCGCTGAAATCCGACATTGTTAATATAATCCGTGGTTCTCGTTCTATGTTCTTACTACTCCAATAATACTTTCCAAAAATCTTATCGTTTCCCTTGGTTATATACTTCGTTACATACCGCGCTAATTTTAATTTATTATTATCACAAGAAATCGCCGTTGAATATCCATATTTCCAATTATCTATGTTATATATCTTCTTGTAAGGCTCGAAGCTGTCGCGCTCTTTTAAAATATCCTGCTCTATCCACGCCTGACCCTGATATAATCGCCGTCCGGAATACGTCAGCGGCAACACGTCATTGACAAGCGCGTGAAAATGTATTCCGCCGTTTTTGTGCCGCTCTGCGGTCAAAACGTATTGCAAGCCTTTTCTCGCGGTTTGATGTTTCAACCATTGAAGAAGTGGCTTTATTACTTCGGCGGGGTCTGTCCTGTCAAAATTTTCATTTTCTGCAAATGTACCTGTAATAAAATATTTGAAATCATTCAGAAGAACTATATCAAATATTTTTTCCTTAGAATGTTTCAGGTTATCCTCTCTCGGTTTACTATCCGACTTTTTGCGCTCTCGCTTTTCCTTGTACTTGACTCGCTTGCGCTCCTCATAGCCTTTAAGCTTGAAAATCTGATGCGTGCAATAAGTTGTATTTGTAAATCCGTTCGGATATACCTTGATTTTTGTGTTAAATTTGACCGATACAGCGGGTTTTGTAGAATTCAAATCAATCAATTTCCATCACTTCCATTTTTTAGGTGGCACCTTTTTAAGGTTAATATCAAGTAATATAGGAGACCCGCCGCACACCGCCGAGACACGCCGCAAGCGGCGGTCATTCGGCGGCGGCGGGGCGGTTCTCCGTTTCCTCGCCGTACCTCTCAGATTTAGGTTTAAAGCCTTTGAGATTGAGCCGCTTTACCTTTGCGTATGTGTCGTAAGCTTCCCGTAATTCGTCCGAATGAACAAAGAAGTAACAGCCTTGAAGCTTCATGTCCGAGATTTGCCCGTCAGCGTCCACTTTTGGCTTGTACTTCCTGACTATAGTAAGACAGCCCATAATAGTCATGGGGCGCATTAACCATGTAGTCTCCTGCCGTAATTGCTTTGACATTCTGTTGAAGCGTTGTGTTGTGCCGATGATTGCTTTTGATTGTTTCCGCTGTTGGCAAATTTCCCCAACAAACTCAACAGGAACGTTTTTACTCTCGTTTGAGTTGAACCAGTTCTGTATTTCGTCAAGGAGATTTAATTGACCGTAAATGCCATTATCGGTCTCGATTATCTGGTTTATATCCTCAAGAAGTTCAGATTGACCCTTAACGTCTATATTTGCGGAGAACTGGGCAAGAGGATATTTGCGCAATTCCTCATAGATATATTGCACGGCGGCTATCGTTTTGCCGCTTCCCTGCTCTCCCTCGAATATGATTATAGCCGTATTTTTATATCGGTCGGGGTCTTGTGTGAACCTATCAAGGACGAAACGCTTCGGGAAATCCCAGAACAGACGGACAAAGAAATTCCGCTTAAAGTTTGTGGGCGGCGCGAGTCTTTTCGGAAACGGAATTTTCTTAATGAATTTATACCACAAGAAGAAAACTAACATCATCAAGACAATAGGCGCGACCGCTAAAAGAAGTGCTATTATACACTTCTCGAACAGAGACCAGAAAATTTTTAAAAGTCCTGTTAATGCTTGCATTTAAAACACCTACCTTAAAAGAACGGGATAAATTCTATTATAAATTGTATCATACGTTTACAACACTGTAACAAATCAAGAAGTAAAACAAGAAAGACAAGCAAGAATAAAAATTTTACATCGATAAATAAATTCGCCCATGCAAACAGGTCTTTGAACATTTCGGAAAGCTTTAAACAAGTATCAAAAATACCTTGTATGTCAATATCTGTTACACTGCTATAGCCGTCATAACTCATAAGCGGTTCAATATTCAAAAGCTTAAAAACCTGCGTATACAAGAAAGTGAATATAATGCCCGATATATCCATGAGTTAACCTCCTTTATATATTATGGCTGTCTTTGTAATCGGCAACGCCGCCAAAGAAGCCGACCACGCGCTTATATATCTTTAAAAGCAAAAATACAGAGACAAGGAGAGTTGCAAACCTACGGACAAAAAGCAACATCTCCGAAAATTCGCCGCCTTGGAACCATGAATACTTGATTAACGTATATGTTTTTTCAAAATCTGCAAGAGGCTTTAAAGAAATAGTTATAGTTATATCGTTCGGCTTGCTGTCGATTACAAAAAGCTTTAATAATCGCGGCAAATACGAACGAACATCACCAAAAAGCGGAACAGTAGCGGCTACTTCTGAAACAGCTGTTTTTACATCAGATACATTTTCGGGAGAGATTTCGGCAATTTGCTGTCCGAGTTCTTCGTTGTAATAATCTTCTATAGCTTTGTCTATGTCCTTGTCAAAATCATCTCTTGCTTGTTCGGCTTGTTTTACTTGGTCGAGTATAGCGTTAATTAAGTCAAGAAGCGAGTCATCAAGAAAAGAGTCCCAGTGCGGAAGAACGTCCTGACCGTTAACTGTTCCGTCTGTTCCGAGCAAGTCCTCTATTGTAACGGGCGTTCCGTCCGGAAGTTCTCCGATAGTAAAGTCTAAATCGGGAATTGCGGAATCTGTAGGGGCTTTTTCGCCGTTTTCATAACGAACATCACCATAAAATTTAATATGCTCATTATAAGAACAAATTTGACTACCAGAAGATCTTGTAGTATCACCATTTCTTGTATAATATATTAAATGCTTATTTCTTAAAGAAAAAGTTTTTCTATCATTAGAAATTAAAATATAATCACAATATCTTATTTCATAATCACTTTCACTATGATAATTAATACCCGCAGCTGCAGCGCCGTAACCTCTTAAATCAAATGTAGACTGTAAATTTGCAGATAATACTTCATAATCGGAAAACAAATCTTCAAGCCATTTACGCGGAACAGCACGCAATACATCTATTGCCGCTTGTACTTCGGACTTTGAAAATGTATCAACAAGTTCTTTGTTAACTTCATAAGTAGGGTCGAAAAGTGTATTTAAAAATTCATTTTTACTGATTTATCGGAAGATTGTAAATAACTATCAAGGGAATTTATCTTACCGTCAAAACTCATCTGCCCCACTGTATCAGATGAACCAACGCCCATAGCTACAAGCAAAGCTTCTATTATTTCCTCAACGACAGGGGCGGCGGCGGGAGTAAATGCCGCTTCTGCTCTGAATGCGCCCATGACAAAAGCATTTAATACTATTATCGCCGCCGATATTAATGCTATTATTTTCTTTAACATTATTTAACCTCCTTTGGATAAAAAGCGGGCGCGCAAGAGGAAAACCAATTGCGCGCCCGTCTTAGGTATTCGCAAAGCTACAAACCGATTAACAGCCGCGAATTGTGCCGATAATAAAGCTTATAGCCT
>CANRFB010000138.1 GCA_947629785.1 uncultured Clostridia bacterium | reverse complement strand
TTCATCAGGAAAATATACAGTTCGAGATAAATAATTCAAACATATATAGTATAGTACGCAATCGGACACAAATCAAGCGGTTTTATAAAATTTTACATAAGTAATATTTATTGTTAAAAAACGGCAAGAATGTAAATACTCTTACTCTATAACAAAAAAATCGCCGCATCTTAAATTCAAGGTGCGGCGACAGTTTGTCAAAAAAGCCGGCCTTTCGGCTGATATTTTCGACAAACCGGTAATGCTTCATAAGCATTTACTTTTCCTTGATTGTATACTTTTTTGATATGTGACAAAGTGATCATTATTCCACTGCCTTTCTTATTGCAAAACATTTTTCAGCGAATTACTTTTGAGCATATTAAAAGGCAGAATTGATGATAACAATATATGCAGTGTAATAACAATGCCGCAAAGTAATACGCTGTATTGGTTTAATATAACAGAAAAATCCATTATGTTTGAAATAATAATTATTATGCAGACGGTAAGTAAAGATGAAATTAAAGAAACAAACATCGTCTGAAATATACAGATCAATACACACTTTCCGGAAGTCGCTCCGCATATATGGAAAATCGCATAACTCCGGATGTTTTTCTTTGTAATGACCGCACTTGTGCAAATACTGCTTATAAGTGTGAGAACAGCAATACATATGAATAACGGCAGAAGTGCATATACTTGCTGCATTATATATAACAAACTGAAATCCTTTATGCTTGCAATATTTTCTGCCGGAAGTCTTATCATATTTTGCAGACGTTCGGTATTAATTACTACCTGTTCCTGCGAAATGTCATTACCGTAAGTAATGATCCCATTACACTGAGCAACCTCTGCGACAATGTCCAAACTATCGACCGCTTCCTGCGGCAGAATAAATAAAGCTATTTTTTTATCAGGATCCGGATCTGCAAAAAAATCTTCCGCAAGACTATAGAATGAAGTATGATTATGCAGTCCGTTTCCGCTGTATCCTCCGAACAGCATAGCCTTTTCATCTAAAATACCGCATATCTCAAGATACACCGCAGACGGATCGACTTCGTCATAAGTAACCGCTTTTTTCACTTCAAGTGTATCTCCGATCTTATAATTTACATTATGCGGACAAACAATTACAGGAATATTTCCGCTTTCTGTCATACCGGACGAAAGAATATCATACCATTTTCCTTGTTTCATTTTCGGTTCATAAAGCAAATAAGTATTTTCTGTATAACTTATAAAAATACATTTCTGATCGTTTCTTTCGGCAGGAATAATAAGCGGATCGTAACGTGTGTACCATGTGTGCGCTTTATCCGGAAAAGTTTTGGACAATTTATCAATATCGCGGAATAGGATCTTACTGACTGAATTATTTGTTCCGGGAATCTGATAAACACCATTGAGCTGCACTGCCGAAGCATTGCCATTCATTATATCTTTCAGAGGAAGATAATATTCAAATCTGGAAAATACCGAGAAAATCATAATCAGACAAACCGAAAGCACGATACTCATCTGAACAGCGACAAAAATATGTATGTGAAAAGAAGAAACAAAACGTTTCCAAGCTATTTTCAGCATTACGTTCCCTCCTTCCATATGGTAACAGGTGTCTTATTTACAACAGGATAAACGGAAATATATAATGCCGCAAAAGCAAGAAAAGTAAACATAAAAAATACAGCGATAAGGCTCCATAAAGAATATGCAGCACCCATAAATACAAACATATCGGCAAATAACGGACGAAGTAATAACATATAAACAAGCGTACCAACAAGAAACGCAGGAATTGTCAGCACCATTCCCTCCTCTACAAACATTGCTGTACAATTGCAGCAGCCGCATAATTTAAAAATTGCGATCTGCTTTCGGCGTTTCATAAGGATATAACGGAAAATAACAGCTATATTTGTAACTGCAATTATTATCACCAATATTAATACCGCAATCAGCATTGTATAAAATGATGTATTAATGTATGTATGCTCCAATTCTTCAACACTTAATGATCCGGTATATACATTATCAATATACTGCCGAAGCAATTCCTCCTGCTGATTTGTAACAGGAATATCATAAACGAACGTCATAAATGTTGACCAGAAGGTACAAACAGGCAATTCGTTATTAAGAGAATTAAATGGAACATCAATGTCTGTACCTTCTGTTACACCTACAATATGATAAGTCTCACCGAAAAGCGTAAATTCCGTATGCTCTTCAAAATTGTAACTGCTGTCATAATTTACATCATACCCCAGATCCGGATCTTTTTTTCGTCCTTCTACAAACAGATCATTATATACACCAATTCCGATTACCGCATTATGAGTGCCGTATGTTTCATCTTCAATACTCAGGTAATCTCCATAAATCAATTTTTGCGTTGTTTGCGGAATTGGCGAAATAATTTGTGATGCTTCATCATAGTGAAAAGAGAATCTCACCTGATAAATTTTTTCCGAAGCCATTGCGCCGCTGTCATCCATGAATTCAACATACGCGTTATCTGCATCATAATAAGCATTTACTATCAGCTGACTGCAATTAATAAAAAGCTCTTTCGGAACATCTTTAAGAAAATCCCGCAGTTCACCGACAGTCATATAATCCATATTCTTTTCTGTTTCAAGATAATTTTCCGCTTTTTGTTCATAATCCGGATTGTTTGCTCTTTGTGCATTTTCTAAAGCGGTATAATAAATACGCACATCATAGGCATTAATATCGCCGCGCCGTCTGTTTTCCTGATAATGAACGATCATGCCAAGTGAAAAATACAGAATTACAGCCGCTGTAAAGCTGCATAACAATATCAGAAAAAACATTGCGGGTTCGCGTTTCATAAATGATCGGATATTTGTACGAAGATAATTCATGTTGTATTCTCCTAAATCAAAAAACTGACTTTCCTGTCTTACAGTAACTTCAAAAGGCAGCTTTATGGCTTTTTAATCAATAAACTTTTTGTAAAGTTCGTTTCGTTTCATACTTGTTATAATAAAAATTCCTCTCCATTAATGTGACTACTCTTATAATATACATCGGCAGGAACTTCAAAAACTTTAGGATAATTTATCAAATTTGTAAATTTGAACAAATTGTGATATATATATATATATTGCACAATTTTTGCCGATATTTAAACTCGGAAAGCGGATAAAATTCAAATTGCTTTTCGCCTGCCGCTATATAATAGACCACGCAGAAAGAGAAATCACGTCAAAAAATTTTTATTTTTCTAAATTTTCGGTGATTTTAACAAGCCTATCTTTTTTAAACATCATATTTTTTGTATGTATAATACAAATTTTTGAATTTTTTTCCTGTCAGTTAGTTCATCTATCAGGGCAAGACAAGCTGCAAATACCTATCGTCCTTTCAAGGAGAAATATTCTTAATGATATTATACACCATAATTCTACAAATTGCAATACTAATTTTTCAGCCGACTCCCGCAACTCGTTCTCTTTAGCCGCAAAAAAGCCGTTACACTTAGGCGTAACGGCTTTCAGATACAAGCCATTTACCTCAGTATTTTGATTTATCGGTCGGTTTATCCGACAAAATTGTTATAAGGTTACAATAGGTTTTGATGTCTGCAATATTGCAGCAGTATTAAAAAATCCGCTTTATGTCAGAGCGGAGATACTCAGATTAAAAAAAATAAAGTTTTTGCAGAATTTTCAGACAATCTGACAAAAAATCTGCCGGCGTATCTGTACGACAATTTTTATGCGGCTTAGTGTAAAATAAAAGTAGGCAGAAAAAGAAAAGAAAAAAGAGGGCAAGAAAGCCTTGCCCTCAGAGTC
>CANRFB010000137.1 GCA_947629785.1 uncultured Clostridia bacterium | reverse complement strand
AAAAATCTTTGCAGGGTATTGTCTTTCTTGTTACAAAGTGGTATAATGTTAAACAACATTCTTTTGAAAGGGAGTAACAATATGCTTGGTTTGTATCTTGCGTTAATAGATTCAGCAGAGGACAAAAGCAAATTTGAAAAGTTATATAAGGAATATCGCAGCACTCTTATAACTGTTGCATACAGTATTTTAAAGGACACCGCTCTCGCAGAAGATGCCGTTCACGAAACTTTTTTAACTTTAGCGAAAAAATTTAACAAAATTTCTGATAAAACTTGTATCCAAATCCGCAATTATTTGATTATTATAGTGAGGAATTTTTCTTATCGGATATATAACAAGCGCAAAAAAGAAGTATATATTGAAAATTCAGATGAGAACATTCCCAACTTGCAAAATATTGAAATTGATATTGAAGATAAAGAGTTACAGAAAAAATTAATGGAACTTATAAAGACACTTGATGAAAAATATGCAGACGTATTGATTTTAAAGTATTTTTACGATTTTCCCGACAAAGAGATAGCAAAGTCACTTGGCATAAGTCTTGAAAATACAAAAATCAGAATCCATAGAGGAAAAAATATGCTTAAAGTTAAATTATCAGAGGAGTTATACAATGACAGACAGACAGTTTGACGTCTTTTTGGAAAACACAATAAAAAATTTTGGCGAGGATTATATTGATTTTTCAGATGGAACGATGATACAATATACATTTTCAAAAAAGTTTGAACGCAGAATGGCAAAACTTATACGGCAGCAAAAAAACTTTTATTTTCCCATTTTAAAAATGTCTTTAAGGCGCACCGCTATAATAATTATCACTGTAATTATTATCATTTCAACTATGGTAATGAGCGTAGGCGCACTTCGTGAAGTATTTCTGCGATTTGTGACCGAAACATTCAAAACACACACCGATGTACAAACTGTTGACGATCCGGACGCTCCGGAAAACTTTGAGGATATATATGCTATAACAAACATACCGAACGGGTTTGAAATTGATTATCAAAATGAGATAATCAAAGGAACACCATATTTTATGACAGTATATAATAAAGGTCAAGAAAGAATTATTTTTACACAATATATTAAATCCCGATATGATGTAAACATAAATACAGAGGGATACGAAATGGTCAGAATTGACGTGAATGGTCATGAGGGATTTATGATCGATTGGGGTGACGATCTGCTTATTACTTGGGATAACGGTGATTATATTTTTGAAATTGACAGCAATGTTAGTAAAGATGTACTGATGAGCATGGCGAATTCTGTACAAAAAGTAGAATAATTGAAATTTTGTATCTTTTTCGGTCGAAATTTGATTATATAAGTAAAGGAAGTCAAAATCCTTTAATTTGAAGAAAGGAGGTTCAGTACTATGTTACATTGTCATAAAAGCAATTTGGCTAAATATCTTTGCTCGGCTGTTTTACTTGTAACAATTTTATGTTCATGTTCCGCTAATTCATCTAATAATACAGTGGGTACTGATAATAGCAGTACCTCTCCTGTTACATCTGTATCCGACCAAACAAATGAAAACAACGCAGAAATTATTGCAGAAATAAAACAAACTCTTGCTGAGTTCAAAGAGTTTTCGTATTCTTATATTCAATGCAAAGCATATATGTTTGGAGAAAATCTTGATCCCAACGATACAATAACAGTTGATGGTATGGTGTATTACAAAGCAATAAGCGGTAAATACACAAGTTATTCAGAATTAATGGCTGAAATTGACAGATATTGTTCGGAAAATGTCATATCAGAGTGTGATTTAAAGTCATATTCATATTGCGAGGGAAATAATGACAGCCTGTATATATGGGAGGATGCTGATTCAAACGGCGGCGTAATGGGTTATGATGTGGCTTATATAACCTCAATAGAAACACTTAATGATAGTTCTGTTAAGGTAAATATGACCGCTTGGGGCGATAAAGATGAATGGGGATATGAAGATGGAGACAGCGTTATACCGTTTGAAATTACAATGAAATCAGAAAATGGTTTATGGAAAATAGACAAATGCGGACTTATGGAAATGAATTACATCACATGGTTATTTGACGCTGATCACTCTGCTTGAAGTTTTGAGCCTTTTGATACTACTGCCATAAATCAAATATCGGACAACACATTACAGAATTGAAAAATGTACATATTGATATATTAAATTATCGGGAGGCTAAGTATGGAAGTTAAAGCGTTAAATATTTTACAAAAAGATATTGTTGAATATGATGATTTCTTTTTATCGTGTGAAGCATTCATTGGTCCCAAAGGAGAACCACCAAAAATAACCCATATAAGGTATAATATATTTGATGAACAACGCAAAATTGTAAAATGACATCATTTTCAAAGAAATGACACTATTTCACCAACTCACCAGCCAACTCCCGCAACTCATTCTCCTTTGCCACAAGGAACTCAAAAAAAGCATATATTTCACTATTAGGACTGTTTTCGGACAGTCCTTTTTTTATTGCCAACGCTTCGGTGCGTATCTTCCGAAACTCATCATCAAATCGTTTCCGAGCGGAAAGGTTGTCCCCGAATTTTCTGCGGAGGTTGGAGCAATTCCGCGAAAAAGTATCGTAAAAGTCTTGTATCGGATTTTCTTTGTTGCGCTTGCGAATGGTGTTAGTCGTCAGGCGGTGCTGTTCTTTACGGCACTTATCACTTCCGCAGACTGCCGAGGTGTTCGCGCGATCGGAAAGGATAAGTTTATGACAAACGGCACAATTCCTCACAACAACATTCGCCTGTTTCAGTATATCAACGTATACTCGCAGAATTGCAAGGAACGAGTTTTCCGCAGCGTAACCCGTTTGCCACGTTCCGCCGATAATATTATTATGCTATTTTTTGGAAATTTTCAATCAGGGATTTTTGCTCCATGCGATAACACTGTTGACTGTGTTTATATGTAAATTTCTGACAAAATGAAAAGAGCAGATAAACTTTCAATAGTCTATCTGCTCTTGGTTTATACGGCTTTTTATCAGGACGTAAGGCTTTTCTGAACTTTTTTAACTTCCTCAACAGGAAAATGGAGAATTGCTGCGATTTCCTGAACAGTTCTGTTATCGCCAAGCATTGTTTTTATGATTTCAGTTCTTTCTTTTGATATGCCCTCAACCATTCCGTCCCTGAAAAATCCTGCGCTTATATTACACATACTATTCACCCTTTCTGAAATTTCCCTTGTCATGGGAATACCATAATCATTTTCCAAAGTATTGATCTTATCATCGGAAGATACTTTCGGCGAAAGCATCATTGTCAACATATCTATAAGTTCATTTGCCGAACGATCGTTTTCGTCATACCTTTTCAGACACACAAGAACAAGTGTCATAAGATCAAGTTTTTCCGCTTCTTTTACTGCGTTATCGCCGTCCACATCGCTGCCGTAAAGCAGTTCCTTTTTCAAGGAATATGTTCTTATGCTGTCGGCAAATTCTTCCGTGGGCGTGGTGCATATCCAAATGGAATAAACTTTCTGTATCTTGTCATAATCCATATGCTCAAAAACCGTTCCGTACTGTCCCGAAATCAACCTTGAACAGTAATATATTCCGCGTTTTATCAAGGAATATTCGGTGTCAAACTCGTTCTGCGCTTCAATGTTTATGATAAGCTGAACATCTTTGTCATCATTCGGAACTCTTGCCGTAAAGCGAATATCATAGAACCGTGTCCCCTCGTCAATGGAACTGTCCTCACTGTTGTCGGTATGTATCACGGGCGGTTCAACGTTCGGATAAAGTGTATCTTCATTAACTCGCGGTTCGGACATCAGCGATAT
>CANRFB010000136.1 GCA_947629785.1 uncultured Clostridia bacterium | reverse complement strand
CCGTCAGCGCATCGTACTGTGATTTTTCAAAATGCAGCTCGATTTTTGTTGTTTCCAGATTAAATATGTACTCCATAATTTATCACTCATCCTGTTTTAAATTTGCGTTTGCCTCGGCCTCTTCATAAGACGCATAACAATCCGCAATCGGAAGTACAACCAGATCAGATGAGCTTTCAGCGGCGGTCTGCTTTACGAAATAAGATAACGTTTCATCCAGTGAGTCAATATCGTCAACCCACGGTGTAGCTATAACATACTTACCGACTATCGCTATAAACATATAAGATGACACGTCAATAGGATCTCCGAGTTCGTCATATACACTCTCGCACTCACGCTCTATTATAGACACGGGATCACCCGGTCGCAACTGATTCTTTTTTAACATTTCTTTTCCTCCCTTATACTTAATTGTTGGTAATTTTCCACCAGTTCAAAAATGGTTTTTCCTGACGCTAAAGCCTCTGCATATTCTTTGTTCGCACCGTTACTGTCTCGCCAGTTCGGCAACAGGCATATGGCATCGCACTCTCTTAACATAGCGGATGACATTCGTATATATGCGTCATAAGAAAAACCTTTCGACGGCAGGATCGTCGGAGATAAGACCGTGTAGCCCTTTTCCTCCATAAACTTCTGTGCTGCATCAAACTTCTGCTTGTAATCATCAAGTCCCGTGATTTTTCCTGCAAGATATACTGTCATATACTTACCGCCTTTCAATATTCAAGACGAACAATGTTAGCCTCGACTGCTGCATCATTGTACAAATTATCTATGATTATTTTTACCGTGGACCAGTCACCTCCTGCAATGCCACATCCGAGCCGATACGGTATAAATACGGAAACATTGTATGTGCTTGCAATGACTTTTACACGCTTCAAGCAGCAATACAGAGCCTCATAGTTCGTAAAACACCCGGTACGAGAGCAATGTGCGTTCTGTGAAAACATATTTGCAACCCACATTCCGTCAGGGCATTCCATAAAATCAACCGCACCTATAAGTTCATTAAGCGGTGTAGTTGCGCACTTTCGCTGATAAGATGCGTATTGTTCAGGTGAAAGAACATTTCTCCGTATGTTATCTGCAAGACCCGCGCCCATTACACCGAACATATTAACTTGATGTACAAGAATACCCTTGTTTTTCCTTGCCTCTTGAATAACGTCACCTTTGTATTCTATTATCGGCATTTTCATTCCTCCTCTTTAATTTCTGATTGCAAATCGCGGTAAAAACATACCGAAATCCGTTGCCGGAAAGCCGTCACGAACAATATTGTCACGGATACCGCAAAAGTCGTGAACGAAATCCTCATCGCTCGCTTTAAGCCAGCCGTCAAGGTCAAGGTTAAAAAAGCGATCTGCGCTTTCGACGTCCATAAGGGCATCAAGAAAAGTGGCACGAATACAATTGAGATCATACGCCCGCTTACAGATACGGGCGTACATCAAGTTCCGCTCTGTTGCTGATCCCAGTTTTTTAAGCTCTGCCATAAAAACACCTCCTTATTATTCCTGATATACTCTAAGCTCGTGACCTACATATTCATAGCTTTTAAGTACGCACCAGTCCAAAAATATCGGATAAGAACCTGCTTTACCTACCCACTGAATGTTATTATTACGGTCGTAATAGCAGACTACCTGATTCCCGCTAACCGATTCCAAGAAATGTCCTATCGTTTTTATCATTGCTTTTACCCTCCCTTGATACAGCTTTTCCGATCCCCGCAAGAGGGATCGGAATGTGTAGCTTTTATTCGTTGTCAGTTTCGGCTTCGGCTTCGACTTCGGTTTCGTCTGTATTGGTTTTGGTTTCGTCTGCATCTGTATTGTCATAGACTACATAGACTATAAATCCTTTTTCTTTGTCATAGTAACCGCCCTTTTTACGGTAGTTGTGATAATTGTCAAATGCCTCCGCCGCTATGTCCTGAAAATCTCTTATGATCTCTGGGAATCTGGCATCTTCGGGAGTTGCCAATCCAAAGCACGCTTTAAATGTGTCTGCGTCCTGAACGCCGCGCCGTTCAATGAGTTCATTAAGCTGTGCCTCAAGAATGGTGCTCAATACGTCTGTGCGATCCTCCGCGTCAAGTTTCTGCAAAGTTTCAAAGTTAATCATATAAGTACCTCCTCAAAATTTCAGTTAAATATTTTTAACTGTGATTATATTATAGTATAATCTATTTTACTTGTCAATACTTATAGTCAAAAATATTTAACTAACTTTTATATATGAAATTATGCACTTTGCATAAAAGTGTAACATTTTCTCACGCGCGCGTATATACGCATACGCATCAGGCGGAACAGGGCGTATTATTCTCCCTGTTCTGCCTGTTTTATATAGCGTATTAAAAAATAGTGTAACAATGTAACAAAGTGCATTAAAGCCTTTATACAACACAAATTTTGACGTTACGTTTTTTGTGACAATACCGTTACAATGTTACATTCTGATGTTACATTGTAACATTAAAAATGCTGAATGTAACGCGAATGTAACAGAAAATGTAACAAAAAAAACAGCCTCGGAGAACGCGCTCCGAGGCTGTCTGCTTATATAATATCTGTTGCGTTTACCCAACCGTAAACGTTGCTTTGTTTGTCAGTGTGTATAACGTGATACGGATGCGGCGCTCCGTGCGCTATCGCCGTGATCTTTGCCGCGCCGGGCTTGCAGGATAAACCGGCCCACGCGGTAGAGCTTGCAAAATGCGTTTTGCCTATGAATTGTACGGTATCGCCGATATGATACTCATCCTTTTCCTCTTTGTGTGTAGCACTATTTTTCAGCGCATCAAGATATTGTCCGACCTGTTTCTTAAAGGCTAACCAATTTTTCTTTGCTGTTTCGGGAACAGTGCTTGCAAAAATATAGGCAGGACACCATTTCTCGTTTTTGATCGGATTTGTACATTGTGTATCCACGTCTGCGAATGTTTTACCATATCTGTGGTTGATCCAGTACGTGTGCGTAACGAGCTGATCCAATGTCAAGCCGTTTTTCCAGAGCAGCCACGCGGCTACCCTCGCGCCGTTATCAGCGGCGTATTTGTCGTGTTCCGGCGTATCGTTCATTATGATTTCGATTGCAATACTTGTCATATTTCCGCCTGTCGGTGCGCTGCCGTCTTTGGCGTGCCAGCCGACCTCTGCGGAATTTAACGGATCGTTCTTGCAAAGTCCCGTACCTGCCTTGAGGTTTTGCCAGCCGCAAACATCATCAATGTAGAAATGCACTCGAGTACTACCCATATTTTCATTGTATGTAGCTCGCGTGTACTGTTCGCCGTCATCGTACACATTTACAAGATCATCGGTATTGTGGATCGTGACGTATTTGACTGTACCCGTACCGCATAATTTCTGACCTTTTTTGTATGCTTGACCCATTGTGAATCCTGCTGCAAGAGCCTTTGAGGAATTTGTCCACACCGTATTGTCAGGTATGATTTTTTCGTTGATCCTTACGCCGTTTATTTCGTAGATCGTATTTGGAGTTAGCATTTTCAATCGTCCTTTCCCTCTGATTTGTCTTTGAGAACCTCAATAGCCTTTGCTATCGGTTTCGGAATAGGTACTCCCATAAGTCCGACATTCTCTGTGATTGATATTGTTTCATTGACAATGTACGCGATTACCACTGCGTCACGAATGAAATTTGAACCGATTATAAGATCAAGTCGGCACGCTACAAGTACAACAAGTAGTGTAACACCTTTCCGACAAAGACCCTTCCACCCGGCGCGGCTTTCAAGAGAACCGTCCTTTGTCTTTTCGGAAGTGTGGAATACACCTGCAACAATAAGACCGGTTACATA
>CANRFB010000135.1 GCA_947629785.1 uncultured Clostridia bacterium | reverse complement strand
TTACCTCCTGTAATAATTTGTTACTTGCGAATCCGTTCGCATTTCACTAAAGTATGCTTTAGCGAAATCCATTTTTACTTTATTGCAGGTGGATAATTTTAGGAGATTCCAATTATGGAAAATTATGTATGGGATTTTTGCGTAAAAATCCCGCAAATACCCTTGAAAAAACGGCGGGTTTAATGTATAATATACTAAGATGTCATGCGAAAGGGGGGAAGTCTTGTGTTTTACTGCTGCGGAATGACCGATGCGGGAACCGTCCGCAAACGCAACGAGGACGCGTTCCTGATAGACCGTAAAGTAATTACTTCCGGCGGCAGGGAATGTCACATCGACGCGCCGTTTATTGCCGCGGTCGCCGACGGCGTTTCGGGGGAATCCTCCGGCGAAGTCGCTTCAAAAATGGCTCTCAAACTCCTTTCGGCTAATAATTCCCACGACAGGGAAAAAATCCTCTCCATTCATCACGGTTTGCAGAAACACGGCTTGACCCACCGCACCGAAAATATGCAGACTACCCTTTGCGCCCTTGCGGCGGATTCAGACGGCAAAGCATTTATGATAAATGTGGGCGATTCCAGAATGTACCTCTACAGGCATGGAATTATAAAACAGCTTTCGCGGGACCAGTCCCTTGTGCAGATACTTTACGAACAGGGACACATTACCCCCGAACAGCGGATAAATCATTCCGACAGGAATATAATTCTCCCCGTTCTCGGAAATCTCGACAGAGACCCCGAACCCCAGATAGAGGAAATAAGCGGCGGGCTTCTTCACGGCGATATTATCGTTATTTGCAGCGACGGACTTTCCGACCACCTTACAAGCGGGGAGTTTGAGGATATTCTCGCCGCGCCCAAAAAGCTTCCCCGCCGCCTGAAAGATATGATAGAACGCGCAAAATTTAACGGCAGTGAAGATAACATCACCGTTGTTGCCGTTACCTGTCTGAAAAAATAAAGCCGCCCATATTTCAGGGCGGCGGCTAATACTAATCCCTCATTAAAGTGTAGACAAAAAATCTGCGCAAAAACACATATATTCAAGTTTTTGCTTGATTTTTTGTACACTTTATAATCGGGGATTATTATGAATTCATCTTAAAAAGAAATAATATATAAGTCCGTAAATTACCGAGGCGGCTGTTCCGTAAAGAATAACAGGTCCTGCAATTATGAAAATTTTTGCGCCAAGCCCCAGCACAAGCCCCTCGGACTTGAATTCCAGCGCGGAGGAGGACACGGCATTGGCAAAACCCGTTATGGGCACGAGAGTTCCCGCGCCGCCGTGTTTGGCAAGCTTTTCGTAAATGCCGAGACCCGTGAGGATCGCGCTTAAAAGCACAAGGGTTATGGACGTCCACGCCGCGGCTGTCTTTTCGTCAAAATCAAAGCGGCTGTAAATATCGTTTATGCACTGACCGAGACAGCATATCAGCCCGCCTATGGCAAAGGCTTTTGCTATGTCTTTGAAACTTCTGGAATTTGGCGAGGCTTTCTTTACCATGCTGTCATACTGCTGTTTTGAAATACTCATATAAACAACTCCTTTTTAAGGATATTATACAATAAAATCATAATTTTATACAAAAATTATCGGGAGGAATTTTTATGAAAATGCGATTTTACAACGGGCTTGTCCTTACCGCCGAGGATATGGAGATACGTTCGGGAGAAATTCACACCGACGGCGACACCATAACATATGTCGGCGGTGAAAAAAACGCCCCCGCGGCAAAATTTGACAGAGAAATTAATTTGCAGGGAAATCTTATAATGCCGTCTTTCAAGAACGCGCATACACATTCGGCGATGGTGTTTCTCCGTTCTTATGCGGACGATATGCCGCTTCAGGACTGGCTTTTCAAGCAGGTCTTTCCAATGGAGGACAAGCTGACCCCCGATGATGTTTATATTTTTACAAAACTTGCGGCGCTGGAGTATTTTTCGGGCGGAACTACAGCCTGCTTTGATATGTATTTCTACCCCGAATATATTGCCAAAGCAGGGGTTGACGCGGGGATCCGCACCGTTCTCTGCGGCTCGGTAAGCGGCGGGGACAATAAAGCCGACTATGATTCAGCCATCAGCCGTCTGGAAGAATATTATAACAAATTCAACGGCGGCGACCCGCTTGTTTCCTTTAAGATCGGATTTCATGCGGAATATACCACACACATTTCCATTATGAAAGGAATTGCGGAACTTGCTCATAAATACAAACAGCCTGTCTATACCCACAATTCCGAAACGGCGAAAGAAGTCCGCGAGTGCATTGAACGTCACGGCAAAACTCCCACCGCTCTTATGGAAGAACTGGGAATGTTCGACTACGGCGGCGGAGGTTTCCACTGTGTGCATTTTACCGAAGAGGATATGGAAATTTTCCGCAGGCGCGGCGTATGGGCAGTAACAAACCCATGTTCAAACTGCAAACTTGCAAGCGGTATCGCTCCCCTTGTGAAAATGCGTGAAAAAGGCGTTCCCCTTGCCATAGGAACGGACGGCGCGGCAAGCAACAACGCTCTTGATATGTTCCGCGAAATGTACCTTGCTTCCACTCTGCAAAAGATACGGGAAGATGATGCTTCCGCAATGCCCGCGGACGCCGTTCTTGAAATGGCTGTAAAGGGCAGCGCGCTTGCCATGGGACTTTCCGACTGTGACGTTCTTGCAGCGGGAAAAAAGGCGGATATGGTTGTTATTGACCTTAATACGCCCAATATGCAGCCGCTTCACAATATTGTGAAAAACATCGTTTTTGCAGGAAACAAGACCAATGTTAAAATGACCGTCAGCGGCGGCGTCATAGTTTACGAGGACGGAAAGTTCCCCACCCTTGACGCGGAGAAAATTTACGCCGAAGCAAACGCCGCGGTAAAAGCTCTTATAGAAAGGTAAAAGCATATGCCGAGATTTTTTACCGATTCCCCTGCGGAAGATATTATACGCGTAACCGGCAGCGATGCGCGGCATATAGGCTATTCCCTGCGAATGAAATGCGGGGAAAGCATTACGTTCTGCCACGGCGGAATTGATTACCGCACGGTAATAGAATCATTCACCGAGGACGAAGTTATCTGCCGCGTGGAAAGCAAAGAGCCGTCACGCTCCGAGCCGTCGGTGTTCCTGACCTTGTATCAGGCGTTCCCGAAGCAGGACAAACTTGAATTTATCATTCAGAAAACCACGGAACTGGGAATTTCGCGGATAGTGCCGTTCATATCGGCGCGGTGCATTTCCCGACCCGACGAGAAAAGCTATGCAAAGAAGCTGGAACGTTTCCGCAAGATAGCGGAAGAAGCCGCCAAGCAGTCGGGGCGGGGGATAATTCCCGAAATAGCCCCGCTTATGAATTTTGAAGAAGCGTTACGGGATATGCAAAACAATGATTTAAAACTGTTCTGCTATGAAAACGGCGGCGCAAAATTAAACAGCGTGAATTTCCCCACGAGCGGGAAAATCGCCGTAATGATAGGCTCGGAGGGCGGCTTTGAGCGTGCCGAAGCGGAGCGGGCGGAGAGTTCCGGCGCGGTGAATATCTCTTTGGGGGAGCGTATACTCCGCTGCGAGACCTGCCCCGTTGCGATGACTGCCATTATCATGGACAGAACAAACAACATCTAATAGTTTTGAGAGTAGAGAGCAGGCTGAGCCTGCACCCATTCAGGCGTTATTTTGTTATCTTCAAATTACTGCCTGCCGTGAGGCAGGCTGAGCCTGCACCCTTTTTACAGAGTTGAGAGTTAAGAGTTAAGAGTTGAGATATTGACAGAAACCGTCAGCTCTCAACTCTCCACTCTTAACTCTCAACTCTAAAAAATTCCCCCGCCCATACGGACGAGGGAAATTTTTATGCTTTATGCTTTATGCAATTTTCTTAATGTGAAAATCACTGGAGCAGCTG
>CANRFB010000134.1 GCA_947629785.1 uncultured Clostridia bacterium | reverse complement strand
AATTTGCAGTGAAAGAATATGGAAAAAATACTATTGAAGATATTGAAAAAGCCATTAAAATTTTGGAAAGCATAATTAATTATAAAGACTCAAAAGAAATGATTGAAGTATACAAAGGAAAAATATGTGAAATAAAATATGACATGGCGATTTCTAAATATAATACTAACAGTATTGAAAGTATTGATAATGCTATTGCTATTTTTGAAGATATAATTGATCATAAAAACTCTGCTGAAATGATTGAAAAATGTAAAGAAAAAATAAAAGAAATAAAATATGATTCAGCAAGAATAAGTTATAATAGTAATTCAATAGAGAAAGTTAAATCCGCGGAGAAAACATTCAGTGAAATAAAAGATTATAAAGATTCAGCCGAAATGATCAAACTCTGCCGTGAAAAATGTTATGAACTTGAAAAAGCGGAAAAAGAAGAAGCAATACATAAGGAAGAGTTTAAACGTCATGTGCAAGAACAAGCCATAAAAGAGGAAAAGAAAAGGAAAACGCTTACAATTCTTGCAATTATTGCAGTTATCGCTGCTATTATTTTAATAATAATATTCATGAAATTAAATACGTCTTATTTTAAGCCTAAAAAAATATATAACGAAGCAATGTCGGCATATGAAAATGGAAAATACGAATATGCAATAAAAAAACTTGAATCTCTTGGAGATTTTTCTGATGCACAAGCAAAGTTACCTGAATTTTATGAGGCTCTCGTTATATCACAAGCCCAAAATGAAGAATTTTACGAGGCATACCATACTTGTTTGGATAATAATTTTTCTTTTGAGGATTTGATGAAAAATAATGGATTTAGTGATGCGTACAATAAATATTATAATAGATTTAAAAACTACGAAGGAAGATATTACTATTATTATGATGGAGAGTTAGATAGCTATATCGATGTCGTTATTGACGAAGATAATTGGACATTTACAGTCTCATATTTATCAATGTCACTTGATTATCAAAAGAATTACGGACCTTATGATTTTGATTTTGAACAGCCGGAGCAGTATAATAAATATGGTTTTTATTATTTTGATTTTAGCACTCCGGGAGCTATAATTGAAGAAACAAAATATTATGTAAAAGAGCAATAATTAAAATACAATGAAATAAATGTTCATTGAGGAGGAAATTTTATGTCAATATTTAAATGCAAAATGTGCGGCGGCGCACTTGAAGTAAGTGAGGGAATGACCGTTTGTGAATGTGAGTTCTGCGGAACGACACAGACTATACCAAAGACCCGTGATGATGTTGCTGCAAACCTTTTTAACCGTGCAAACAATCTCCGCAGCAAGTGCGAGTTTGACAAGGCGCAGGAAATTTACGAGAAAATCGTAAACAGTGATCCAAACGAAGCAGAGGCTTACTGGGGGATCGTGCTTTGCAAATACGGTATCGAATATGTTGAAGATCCGTCAACTTTCAAGAAAGTTCCAACCTGTCACAGAACGCAGCTTGAGTCGGTACAGTCGGACGTTGATTATCAATCCGCGCTTGAACACGCCGATTCTATTCAGCGCGATATTTACGAAAAAGAAGCAGCCGAGATCGACCGCCTGCAAAAGGATATTCTTGCAATTGTGCGGAATGAAAAGCCTTTTGATGTTTTTATCTGCTACAAGGAAACGGACGATTCCGGCAAGCGCACGCAGGATAGTGTTATTGCCAATGATATTTATCACCAACTCACGCAGGAGGGGTTCAAAGTTTTCTACGCGGCGATAACTCTTGAAGATAAACTCGGTCAGGAATATGAACCTTACATATTTGCCGCACTTAACAGCGCAAAAGTTATGCTCACCATTGGCACAAAGCCGGAATATTTCAATGCGGTGTGGGTAAAAAATGAGTGGAGCAGATTTTTGAAAATTGCCCAGAGTGATAGAAGCAAGCTGCTTATTCCATGTTTTAAAGATATGGACGCATACGATCTGCCGGAGGAGTTTTCACATTTGCAGGCGCAGGACATGGGCAAGATAGGCTTTATAAATGATATTATACGCGGAATTAAAAAGATTCTTGCAAAGCCGGAAGAGAAAACGGAGAAAACAGTTGTTGTATCATCTTCATCAAGTGCAAATGTGGAAAATCTTCTTAAAAGAGGTATGCTTTGTCTGGAAGATGAAAAATGGGACGAGGCAAATAAATTCTTTGAGCAAGTTCTTAATGAAAATGCGGAGGAAATTAGGGCATATATAGGTGAATTATTGGCAGCATACAAAGTAAGTTCTGAGGACGGTATGAATTATGTTCGTGAGGATATAAAAGAGAACGTTTTATATTCAAAAATAATGCGGTTCGGAGATAGTGAACTAAAGAAAAGATTTGAAAATTACAGAGTGAACGGAGTTTACAATAAAGCTGTATATCTTGCATCGGCAGGAACAAATGATAAATATGAACAAGCAATAGAACTGTTTGAAAGAATAAGCGGATTTAAAGATTCCGATGAACAGATAGAAATTTGCAAAAATGGGATAAATGAAAATATTTATCAGTCGTCAATGAAAGAATTTGAAAAAGACTCTATACCTGATGTTGAAAAAGCTATCACAATTTTAGAAGGAATAATCGACTATAAAGATTCAGCGGAAATGATAACACTTTGTCAGAATAAAATTCAAAACTTGAAAGCTAAAGAAGAAGCGGAAAAGTTACAAATAATAAAACAAAATAAAACGCGTGCCTTTATTATAGTTGCTTTGGCTATACTATTATATGTGTTGCTTTTTGCACTTTCGCTTTGGGGGGCTATATGACATTTATACGATATTAATTTATGACATACAGATTATCAATATTAATTTTAATTTATAATCAAGGAGGAAAATATAATGAAAACAAATGAATTTGATATTTCAAAAATGAGTGAACACAAAAAGGCAAAAGCCTTTGACAAGATCGCCGATCTGTTTTATAAACAAAATTTCGGCACAACTTCAAAATCCGAGATCGAACTGCTTATGTTCAGCTTTTTTATGGACGAAATGATCGACACATATGCCGATCAAAAAAACAAACGTTCTGAATTATAACGCTTGTTCCGACTATAATATAGGTAAAATTCTCGGAATACCGCAGGAAAGAGTAAATACACTTAAAATAAAGAAACAAGCGCGTTATCCAAGGAGTTTTGACTGGAAAAAATCGTTAGAGGATATACAAGACCGAATTGTATATGACGACAGAAAAAAGAAAGTTATTATACCTGTTCCCGATCCGAATTTGTACAATGAAATAAGTAATTTTATCCAAACAAACGGCGGATACATAGAGATCCAGCGCGGAAAAAACGTTATACAAATGCGACCTGAATATTTATTTATGCTGTTGTATTACGGCGTTGAAGACGAAAAAGAAAAGAAAAAAATAAGAGAGCATTTTGCCAAAAAATTAAGAGAACACAATGAAACCGTAGATATAGACAACATTCCGACCGATAATGAACTTTCAAAAAGAGCTTTGGCACTCGGAGATACTGCATTTGATTTCTTGCTTGATTTTGCAGAAGGAATTTCAAATCCGTTAGTAGGTGTAATAAAAGGAATAAAAGCGTTAAGTAATGTTGCAAAGGAGCATTTAAAATGAGTAAATTTGTAATCGAATGTCCGTCATGCGGACGTTATGCGGAAGCCTCAACAGGTTTTTTCGCTAAAAAGAAAATAGAGTGTTCCTGCGGTCATATTATAAATGTAAGAACTGATAAAATGGCTTCGCGGGTATGTCCTCACTGCGGAAATAACGTTATTTTCGATCAGTCAAAAGGCGAAAATGCGGTTTGTCCCGTTTGCAAAGAAAAAATAAATACCGCCGAAAGCATTTCAAATAAGGCGGAATTCAGCTGCCCGTCCTGTTTCTGCAAATTAACGGCGGATAAAAATGCGCGTTC
>CANRFB010000133.1 GCA_947629785.1 uncultured Clostridia bacterium | reverse complement strand
TCCTGCAACGGTCTTAACGCGGACGGTTCGGGGCGTGATATTCAGACAGGAGAAATGCTCCGTACCAAAATAGCTGACAAATGGAAGTGGGAAGTAAAAATGCTTGCGCTGCCGGAAGATGTTGCGAAACAGCTTTTACAGTCCTTGCAGAAAACTTTTTACACGGCTATTACGCACGATCCACAGACGGGGCAATGGCTTGAACGTACATACTATACCGACTCCGTTCCTTTCGGAGTTCAACGTTTCCGAAAGAAAACGCAGCAAATCTACTATGACGGTTTGTCATTCACAATGACAGAGAGGTGATAGTGTGCAAAATAGGAGTGATGTCTGGAAAAGCCTTGCGGCAACGGGGGCGTTCCGGCTTGAAACAGTAGCGGAAATAGGCGGTAAACCTTACACGTCCATTTCCGCTCCGATTATTAATCGCGCGCTTATATCAGATGCGCTATCGGTCGGAAATTGTGTGTCGGCTACACTACAATTTTCACTACTTACGCAGGACGTGATCCCGAAATCCTCGGAGATAATTATTCGGAAACGCCTTGCGGAAAATGATACTTACAGTGAATGGCTGCCGTCCGGCACGTTCTATATAAGTCAGCGCACGTCAGATCCCGTAACGGGCTTGCTTACTTTTCTATGCTATGATGCTATGCTGAAAACAAATGCGGCATACCCTATCACAAAGCAGTCGGAGGCTGAATTTCCAAAGCCTATGGAAAATGCTATACAGGAAATAGCGGATCGTATAGGCGTTGAAGTGGATAGCCGAACGTGGGCTTATATTGAGTCAGGACTTGATTATTTTATTCCGCTCCCCCTTGGGCTTACTATGCAAAAAGTTCTCGGATATATAGGTGCGGTTTTCGGCGGGAACTGGATCATTACGTCCGAAAATAAGTTACGGTTCGTTCCTTTGCTTTCCGCCGCAAATGCGGACACGGCGAACGATGACAGCAAGGTGAATGTTTTAGGTATCCTAAGAAAGATCAACACAAGTGATTCATTGTCGATAAGCGGTGTATCAATGAGTAACGGCACGGACACCTTTACAGCGGGAGATGATTCGGATTTTCTGCTTAAAACACCAACAAATCCTTATGCTACACAGTATATTGTAGACAGTCTTTTTGAAAAGTTGGGCGGTCTGGTTTACGAACCGTTCACTTTGGAAAAAGCGGTTTATGATCCGGCGGCGGAACTTGGGGACTATGTCATAAGCAAAGATGACGTTCGGAGCGTCTTGTATTCGGAAACGTCCACATACAATATGGCTTTCCGAGGGGATATTTCCGCGCCGTTCAAGGCGGAAATGGAGGACGAATATCCTTATACCGGCACTGCAAAAAGGGTTGACGATATAGAGGACGAACTCAGGGAGCTAATAACGCTCGTTGCTGATAAAGCAAGCATTGACGATCTTTCGGCGGTTTACGCGCTGATACAAAATCTATCCGTTGAGGATATAAAAACAGGTATCATACATTCAAATGACTATGAGATAAAAACTATCCCGCGCGTATATCCCGCAAAAACATTGTACCCGTCAAATAGCCTTTATCCGTCCAACGGTGAAACCGTATTAAGAGGTTTTGCTATTGATTTTTCGTCCGGCGTTATCTATGGTGCGTTTTACAGTGAACAGATCGCCGCCCTTGAGGAAAGTATCGCCGGATATGACGAAAAAATCGCAGAAATTGACGGCAAAGTGTCTGAATGGGATAGTGTTATAAACAACGTTGATAAACGGCTGAATGAACAAGACAGAAAATTAGAGGAATACAACGATATTCTAAACGCTTATGACTTGGCCATAGAAGATCTGCAAAGCGGAATGTCCGAAATAAGCAAGACTGTTGAGGATATTAAGGCGTTGCTTGAAAAAGCAAATAAATCTTTGTTATATCCGAAAAATTTCACAAATCCCATATCCAATAATGAGGAGGTATAAACAATGGCATATGAGAAAGTTTGGCCCGATGGCTGGAAAGACAACGAGGAGGGTGGTACTTATATTGATGCCGCCGGATTAAATCATCTTGAAAACGGCATAGCTGCAAATGACAAAGCGATAACGGCGTTACAAGGATCTGTAAAAGATTTAGGTACAGCGGACGAAACAAATCTCGCGGAGGCAAAGCGGTATTCAGATACAACCCTTACTTCCGCTAAAAAATACTCGGATACAAACTTGAACACGGCGAAAGGCTACACGGACAGTACAGCGGCTGCGCTGCGTTCAAGCATTTCTGCGACTGATACAAAATTATCGGCTCTTGACAAAAAACTTGGCGGCTTAACTTTTGTAATCAATTCCGCTGATCGTGGACTTGATATAGTAGTTGATTAATTAAAAGGAGGATCACACAATGAGTGAAACGTACAACATTCCCCGCGACCAAACACTAAAAGAACTTGTTTCCTTGCAGAAAGCGGTACTGCTCGGCAGCTCGGACGCAGGAGCGGTTGACCGCTATTTTAACGGTCTTGTTCTGGCGGCGAAAAACAAAAATGAGGTTGATAGCCTTTTTCGCGAATGGTGGGCTACTCAATACCGGGAGGGTGAAACAACAAGAAACGATCTGCTTGAACGGTGGTTCGGTACAGTGCTTGACGATACACGCGTACACGGCGTGAAATTCCCCCTGTTTGCGACGTCACAATCTCCGAACGGAGAACTCACAGATGACAGCAAAGGCTTGTCCTGCACGCCGTCAACCGCGTCATCGGCGGGCAATGATCCTTTTGCACATCTCCCACAGTTTTGGTGTCTTGAGGTATCCGCCGAAAAAAACGCGGACGGTTCACACACCATATACGCCGTTGAACTGATAGACGATCTTAATACCGTCCGTTCCGGCGAGCATCTTTGTTGGGTGCTGCAAAAGAACACCTACACAAGAGAATATGATGAAAACGGTTATCGTATTCTGAAAATGCGCTGTCATCCGGGCGCAGGCTACAATGCTTGGCCGGAGGGCAAAGATCGGACGGGTAAAGTCCACAGTTACATAGCGCATCCGAAATACTATGCAGGTAAAGGTGCAGACGGCAAAATAACCTGCGGAACAGGACTTGCGCCTATAAATTATACTGCACACACGGCAGGTATAAGTTTGTGGAGGCAGCGCGGCACACAATACAGCGGCGCGTCCGGCGATCTGCTTAAATTCCTGCATCGTATGATGTGGTTAAAATACGCGCGTAAAGGCAATTCAGGCACGATTGAGGGCTGTTCAGGTTATAACTATCAATATACGGCGGCTGTTTCAGAGGACGGCGTAAAACGTGTAATTCTCACGACTGCACAGGCAGATACCCTTTTTGTCGGTTCGGCTGTCAATATCGGTACAAATGCCTCCGCTGACCGTCAAGTTGCGTCGAATTACAGCATTGCAAAAAATGTTCGTATCACGAATATTGAAACCGTGAATATCAGTAACACAAATTACAAAGCTGTTACCTTTGACGTTCCGGAAACGTTCAATTCTATTGCAGGTACAACATATGTAAGTACAATGCCGTATTGGTCCGGCTGGAATGATGACGTACTCGGAAATGACGGAAGTAAGTACAGCTACACAACAGGAAAAGAGCCGGGACTTTTGCAGAAAATTGAATTTCAGAACGGCGCGTACCTTATTGTCAGCGACGAACTCTGGCAGTGGGGAAAGAACGGGGACGATGACTTTACGTTTGACTGCTATACCTGTCACGATCAAACAAAAGTCACAACAAGCGGAGCTATCTCAAGCGATTATACAAAGCAGGACGATCTCACTATGGTTTTCCCGTCAACACAGGGTAATGCTTGGGTTTATATTGAGGATACTGCGATCACAAAAGATCCTGCCGTATTATGGCCTTTGAAAGTAAGTACAGCGGCGGGTTCAGGAACGGGAGTAAAAGCCGCTATGTCCGTCGGTCCTGCGGCATCGGGTGTTCGTGCTGCTTGGGTGTGGGCTCACGGCAACAGCATTTACTTTTTAGAAAAGATATGGTAAAATAGGAATATGAAAATAGAAAAATTAATAGAACG
>CANRFB010000132.1 GCA_947629785.1 uncultured Clostridia bacterium | reverse complement strand
TTTATTATCGGCACAATTCGCGGCTGTTAATCGGTTTGTAGCTTTGCGAATACCTAAGACGGGCGCACAATTGGTTTTCCTCTTGTGCGCCCGCTTTTTATCCAAAGGAGGTTAAACAATGATAAAGAAAATAATTGCATTAATATCGGCGGCGATAATAGTTCTTAATGCTTTTGTTCTTGGAGCATTCAAAATAGAAGCGGCATTTACTCCCGCCGCTGTTTCTGATGATGGCTCTGACGAAGGCAACGAACACGGCGGAACGGGCGGGTCATTTGCAGATGTGTCTACTTCTGATAAATATTTTGACGCGGTCTGGGGCGAAATTTATTCTTATGCAAATGGTAATATGTCATTTGACGAGTTTAATAAGCGTGTTGATTCTCTTACCGAAAATTACAGAAATTCAAATACAATAGACGGCGTACTTGGTTATGGCGTTGATAATTTTGCAACAAAGGTTACAGCTTTAACTGCTAAAGTTGGTTCACTTGCTGCTCAGTTCGGCGAGGGCTGTCTTGATATTATAAAAGATTATTTTGAAAATTCTTTCAAAGATTATGAAGTTTTGCGTGATGAGTCTACAATAGACTTAAAAGGTCACGGTGCGCTTCTTGTTAAGGATTATTATGATTCTTTAACTTATATTTATTGTGATTATATTGTTATAAGCCCTGATACTGGTTATGCTACTCTTCATCAAGAAAGTTCCATATATTATTATACCGAATCTTATGATTCTTCAACTGGAGCTTTAGCAGATACTAACTATACTAACTGGGGTACAATATATTCTTACATAGCTCTATATGGTGATGTTCGTTATAAAAATGGTGAAAAAGCCCCGACAGATGATGAATATATACAAGTATTTGATGGGTATGACTTTGGTGATTTGAAATACAATGAACTTAACGATATTCTTGATAAAATGCTTGAAGCTTTGAACAGACAACAGCCCGATTTATCAAGCATAGAGGGAATACTTCAAGCTTTATATTATCAGTGTACTGGTATAAATGATAAGATGATTACTTATGGTCAATGTAATTCCCTTATTATGTCTTTGATGTCTTCGGGTAATAAAAACACCGAACAAATAGTAAATGCTTTGTATGAATTACGCGATAGTTTGAAAAATGATACAAGTGACAATGGCGGCGGAGAAGATACAGGCGGAGAAGATCCTGACAAAAAAGAAATAGCAGGAACTCTTTATAACGTCAAGCCGCTTGATAAAAATTTCTTGCAGAATCTTGTCACCGATAAGCAAAATTTACGTGTTGAGTACGAGGGCAAAATTTATTATCTTGAAGATGATGGCACTTTGTTGTTAAATGGTAAGTATTATTATGTTGATATGAATTATGAGGGTATTTATGATGTTGACATTGATTTGAAAAACGAAAATATATTTGCAAATTTTGATTTTGACAGTTTAACAACATCACAAAAAAACAAATTAAATAATATTGTTGATCTTATTTTTAAATTTACATCTCAAATTGTGCCTTATACCTCTATTGTTTCAGTTTTACCTATGGTTCAATCAATTGTTTTTAATACAAGTACTCCTCAAGATATTATTTTAAAATTTGACGGTACAGAATATATCCCACCATTTGAAGCAACTATTTTTTCGGTGTCTTTTCTTCATAATTACTATGTTCAAAAAGCTATAATAATTGTAAAACCGTTTCTAACTATTGTTATTGGTTATTCTTGGCTTTTAATAATGCGCAAAAAAGCTGTCTCAATGATTGGGGGTTAATATATGAACATTGTCGGATTTATACTTTTGTATTTTATGAATTTTTTATTTGAGATTGCAAAATCAAAATATAATGTTGGTGAATTTGATACATCTACTTTCCAAAACATTATAGAAAATGCTTCTGGATTGTATAATATTTTCGCTTGGGTAAATGAATTTGTTCCCGTTTCTTTCTTGATTTCTCTTGCTTTGCTGACAACTGTTTTCTATGGTTATAAATTAATAGTTGGTATTACAAAATATATTATATCTATCTTCAAAAAGTAGGTGTTTTAAATGCAGGCATTAACAGGACTTTTAAAAATCTTCTGGTCTCTGCTCGAGAAGTGTATAATAGCACTTCTTTTAGCGGTCGCGCCTATTGTCTTGATGATGTTATTTTTCTTCTTGTGGTATAAATTCATTAAGAGAATGCCATTTCCGAAAAGACTCGCGCCGCCCACAAACTTCAAGCGGAATTTCTTTGTCCGCCTGTTCTGGGATTTCCCGAAGCGTTTCGTTCTTGACCGCTTCACACAAGACCCCGACCGATACAAGAATACAGCTATTATCATATTTGAGGGAGAGCAGGGAAGCGGTAAGACAATAGCCGCCGTTCAATATATCTATGAAGAGTTGCGCAAATATCCGCTTGCCCAGTTCTCCGCAAATATAGACGTCAAAGGACAGTCGGAACTTCTCGAGGATATTAACCAGATAATCGAGACCGACAACGGTATTTACGGTCAACTTAATCTCCTTGACGAGATACAGAATTGGTTTAACTCAAACGAGAGTAAAAACGTACCTGTGGAGTTTGTCGGGGAAATTTGCCAACAGCGGAAACAGTCAAAAGCAATCATCGGCACAACACAACGCTTTAATAGAATGTCAAAGCAATTACGACAGGAGACTACATGGTTAATGCGTCCTATTACTATCATGGGTTGTCTTACTATAGTCAGGAAGTACAAGCCAAAAGTGGACGCTGACGGGCAAATCTCGGACATGAAGCTTCAAGGCTGTTACTTCTTTGTTCATTCGGACGAATTACGGGAAGCTTACGACACATACGCAAAGGTAAAGCGGCTCAATCTCAAAGGCTTTAAACCTAAATCTGAGAGGTACGGCGAGGAAACGGAGAACCGCCCCGCCGCCGCCGAATGACCGCCGCTTGCGGCGTGTCTCGGCGGTGTGCGGCGGTCTCCTCTATTACTTGATATTAACCTCAAAAAGTACTCACCTAAAAAATGGAAGTGATGGAAAATTGATTGAGTTAAACTCCTCTAAACCATTGGTTTCTGTAAAGTTTAATACGAAAATCAAGGTTTATCCGAACGGGTTTACTAATACGACTTATTGTACACATCAGATTTTTAAACTTAAAGGCTATGAGGAACGCAAGCAAGTCAAGTACAAGGAAAAGCGAGAGCGCAAAAAGTCTGATGGTAAACCGCGAGAGGATAACCTGAAACGTGCCAAGGAAAAAATATTTGATATTGTTCTTCTGAATGATTTTAAGTATTTTATTACAGGAACTTTTGCAGAGAACGAAGATTTTGACAGGACAGACCCCGCCGAGGTTATAAAGCCGCTTTTAAACTGGTTAAGAAATCAGACTTTACGAAAAGGCTTGCAATACGTTTTGACCGCAGAGCGGCACAAAAACGGCGGAATACATTTTCACGCGCTTGTCAATGACGTGTTGCCGCTGACGTATTCCGGACGGCGATTATATCAGGGTCAGGCGTGGAAAGAGCAGGACATACTAAAAGAGCGTGACAGCTTCGAGCCTTACAAGAAGATATATAACATAGATAATTGGAAATATGGATATTCAACGGCGATCCCGTGTGATAACAACAAATTAAAATTAGCGCGGTATGTAACGAAGTATATAACCAAGGGAAATGATAAAATTTTTGGAAAGTATTATTGGAGCAGTAAGAATATAGAACGAGAACCACGGATTATATTAACAATGTCGGATTTCAGCGAAATAGAGGAGCAGGAGTTTGCCCCGCATGGTACAAGTTACAGATTTAAGTATGATGTGTATTTTTCAGATTTAGCGATCGAATTATCGGAAATGTATGATAGCGAGATTATAGAAGTTTTAGAAGATAACGAAAGAATTCGAGGATTAAAGCATGATGATAAAGCGGAATGACGCTTTACATAAATTTTAAAAAAGAGAGGTAAAAAAAACTATGGAAATTTTTCATTTTGAGACATGGGGCGTTGTTCTTATGTGCGTATTTGGCACTGTATGGCTCGTTACAACGATTTTGGACGTACGCCG
>CANRFB010000131.1 GCA_947629785.1 uncultured Clostridia bacterium | reverse complement strand
AAATAGACGTCAAGTGCCGAAAAAATGACGTCACTTCCTTGAAAGTGACGTCACTGAACGAATATTTGTTTGATTTTGTATAGCATTCTTGCCAATCGATAGACGTTATATTATGAGATTATCTTCTTCCGATAGTCCAGATACCTGTTTTCTACTGCGTTGAATATGTTTTTCAACGGAGGAGAATAATCTGCCGTTCAACTTGGGAGAATAACTGCTTTTTCTTAGCAAGCATTGATTTTGTGGGAACAAAATCGGAGTGCAAAACGAAATATTCTTGAAAAGATGTTCCTGCTCTTTCATTTGTACTTCAATTCAGTACGCTTTGCAAATAAAAAAGGCAAACTGCTCTTTATATTTGCAGTTTGCCAAAGTAATGGATATATGTTTCAATTTTTGAGTTTGTATTTTCAGCTACATATTGATGTTTTTTATATTCATGATCAAAGAATCAATGCTTTCTTTGATATTTTCGGGAAGTGTCAACCATAATTTGATATGTGCAATATCTTTTTCTGAAAACAAAAGTTTGTCTATTTCCTCTTTCGTGTTTTCCGAGAATGTTCGCCATTGCTTAACGTGGTCAATTTCGCTTTCTGTGAGCATTACTGCATTCAGCGCACCGCTTTTTTGTATTATCTCACCGTTGCCGATCAAAAAGTCTACGGTCACGTCAAAAATGTCAGCTAATTTTATTAATGTGGAAATATCCGGTTCGCTTGCTGTTTTTTCATATTTGAATACTGCTTGCTGAGAAATGTTAAGCATATCCGCCAGTTTTTGCTGAGATATTCCCTTTTCTTCTCTTAACAACCGTAAGTTCTTGACCATAAGCACACCTCCTGCTGTTTATATCTATATTTTAACAGAAAAATACAATAATATAAAAAACTTGTTAGTTGTTATAATTGCCTATTGACAACAACTAAACATTGTGATATAATACAACTATAAGTTGTTTGGACTTTTATGGTATTTTTTGCAGAAAGCAGGAATATTATGGCATTAGAACAAATTATAAAATATGAGGGAGATAATTCCACCTTTGTATGGAAACACCCGTGTGAGGACTTTAATACAGGCAGTCAGCTAATAGTTCACGAATCACAGGAAGCGGTTTTCTTTCTCAATGGTCAGGCACTTGATGTGTTCGGTCCGGGCAGATATACGCTTGAAACAGAGAATATCCCTTTGCTGCGGAAATTTGTCAACATTCCTACAGGCGGCATATCGCCTTTTCACTGTGAGGTATACTTTGTTAATAAGACGGAGCAAATGGCGATCCGTTGGGGAACAGACAGCAAAGTACAATATATCGAACCTACATATGGTTTTCCGCTTGCGATAGGTGCAAACGGCGAAATGACTTTAGCAGCAGCGGATCCCCGTGATCTGCTTACAAACCTTGTAGGAACAGAATCAATACTCGACCGTCAACATCTTGCAAATTATTTCAGAGCATTCCTTATGACGAGAATAAAAACATATCTCGCTCAGGCAATGCGAAACAATTCCGTTAGTATATTCGAGATAGATGAAAGACTTGAAGAATTTTCCAAAGGCATTCATGATAAGTTAAAGCATGATTTTGCCGGATACGGCATTGATCTGCGGAAGTTCTTTGTGACAGGCATTGTAAAGCCTGACGGTAACGAACAATATGAAAAATTCAAGGAACTGCACTTCAGACAGTATGCTGATGTTGCCGAAGCTAAACTGAAACAGCAAGTAGGCATTATAGAACAGCAGACGGCTGCTCAGAGAATGGTAATAGAATCAAAGGCTATTGCCGCAAAACGCCAACAGGAAGGTTATACATATCAGCAGGAGCGCGGTTTTGATGTTGCGGAACAAGTTGCACAAAATGAAGCAATAGGACAATTTACAAATATGGGAGTCGGACTTGGCACAATGGCAGGTGTCGGAGGTGCTGTCGGAGGAGTTTTAGGAACTGCAATAAACAGTGCCGTTTCAGGGATCGACAGTAAAACTTATGATCCACCAACTGCTTCGGTCAAATGTTTCTGTGATAACTGCGGTGCTGAATTAGATGTCAGCGCATTATTCTGTGACAAATGCGGAACAAAGCAGGAAAACCGACCACTTGATAAGTGTCCAAAGTGTGGTTTTGAATTTACTCGTCCCGGAAAATTTTGCCCTAAATGCGGATATAACAGGGAGGGACAGCAATGAAAACAAAAACTCCTTACATTGCAGCGGTTATCCTTTTTATTCTGTTCAATGTGATAGCTTTTGCTATACCGACGTCAAAGACATCTGCTTTTTGGATATGTTACGCATTTACAACTGTTGCTTTCGCGGTACAGTGTTTTGTCTGGTATCTGACAATAGGCAAAAAACATAAACCGAAAAGCAGACTGCTTGGTTTATCGGTAGTATATATAGGTGCAGTTTATTTGACTGTACAATTTATAGTATTTCTTGTGTTTATGTTTGTTTCATCTGCTCCATGGTGGTGTGCCGTTCTGATATGCACATTAGTACTCGGAATATCGGCAATTTGTATGATAACCACAAATGCCGGTACGGGAATTATAGTTGCTGTAGAAGATAAAGTTGAGGTCAAACGCCGATTTATCAAAGATCTGCAAATAGAAGCAGAAATGCTTTCAGAAACTGAAACCGATAATGCGGTCAAGCAAAAACTTACAGAACTTGCAAAGAAAATACGGCTTAGTGATCCGATGAGTGATCCGTCATTATCGGAACTTGAAAATGAAATTTCTGCTAAGATCGCATCTATCAAAAACAGCGAGGATAAGATATACGCCATTAAAGAAGCTGAGATAATGCTTTTAAAAAGAAACAAAAAAGTAAAAGAACTGAAAGGATAAAAAATGAATGAACATGAATGGTTAAATAATGCAAAGAACAAAATATCCGTTTTACCTGTAGGAACAATATTTGAAGTGAAGAATTTATTTGACAGTCTTGAATGGACAAACTATCCGCTAAGGAACGTCAAGAATTTGGCAGATTTTTTTCTACAGCTTATAAAAATGGACAAATCAATAATATTTGTCTTATAAAAGACACAAAACGTAGACCAAATAGATATTTTAAGGAGTAATGTATTATGAAACAGTTGACTTGTGAAATGTGCGGAAGCACCGATATTGTAAAACAGGAAGGAATCTTTGTCTGTCAGATTTGCGGTACAAAATATTCCGTTGAAGAAGCTAAAAAAATGATGGTAGAGGGAATCGTAGAGGTCACAGGAACAGTTAAAGTAGATAGTACTGAAAAAATAAAGAATTATTTTGAAATGGCTGAAAGCGCATATAAGGCTGACAACAAAAGTGAAGCCGAAGCATACTGTAATCGTATAATAGAAATTGACCCACAAAATTATAAGGCATGGTTTATAAAAGGAAAAGTTGCCGGTTGGCAGTCTTCAATTGCAAATCAAAGAATTAATGAAAGCGTGCAATGTTTTTCCAAAGCAATAGATTATGCTCCAACAGATAAAAAAGAAGACATAAAATCAGAAGCTGCAAAAGAAGCATCTAATTTATTTATTTCGCTTGTGTTAACTTCATGTGAAAACTTTAGTAAGATGATGCAGACCGAAGATCTTGCAAATAGTATAATTGAATGCGCGACAAAAGTAAAGGAATATGCACTTCAACTCTTTAATAAATGCGGTGTAACACCTGATAAATATGAACAAGAAATTGCAACGTGTATAAATAATACTGCTGTTAACACCTTTAGTGATGTTATAATGCCGGAATATGAAAATGATAATGGAGGACACCCATCTGAATACGCACTCAATGATCTTATTGAAAAAGCAGGCTATTGCAGTTCATTGATCAAAGCAGCAATTGATTTTTCGGATAATGATGATCTTGGCAACTCGGACAGATATAAAAATTTAATAGAGATCAATAATTACTGTATAAATTCATGTTCATGGACAAAAGAATTTGGCTACGAAAATGCGGCTCAAGGGGCATTGGGAGGTATAGCACTCCTTACAGTTGGTATTTAGCCCTGAGCAAAACACCGAAAAACAAGTAATAACGCAGTTTTGCCGGGATAAAGTTTTCAAATTGTCACTAT
>CANRFB010000130.1 GCA_947629785.1 uncultured Clostridia bacterium | reverse complement strand
AGCGGTTTATCATATATGGGCAGCAGCTGCTTTGAAACTGCTATTGTGTTCGGATAAAGCCGTGTGCCTTTGCCGCCGGCTAATATTATGCCTTTCATTTTAATTTCTCCTTAATTTCCTCAAATTTTTCAAGTGCGTGCTCGATACAAATATCCATATTGTAATATTTAAATTCTGCAAGCCGTCCGCACAGAAATATATTTCCGTATTTTTTTGCTTCGGCAAGATATTTTTCATACATTTTACCGCTTTCTTCCGTCACTACCGGATAATAAGGAATATTTCCGATCTCAGCGTTTTTGTCGTACCACAGCGGATATTCGGTAGCAACAACGCTGCCTTTGCAGTTGCTGTCATCAAACATTATTTTGCGATATTCTGTACTTCTTGTTTTACCCTCAGCCTGTGGAAAAGATATTATCTCGGCTGGCAGAACACTGTCTGCTTCACTGTATTCATAGCGTATGTCCAAAGATCTGTATGGCAAACTGCCATACTTATAATTGAACAATTCATCAATAGGACCTGAAAAAACAAGCAGATCAACTTTCTCACTATCATAAAGAACATTGTTATCTTTAAATTCAATATGTTTCAAAGCGTCTGTTTCAAGAGCAATAGTTATGTTAGGGTGGTCAAGCATATTTTCAAACAATTTTGTAAAACCGTTTTTAGGTAGATACTGAAAGTCTTTGTTCAGATAGCGTTCGTCATAATTCATTGCAAATGGAACTCTTTCAAGAACATACTTATCTATTTTGTTTATATCAGTTCCCCACATTTTTGAAGTGTAAGTTTTAAAAGCCTTTTCAAATAATAAAGTTCCGAAAGCTGAAATGTCAGTATCGGTATGATCTACCATTTCAAGAACAGGAACACGGTCACGTCCCGGGAAATTTTTGCGCAGTTTATTTATGACTATTTCCGATTTTTCCGCACCTAAAAGTTCCTGGACCGATTGAAAATTAAAAGGAAGTCTGATATATTGTCCGTCAAGAAAACTAAGAAGCTTTGTATTGTGCTGAAAAAGCTCCGAATATTGCATCAAAAATTTTATAATAAAATATTTATTCGTATTCAGAAAATGAGGACCGTATTTTTGTATCAGTATACCGTTTTCATCATATTCATCATAAGCATTGCCGCCGATATGTTTTCTGCGTTCAATAACGGTTACTTTGATGTCAAGTTCCTCTGCAATTTTCCGTGCAATTATGCTTCCCGAAAAGCCTGCGCCGACTATTATTATTTTTGACATTTTTAAATTGTCCTCCATTTTAAACTATTTTTAATTTCTGCAATTTGCGGTCATCAAACACTGTATCTCCGGATTCAATTTTAAATTGTTCACTTGGATAATCTATGTAATCAATATTTACATTATATTTTTGAGCAATTATTCCGGCAATTTCTTTTAGACTCATGTCTTTTCCACCGATATTATAAACATCATTCAGACATTTTTCTGAAATGGCTCCATTTATCAGAATATCACAAAGATCTTTTATATGCGTAAATGTCCGCCTTGCATTTCCATCTCCATAAAGTGTTATATTCTGACCGTTTTTAGCTTTATTCAGCATAAAACCGATAGTGCCATAAGACGAAATGTCAGGCAACAGGCTGCCATACGGAACGCAGATCCTGAAAATACAATATTTTATTCCGTATAAATTGTTGAACATTTTCAGATATTGTTCGCAGGCATATTTATTTACTGCGTAAATAGTTTTAAACTCCTTTTCGTCATCTTCTCCGAGAGATGACACACTGCCTTTATATACAAGTCTTGTGGAAGGGTATATTATTTTTGCGGAAGATTTTTGATTCCTATATTCTTTAAGAACATTTAAAAGTGCCTTTTCATTTATGTCTATAAATTCATTGTAATTGTCAAATCCGGCAAGAGTTCCTGTTTTTCCTACAAACATATATATAATATCACAATTAAAATCTATTTTGGAAACAGATCTCTTATCTAATATATCTATTTTATGATAGTTATTCTCTCCGTCTGATTGTACATCTGCATAATCATACAGCTTTAACTCAGCATTAATTTTTCGCTGATGTATTTCAAAAATTAAATTTCTGCCTATGTAACTGTTTGCACCTATTATTGTTATTTTCATCATCATACCGCCTCCTTTTTAAAAAGAAGTGGTAAAAATGACAAAAATATGGTATTATTTACCCCCCCCCGAAATATTTTTCGGAGGTTCAATGGATCTGAGCCATTCCGCTGTTTTTAAAATACTTGCTTTGAAATCGCTTTTACTCTCAAAGCCGGTGTCGTTATGCAGTGAATTCAAATCAAATTCAGAATAATCAACATATGTATCTTCATTGATCTCGCCGAATGTTAATTGTCTGTCCGGACATAAAATTGTTTTCATAATATTGATTTTCTCTTTAAATGTAGTTATATCAGAATGTCCGATGTAATAATTTTTAAAATGTATTCCTTTATCGGCTATACTAATAAGTCCATTGACAGTATCGTCAATATATACCCAGTCGTTTTTATGTTTTCCGTCAACAAGCTTTAACGGTCTATTATACATCATAGCTTTAATTATGGTATTGACCGCTTTATCCGATCTGTCTCCGACACCGAATGTATTTGTCAGAATTGCTTTGTTAAAGCCCATATTATTTCTGTGTGCGACCGATGCGCACATATCTGCGGCTGTTTTTTTGGCAATACCGTAAATATTGATAGGTATTGCAATATGTTCCTTAACCATACATTCATAACTTGAAGCCGCAAAAATAAAGTGCTTACAGAATTTTGCCAAGTCCTCGCAGGTTTTTATTGCAGTTCTAACATTTTCCAATTGCAATGTATAGTCATACAAATCACTGCCGCCAAGCTTTCCGCCCCATGATAAATAGAACAATACATCTATATTTTCATGTATCTTATCAGATAATTTTTCTGTTGAAAGATTTATTTTCAATGGGAAAAATTTTTTATATTCATTAAAAATATCAAATATTCTTTCGGAAATATCCACGCCATAAACCTTAATTCCGTTTTCAAGGAGTTTTTTTGTTAATGCACTGCCTATAAATCCTCCTGCGCCGGTAACAACTGCCGTTTTCATAACATTCCTCCGTTCAGAAATTTACATCGCTGTCTTTTAAAAGCGGAGCATTTCTATCCTTTTCAGACACAATAAATTTGTCAGTGCCATAATCAATATTAATATCCGGATCATTCCATCTTATTGCACGATCATATTCCGGATAATATAAATTATCGACCTTGTATTGTCCTTCCGTATCGTCTGTAAGCGATATTGCACAATGTCCGAATCCTTTTGGTATGTAAAACTGTTTTTTATTTTTTTCCGTAAGTTCTGCAATAACATATTTTTTGTATGTGTCCGAGTTTTTTCTCAGATCTACCGCAATACTCAGCATTGCTCCGCGTGTACATCTTATCAGTTTTGATTGAGCATACGGGTCGTTCTGAAAATGAATACCTCTTATTGTACCTTTCTTTGCCGAATAAAAATGATTATCCTGAACGAATATATTATTTATGCCATATCGGGCTAATGTCCTTTGCGAATATGATTCCATGTAGTATCCTCTGAAATCGGAAAATACCTGCGGCTCAATTATTAAAACGCCGTCTATATCTGTGGTTATGATCTTTAATTCCGCCATAACATCATATCCTTTCAAATTTATCAATAAATTCGCTTTGTTTAAGAATTTCCGAATAATTTTTCCTGCGGACGTCTTCATTTTCAATACATTCCGCAAATTTTTCAATTGATTTTTTAAAAGAATCATCTGCCGGAAGAGTTATATTTCTTTCTCCATCGGCATTTTTTATTGTCACTGTCGGTTCAAATCCAACAGGTGAGGTAAGGATGCGGTTTGTGAAGATAGTTCCTGTACTTCCCCAGACTTCAAGTTCGCACTTGTAGGAATTGTCCATTCCGAATGAAAGCTGCGCTGTTACACCGTCATCGTTTATCATTGTGGCTGAACCGTAAATATCCACATTAAGATCATCGCGGTAATTCAGATTCGGAGCATAAATTTCTGCCGTATCTCCCAGCAGGATATTTGCAAGTTTAACCGTATATCCTCCGCAGTCTAAAAG
>CANRFB010000129.1 GCA_947629785.1 uncultured Clostridia bacterium | reverse complement strand
ATGCAGATACATTTTTTTGAGTTAAAAAAGGTAAAAGACGGCATAGATAAAAGCGATAGAAAAAATCTTTGGTTACAATTTATCAAGTCCACCAAGAGGGAGGAATTTGAGATGTTAAGAACAGCTGAAATGTCTGAATTAAATAAAGCCATAAATAATCTTTATGACATGAATAATAACGAAAGATTAAAAGAGCTTGCCCGTATGCGTGAAAAAGCTATGCACGACAGGGCTTCCGCGCTTGAAGAAGCAATGCAGACAGGTGAAGAACGCGGCATAGCCAAAGGCAGAGCTGAGGGAGCATCCAAAAAAGAAGCTGAAATGCTTGATAAAATGAAAGCTTTCGGTTTATCCGATGATGATATAAAGAAAATCTTTAATATAAAGCCACGCAAATGAGGAATTTGAGATGTTAAGAACAGCTAAAATGTCAGCCTTAGACAAAGCTATAAACGATCTTTATAATATGAATAATAATGAAAGATTAAAAGAACTTGCCCGTATGCGTGAAAAAGCTATGCACGACAGGGCTTCCGAACTTGAAGAAGCTATGCAGACAGGCAGAGCAGAGGGTATAGCCGATCTGCTTGCAAGAATGGCGGCAGATGGTGTTCCGGAAGAAATTATCAGGAAATATATGCAAGTATGAGGAATTTGATATTTAAAACGTAAATTTTTAGTATTTTGGGGGAATTTCCCGCCAAAACTATTTTTTATTTTCCTATTGACAAACCTATACCAAAATGGTATAATTAAATAAAGTAATTCCGAAAGGACGATGTATTATGGAAGTTATTGTTAATGGCGGCTCTATCTCCGAACAGGAGAAGAATAATTATATCGAATATGTAAAGGCTAAAGATCCAAATAAGGAGCTTGTTTCTTTGCAGATAGACATTGACGGCGATTTTGCGGAACTGAAATATCAGTTCGAGGATATTCCTTTTGAGCGTATCCGCCGCGTTACAGGCTATCTGACTGGAACTCTCGACCGCTGGAACGACGCTAAGCGCGCTGAGGAAAAAGATAGGGTAAAACACGGAATTTGCTGTTAAAATTCCGGACAAGCCGTTATTTTCCGTTACGGGAATATTTTTATAGTCATATTGTATCGTAAAAGGGGAACATTATCTGTGTAAATCATGTTTCTCGGAATATTCCGCAGGCTGCATCGCTTTCAGAATGTACTGTGCGGTTTGTTCCGCTGTGAACGTGTTTATATAGAGTGTTCCTTTTTTCCGCGGAAATTCTGCCTTTTTGACGATTTTCCGCGGATTTTTCTGCTTTCGTTTAAAAGAATGTTAAAATTATAAAAAAATTTGAAAAAACCCTTGACAAAGCATATGGAAATGTTATATAATTTATCATTGATGGGGTGTCTATGCCTCGATTAACGGTCTACGTTAAGTATATTTTTTACCTGTTTATACAGATTTTAAAAAGGAGGAGATAACATGAAAAGAACTTACCAGCCTAAGAAGATTCACAGAAAGAAAGAACATGGCTTTATGAAGAGAATGTCCACAAAAAACGGACGTAAGGTTCTTGCAAGAAGACGCGCAAGAGGTAGAGCAAGACTTACTCACTGACCTTTAGTGGCAGGTTCCGCGAGTCAGACAATGAATAAGACCACATACCGAGGGTCACGCGCCTTTGAATTGTGGTCTTTTTGTTTCATACTATTATGAAGTATACTATTAAAATTAAAGATAATAAAGACTTCGTCACACTCTATAAAAGAGGAAAATATACGATTGGTAAAAATGTGACTGTATATTACAGAAAGAATAAAAATAACCTTACAAGATTGGGCATTACTACAAGCAAGAAAATCGGTAATGCCGTTGTGAGAAGCCGCTGCCGGCGAATTATCCGCGCGGCGTATTCGGCTTGCGAGGATATTTTCCCCAAAGGCTATGACTACGTTATCGCTGCCCGCGCTGACTGCGGCAACGCTAAATCTACCGATATTGAATACTTTTTCAGGAAAAAAGCTGTTCCGTTTATTGAAAATAGTAATAAATCAGCTAAGAATAACAAATAGTATATATTATGAAGAAAATTCTGCTGTTTCTGATAAAAATTTACAGGAAGTATATTTCACCGCTGAAAAAGCCCTGCTGTAAATATTACCCCAGCTGTTCGGCTTATGCGGAACAGGCGCTTGAAAAGCACGGCGCTTTCAAGGGAAGTCTTTTAGTGGTCTGGAGGATACTCCGCTGTAATCCTTGGAGTCTGGGCGGGATAGACTACGTTCCCGATAAGTTTGGGTTTTATACGTTGAGTAAAAGATACGGCAAAGGGAAAACCGTTCCCGATAACGAAAATTAAGTGTAAAGGTAAATTTCTTTATAGACGAAAATGACAGCTTGCTTGCTGTTTTCATAAAATTCCGGAGGTAAAAATGGGTTTTATAAGTGAAGCAATAGGTACGGTACTTGGTTTTATAATGTGGCTGATGTACCTTATCACACACAACTACGCAATTTCAATAATTCTGTTTACTTTGATAACGAAGATACTGCTTTTCCCCCTTTCGGTAAAACAGCAGAAATCTTCCGCGGCTATGACGGCTTTCCAGCCGAAGCTTGAAAAGCTGAAAAAACAGTACGCAAACAACCCGCAGAAACTTCAGGAGGAGCAGATGAGGCTCTATTCCGAAGAGGGCATAAACCCTATGTCCAGCTGTCTGCCGCTGTTTATACAGTTCCCGATACTGTACGGTATTTTCGATGTTGTTTACCGTCCTATAACCCATATCCTGCGTTTCGGCAAGGATATTATAAATCAGGCTAAAGAGATAACGCAGCAGATTCTTACCGCAAACGGCGGCGTTCCCGCGTATTTTGAACACCGTCCCGAAATTTACATTGTAAAAGAGATCCAGAAAAACCCCGACGCGTTTTCGGGAATGAATAACCCCGATTTTGTGGACGCCGTGGTGAATTTCAATAACAAGCTTTTCGGAATAGTGGATCTGGGCGATATTCCTACACTTCACCCGGAAATCTGGAACGCGGCTGCGGTCATTCTGATAATGATACCCATTATGTCGGGTCTTATTCAGATTATAATGACCATTTACAGTCAGATCCGCATGAAGAAAATGAACCCTGACGCTCCAAGCATGGGCGGAATGAACATAATGTTCTATGTAATGCCGCTGTTCTCCGTGTGGATCGCGTTCAAATACCCCGCAGGTATCGGTTTCTACTGGACAATGTCGTCTTTCTTCAGCTTAATACAGTCGGTAATACTTTATAAAGTTTATACACCCGAGTATGTTGCTTCACTTGTGGAAAAAGACAAGCAGAAGCGGAAAAAAAGCAGCCGCCCCAATATGTATCAGCGTATGCTTGACGAAATGGCTGCCCAACAGGGACAGACAGGCAGCGCTAATTCTTCCGGAAAAATCGCTGTTTCCGGCGTGAATAAAGAGGAAAATCCCGAAATAAAAATTTCAAAAGCAAAACAGAAAGAATATGAAAGAATGCTTATACGTGAAGCCCGCCGCAGACAGGCTGAAAAGTACGGAGACGAATTTATCGACGACGATGAGGACTAATGTGTAATTATGCCGGAAAATACGGTTCCGGCAAAAAATAGAGAGGAAGGTCAGTATGTCAGAGAAAAGAAAAATTTTTACCGCAAAGTCCATAGAGGAAGCTAAGGCTATGGCTGCCGCAGAGTTCGGTATTGAGGAAAGCAGAATTACTTTCAATGTTGTGGAAGAACCCAAGAAAGGCATTTTCGGAAAGGTAAAAGGAGACGCAAAGGTGGAAGCCGTTTACGAGTTTTCAAAAGGCGGCGCGGCAGCGGACTATATCAGGAATATTCTCAAAAATATGAACATTGACAGCGATGTCAACGTTACCGAAAACGAGGACGGCGCTGTTATCGACATTGTGGGCGATACAACCGGCGCGGTCATCGGGCGCAGAGGCGAGACCCTTGACGCTATCCAGTACCTTGCTTCAATGGCTTGCAACCGCGGCGACAAGGAATATTACAGAATTACCGTTGATTGCTGCGGCTACCGCGAAAAGAGAAAAGCTATACTTGAAGAACTTGCAGAGAAGATCTCAAAAACCGTTATCCGCACGGGCAGAACAACTTCTCTTGAACCCATGAA
>CANRFB010000128.1 GCA_947629785.1 uncultured Clostridia bacterium | reverse complement strand
CAGAATTTTCACTGCTCCCAATAATTTCAAATTTTATCACAGTTGGTGAATTTACAGAAATTCTTTCGCAGAGCCGAAAAAATACATAAAAATTTGAATAAAAACATCATCATTAATAAACACAAAATCACCTCAATAATACAAGTTATCTTTTGTTTAGTGAAATTAACACTATTTCTCCCATCATATGGAAATATCCTCGTCTCCTGCCGATTTAAGACTTAACAGGCTCGTGACGTCCTTTGAGAACTTCTCAAAAGCTTGCAAGCGTTCAATTGCAAGCGAAAGTTCCAAGCAGTCGTTAACGTCAATATTCTGATCAGGTGTTAAAAATTAAAAAAAATTTTCAATTGATACATAATATTAAAGGCATACAACTGATTTTTCAAAAGTTGTATGCTTTTGGCTTGCAATTATTCTTGTGATGTGATATACTTGAATTAAAATTCTGCTTTAGGAGAAAATTATGTCTGAAATATTAATAATTGACGATGACCTCCACATCGGCAATCTTCTGGAGGAAACCCTTACCGCCGAAGGATATTCCGTTTCCCGCGCGTATTCGGGAACGGAAGCAATGCTTATGCTGTCAGATAACAAACCCGATCTGATCCTGCTTGATCTTATGCTTCCCGGACTCAGCGGCGAAGAGCTTTTACCGCAGATAAAGGATATTCCGGTAATTGTTGTGAGCGCTAAAATTGACCCGTCAAATAAGGTGGAACTTCTCCTCGGCGGTGCGGATGATTATGTTACCAAACCGTTTGATATGCAGGAACTTCTCGCAAGAATTACCGTTCAGCTGCGAAACCGCAGCAGTTCTCCGGACAGGAATATCCTTTCTTACGGGGAAATTTCCCTTAATACAGATACGCATATCGTTACCGTTGAAAGTACCGAAATTCACCTTACACGGACGGAATTTGCCATTTTAAAATTACTTATGCAAAATCCCGATCAGGTCGTTGCCAAACTGACTATTCTTGACAAAATAAGTCTTGATACTCCCGACTGCACCGAAAGTTCCCTGAAAATACACATAAGCAATTTAAGAAAGAAACTTCGTTCCGTAAATGACAAGGACTACATTGAAGCCGTATGGGGCATAGGTTTCAGAATGAAAAAATCTTAACCGTATCTTTACTGTTTTCTTAACCGATTTCTTTACAGTTATCTGTTATACTGTTTTCAGTAAACAAAAGGAGGTCTTTTATTTGGACTATGTTCTGAAAACAAACAATATCTGCAAATTTTACCGTAATTTCAAGGCTTTGAACGGTCTTACCATGAACGTTCCCAAAGGTTCTATCTACGGATTTGTAGGAAAAAACGGTGCAGGTAAAACTACTCTTATCCGCCTGATATGCGGTTTGCAGCTTCCCACAAGCGGAGATTTTGAGCTTTACGGCATTAAAAATTCAAATAAGAATATTTCCCGTTCCCGCCGAAGAATGGGCGCGGTAGTCGAAACTCCGTCAATTTATCTTGATATGACCGCCGTTGAAAACCTGAAACAGCAGTACCGCATTTTAGGAATGCCGAGTTTTGACGGGATAGATGAGATACTTAAACTTGTTGGGCTTGACAACACCGGCAAAAAGAAAGCGAAAAATTTTTCCCTCGGTATGCGCCAGCGTCTGGGAATTGCAGTTGCCCTTTGCGGAACCCCCGATTTTCTTGTTCTGGACGAGCCTGTAAACGGTCTTGACCCGCAAGGAATTATTGAGATCCGCGAACTTATCCTTAAACTTAACCGCGAACGTGAAATTACCGTTCTTATTTCAAGCCATATCCTTGACGAACTTTCCCGACTTGCAACACATTACGGATTTATTGACGGCGGACGTATCGTAAAAGAAATGAGCGCGGAAGAACTTGAAGCCGCTTGCAGAAAATGTGTAAGAATGACCGTTACCGATACGTCAATTCTTGCAAGAACTCTTGACGGTATGGGACTTGAATATAAGATTCTTTCCGACAGTACAGCCGATGTTTACGGCAAACCTAATTTTACAAAACTTACGCTTGCCCTTGCAAACGATAAATGCGAAGTGCTTTCCATGGAAGAACACGACGAAAATCTTGAAAGCTTCTATGTAAACCTCGTTGGAGGTGCAAAACATGACTAAGCTTCTGAAAGCCGATTTTGCAAGACTGTTCAAAAATAAAGTATTCCGGCTGGGAGTTATTGTTCAGACTTTACTTGCCGTAGATGCTGTTTATGCTAAATATATATATAGGCGCGATTTCCCCGAAGAACATATTGTTCCTGACGGACTAATACTTGCAGGCGCCGAATTCGTAGGGATCATTATATCGGTTTTTATGGGCAGTTTTATAGGAAATGATTACAAATGCGGAACTATACGCAACAAGCTTGCAATAGGTCATTCAAGGCTTGCAATATATTTTTCAAATCTTATAGTATGTTCGGCAGCGTCTCTTATACTCCATTTTATATGGTTTGCTGTTCTTTTTTTCGGCGAGGGAACGGGTCTTACAAATAAATTTGAAACTCCCGCTTCCGAAATTGCAAAAATGATCTTTATAAGTTCATTTGACGTTATTGCATTTGCGGCAATATTTCTTGTTGTGTGTATGCTTGTTTCAAGCAAATCGGCGTCCTCTGTTGCCGCAGTTCTTATGTCGTTTGCAATGATAATGATCGCGCTGACAATTGAATATAAATTGAATCAGCCCGCATATTATCCCGATGAAACATATATCACTGTTGACGAAAACGGCGAAACAAGAGAAGAACATTATGAGGGCGGAGTGAACGACGATTATCCTACCGAAACGGAAAGAAAAATTTATGAATTTTTAAATCTTCTGCTCCCTCAGAACCAGATACGGGATTCAATTTACAGAGCAAAGCAGAATATGTATCTCCCCCTCTATTCCCTGTCGCTGACAGCAGTTTTAACGACGGCGGGAGCGGCAGTTTTCAACCGCAAAGACCTGAAATGAGGTGATAAAAATGAGCAAATTATATTCGGCAAATATGTCGAGAATTTTTAAAAGCGGAATTTTCCTGCTTTGCATAGCAGCAATGCTGATATTTACATTATTCCAAATAAAAAACGGTATTGATTACCTTGAATCGGAACGAAAGCCTATTTCTCTCGAAGATTGTTACTTCAATGACGGACCGTTTTTCACCCTGTTCTTCTCGGTGTTTATACCAATGTTCATGGGCAAGGAATATTCTTTCGGAACTATCCGCAGCAAGCTGACTGTCGGTCACACCCGCGGAACGGTGTATCTTGCGTATTTCCTGTCATGCCTTACGGGCGTGGGAATTCTCCTTGCGGTATGGTTTTTAGCGGGTCTTACGGGTATTCCCAAACTCGGCTTGTGGCAGGCGGACGCAGTAACGATTATTTCGCAGTTTCTTATTACAATACTTTATTCGGCAGCGCTGACAGCTATATTTACATTTTTCAGTATGATGATAACAAGCCGTTCCGTATCGGCAGTTTTTCAGATATTTATGGCTCTGGGAATGATAGTATTGGCAAGTATGTGCTACAACACGCTTTGCGAGCCTGAATTTTCAAGAGAAGTAGTTTTCATAAACAATGCTATGACCCTTGCCGAACCAAAGCCGAACCCTTATTACATCAGCGGTATTCAGCGCACTATCTATATTGATCTTGTGAATATTCTTCCGCCGGGTCAGGGAATACTTATGCTCCACGATGAAACTGCAAATGACGTTCCCAATATGCCGATACTGCAAATGGTTTCGTCAATTGCGGCAACATTTATATTCACAATTGCGGGAATGTTCATTTTCAAAAAGAAAGATATAAAATAAGAGGGAAAATTATGGTTTACGGTGTTCTGTTGATATTGCTTATTGTTATAATAATACTTTCGGTGAAAATTTATCTGCTGAAAAGATCCGCAAAGGAAATTTCCCGCGAATTTGCCGACAGGCTGAATACGGATACCAACACCGTTATAGGAATTTCAAGCGGCGATAAGGATATGCGGGAACTTGCGGACAGCATAAACAAACAGCTTAAAATTCTCCGCAGGGAACATCTTAAATTCCGGCAGGGCGATTCCGAACTGAAAAATGCCGTGACCAATATTTCCCACGATCTGCGAACTCCCCTTACCGCCATAAGCGGCTATCTGGAACTTCTTAAACGTGAGGAAAAATCTCCTCAAGCGGAACGTTATATCGGGATAATTGCCAACCGCACCGAACTTATGAAACAGCTTACCAACGAGCTTTTCACCTACTCGGTAATTCTTTCCGAAAATATCGGGGACGAAAAGGAAGAAGTTTTCGTAAATCAAGTCCTTGAAGAAAGCATAACGGGATACTATGCTGCGCTCACC
>CANRFB010000127.1 GCA_947629785.1 uncultured Clostridia bacterium | reverse complement strand
GCAACACTGCAAAAGTATCCATCATATTCTCTTGTTGTTTCTAATTCTTCAAAATAATCTATTAATGTTTTCATATTCATTATTATACCATATTTTATTTTTTGTGTCATTTTTCAAAAATTGATTTCCGTGCAAATAATTCCAGGACGTACGCATAAAATGTTATATTTCAAATCTTTATACGTTTATAAATTTTTCAAAATTTTACAGGTTCATTATTTGTGTAATGTATTCTTCTGCACCCATACTGATATGAAATCTCTTTTTTCTTAATGATAATCTGCGCTTGCCCCTTTCAAACCTTGCTATGCTGAAGGTTTTTAGTATTGATAAACACCATTTATTTATTATATTTAAGTTCTGAGCTGATATTTTATTTAATATTGTATTGGCATCTTCCTTAAAAGTAACATCTGAATGTCAATGCATTATTTCTACTGACCAATGCTGCCGCACTGCTTTCGAAAATAATTCTATATCAGGCGCCAAACTACTTAAATAATATCTTTTTTCAACTACTGTATAATCATTCTTTTTTATGGTTTTTACTATCATTCCGATAGTTTTCAAGCCCTTACATTTATCCTTGTCTGCAAGCCACTTTATATCATTTGTCTGATAATATTCCCTTGTTTCTATTTGTGAATGAGCCTTTTCAACCGTCTTTTTGTAGTTCTTTTTATTCTTTATTTTTTTACAGAATTCTGCATCATCAAAATAATCTTTTACATCTTTATATAAATTCAGATGATTCTCTTTTAGCGCCAGAACATAGTCCGCCCTTCTGTCTTTGATGGTTTCGGCTATTTTAGTCTGCGTTCCCATTGCATCTATAGTTACAATTTGACCTTTTATATTTATTGCTTTCAGAAGCTCAGGTATAGCTGTTATCTCGTTGCTCTTCTCTTCAACTGTCTTTTGTCCAAGACAAAAGCCGTTTTCATTACTCCATGCTGAAACTATATGATCAGCCTTTTCGCCATTTACTGTATAAAAACTGATATACTCCGGATTAATATTTTCAAATACCCTTTGTATAGTGTCATGTGATGGTATGCCGTTTTTCAGTTCTGTATACTTCTTCAGAAAAGCCTCGTGATACTCTGCAAAATCCGCTATCTCTTCCCAATCATCAGCATTTGCTAATTTTGCAAACAACACTATCACGACTATATCCAATAATTTGTGCTTTACTTTTGATTGTTGCCTTACATCTTCTATAAATTCTATATATCTTAATATTCTTTCAATATTTAACACCATCTTTATATCCATTTTATCACATATTAAGCGGCGTTATATTTCTGTTTTTTTACAGTTTTGTTATTATTCTGTTATTTTCATGCGTTTGTCCTGCAGACCTAGGGCAGCATGCGGTAAGCTCAAAAGGAATAAAAAGTATTCTTCGGTTGTATCATACAAAACTATATATAACTACATTGATTTAGTATCTTGTTTGCTTCTATACCTCAATTTTTTCTATAACTCTAAGACATCTGAAATTGTCGAAATAATATTACCTAGTCCACTAGTAACTTTATATGCGCCTAATCGTAAAGCTTCATCTCCATATCTATATATCGCTCTACGGCTTGTATAAACTATGATTGGCATTTGACATTGCAGTAACTTAAGTTCTTTTATAAGAGATAATCCAGCATCTCTTTCGTTTCCTCTTCCCATATCTGTAATAATCAAATCATATAATTTCCTCTTATATAATTCCAGCCCTTGTTTTGTTGTGAGTGCTATATCAAATTGAATATTTTTAGCTTTAAATAAGTTTATTATAGATTCATTATTAGTTGGATAATCATCTACCCATAATACTCTGTTTCTTTTAACCCTAAGCTTTTCAATGGCAGCATTACCTCTAGGCTTCTCATCAATAAGTCTCCATATCAATTGCTGCATTTCGTCTAATTTTTTCTCAGCATTTTTATATGCTTTACCACTTAAGCCACTAATGACTGGGCTATCACAAATACTATCATCAAGCTTATCCAAGTAGTTCTCTATTGAATTTTTAATGTGCTTCTCTAAGCCAATGGAATCTTTGTAAAAAATTATTCCAAAATCGCTAACATCAAATGGCACTTTTTGTCCTTCCTGCAAAAGCATTATTGTGCCTGCCCTTAGAGTATGTCTTATTCCTAACTCATACCATACATTACAATTAAAATCCGTTAATACAGCTATTACAATGTCACTATTTTTAATATTATCGATAATATTGTAAAATAATTTATATGGTCCAACTTCAGACCTTACACAAGAATAACATTTTTCTTCCATAATTGTTTTGATCATATCAAAAAAAATTGTCCAATATTCCTCGTCATGTTTATCTGAACTTTTTGAAAATGGCATAATTACAAAACATTTCTTATTCATTTTTATCCTCCTTGCTTTCAAATTTGCATTATATTAAAACACTAGATGTGTTTTATATTGTTTTCGCTTTATCCTATTTGCGTTGGATGCTTCCTTATATACTTCAGTTCATCTATCACATTAGGGTTATAATTCGTAGGTAAGTCAAAGTCCTGTTTTGCAGCTATGATGTATGTGTTATGTGCTTTAAAACTGTATATTGCTTCTATTACTCCTATATCTTCTCATAGGTGGCTCGCTATTTTGACCTTTAAGCTTTAGCTCTCTCGGTAATATTATTAAGCAGCACTTTACCTTTGCTCTTGTCAACTCAACTATATCAAGACCATAAGCCTTTTCTGTTGTGTAACAATATGAAATGCATTTTTTATAGTCTATAATAATATATTTATTTTGTTGTATTATAAAACAACTATAGCTATTTTATATTGTATCATTCAGGATATATATTTGCAAGCAAAAATAATAAAAAAGATTCTTTTAAATTGTACGGTTCGTTGTAAAATCAAATAGAACAGAAAAAAATAGAAAAGTCATAGCAAACTGTGATATTATAGAGTTGCAAAAAAATATCAAATAAAGGAGTTTAGCTTTGACTTATAATAAGTATACCACAACAAAAAGAAAATTCAAGCACTTAACATATGAAGAAAGAAAATTAATTGAGAGATGGCTTAATGAGAAAATGCCAAAGACCCAAATCGCAAAATTATTGGGAATTCACAGATCCGCTTTATATAATGAAATAAAACGAGGGTCGGTAGTACAAAAAAGAACAGATCTGACAACATATACCAAATATTTTGCAGATGTAGGGCAGAGGGTTTATGAGGAGAACCGGAAAAGATGCAGAAAAAGCTATAAGCTGTCAGAAGCAGTGGAGTTTATAGAAGATGTAGAGAAAGAAATCTTAGAAAACAAACTTTCTCCCGAAACAGCCTGCGGTAAGCTCAAAAGGAATAAAAAGTATTCTTCGGTTGTATCATACAAAACTATATATAATTACATTGATTCAGACTTATTAAAGGTCAAAAACATAGATTTGCTTTTAAAAGTAAAGATTAAAACTAAAAAGTACCGAGTACGGAAAAATAAACGTATGCTGGGTGACAGTATAGAAAACAGACCCACAAAAATAAATGAAAGGGCTGAGTTCGGACATTGGGAAATAGACACAATAGTGGGTATAGTCAATTCCAAGTCTGTACTTCTGACATCAGATGAACGAATGACAAGGAAAAGATTTATTATAAAGATAGCAGGTAAAACAGCATCAGCAGTTAATTCAGGGTTATCTGAGATAATGAGCAGATTCAAAGGATCTGAAAACGTTGTATTCAAAAGCATAACCAGCGATAACGGAAGTGAATTTTCGACTTTAACAGGAGCATTTTCCGGCACACATATATATTATGCACACCCATACTCTTCTTTTGAAAGAGAAACGAATGAAAAACAAAATTCATTGGTAAGAAGGTTTTTCAAAAAAGGAACAGATTTCGACAAGATAGGAGATGAAGCCATAAAAAGAACGGAGAAGTGGATAAACTGTTTGCCAAGGAAAGCCTTTGGATACATAACCTCCGAAGAAATGTTTGCAAAAGAGATCAAGGAAATTTGCCATTAATAAAGCAGGGGGTAGCACTTTCAGAAAAATGAGTCAAGGGTAATGCGAGCGCTACGCGCCCTTGACACATCTTTCTGAAAGTGCTGTAGGCTGAATAAGCTCAATCAAGGCAAGCTATGATTGACCTCCTCTATACATTGTCATATTTTATTGTGATAAAGTGTCCTATTTGATATTGTAATTAAGGTTAAATGCTGTTTCCGTGAAGATCTGAAAATTGCAACTTTAATTGTCGCATTTTAATTAAAATCTAATGACCGTTGTGTTCTTAGATTTTGAGCCGGAGGTAAACCCAGCCACCGCAACGGCGGCTTGCCCTTTACCTCGGTGAAAATAAATGCTATAATTGTTTTGCGATGGCTCAGACTAA
>CANRFB010000126.1 GCA_947629785.1 uncultured Clostridia bacterium | reverse complement strand
AGAACGTCTGCAAAAGTCATTGGTTTTGACTTTTCAACACTTTCCACATTTTCAACATTTTTTCCGCGCGATTGATCGATCGATTGATCTATCACAAGAAAATTTTTCTTTGGATTTTCTTTCTTAGGTTTTATATTATCTTTAGTTTTGTTGTCCGAGGGGCAGGAACAAGTTCTCGCCTTGTGGTCGGAACAAGTTCCTGCCGTGGGGTGGGAACAGGAGGAAGTGTTCTCTGATGTTTCTGAAATTTCTTCCTGCTGATGTTCAACAGTTTCGCCGGAAGTTTTCTTTTCTGTTTCCCTTTGAGTACGCTGTTGGGATTTCTCACTGATCCTTGCTTTAGAGTTTCCGACTATCTTCTCTGAAACGGCAACACCGTCCGCTATCAGTTCCATTAACTTGTCCGTATCATTGATAATACGGAAGAAACGTTTTGCAGGCATACCTTTGTATTCACATTCGATAAGTCCGTAGTCTACAAGGTGATTGATAGCCGTTTTCTGAGCCTTTGCTCCGTATGTAGTGCTTTCCTGCAAGTCGCATATGGTTGAGTAGAACCAACCGCCCTCGTGGAGCATACCGTTCTGCGAATAGTACGTTTGCTTGGAGATAAGAGCGGAGTATATTATTGTTTCGGTCATACCGATCGCGTGAGCCAACATTCTATGAGCGGAAATAGTGTTGTCAGGGTTGAGAAGTTGGATAATGGACGAAAGACTGTAAGCGTTCATTCAGTTCGCCCCCTTTTCTGCCAAACATTCTGAAATGTTGGTATGATTGATAAGGTAGAGGACTTCCGAACGAATCTTGCCGATCTTGCTTTCCGAACATACAGTAGCAAGTTGTATCTTCCAGTCGGGTGTCGCATATAGCTTGTCTTTCATAGCTTTGCTGATGAGCAGACCGCTTTCCTGCGCCATATTCTGCATACATTCGGTAAACAGCACCGAAAACATCAGCTTGCTTTCTTCGTACACGTTATCCCGCGTCAAGACTGACTTCGGGATAAAGATCACATCACGGTTGAGTATATCTATCAGACCGTTTATGTTGTTCCTATTTTCAGCAATTTTTACTGTCCCTGTTGTGTTCATCTTATTTCCTCCTAATAAAAAAGGCGGTCTGACTTTCATCAAACCGCCTGATATGTTTTTTTATTTTTCGACAAAAAATTCCCTATCACTTTTTTTCAGTGATAGGGAAAGTCGGGTACATTTTTCGACAAAAACCCCACTTTTTTCAAAAAATCAAGTGGGATTTTTGAGTTATTTATAATGGAAAGCGGAACAAATCAAACCCATTATTTGCCCATTATTGTTACGATAACATAGCGTAAGATACGCAAAGATAACACAAAGAGATATTACAGAAATGACGGAAAATAGCCATTTTTAATAGATATTAAAAGATACGAAAAGCGTACATAACAATTCGATTCCCGTACGGGTCCCTTATTCCCAACTAAGCCGAAACATAATAATTATCAATGGAATATTAGGAATAAGAATGAGCCGCTGAAAATTAAACAGCGGCTCATTTCGTATATATAAACGATCATTCCCTATTTATTTTGTCCTTCAGATCAGCGATCCTATGATTCGCGACCTTTAACTCCTCATCAAAGACCGCATCGCGCTGTTCCAAGCGGTAAACACGTTCAACAAGATTATTGTGCTTTTCCACTTTCTTTTCAAGCTGTTCAATACGGTAATTTGACAGCTTGCTTGAAATTATGATCCCGCCGAAAGAGCCGATAATTGTCCCGATAAGCGCGATAAGCGCGGAAATTATTTCAACATTCATTCCTCCACCTCCGGCAAGCCCGCAACACTTGTAAGCATTGAAAGAATTCCCGCTAAAACGGCGGAAGAAATAACTATCTTCCAATTGACTTCCGACAGAACCGAAGTCGTTCCGATAGTGGCAACGGCAGTCTGCGCAACGGTTTTCAACGCGCGGATCCCCGCAGCTTTTAACCACCTTAAAAAATAACTTTTCATAAAATTCCCTCCTGTTTTTATGCACTTGTTTTATGATTTCCAGACGTAAGATCAATTGAGAGATCCCACCTTAACCCGTCATCTAATTCTGCGGAAACACTTCCGCCTGTGCTTTCGCCCCGCTGAAAATTATCCGTTGTCAGCATATTTTCCGAGTGCGGATCGGTGAATGTAATTGAAATTAAATCATTGTCCAGTGCGGAAGTTATCTCCTGCATAAGCTTCTCGGGAACATTTTCAAAACTTGCTTTCAATTGATAATTCCAGCTTAATTTAACTTCTTTTCCGTTAATATCGGTAAAAGAATTTTTGCCGTTCCAGACTTTTTTAACGCTGTAATTTTCGCATTCCACAAACTCGCTCACATCAACATTTCCGATAATTAAAGTAATAGTGCTTTTCATGAAGATCCCCCCTACATTCCTGTTGAACGGCGCTTATTCTGACTGTAATTCAGAACTGCTTCCGAAATTATTTTATTATCAAGAACTATCTGAATGGGCTTGTTGAAATTGTCAAAAAATTCATCAAATATCCTTGAATATGAAGCGTCGCCTGTCATCTGATTTGTAACATTGTTATTTACCACCGATTCGCTGTAAGCAGCCGTCGGAACGGAAGTCGCCGACTCGGATTCCACGATCGCTTTTAAACTTGCGGTGAATTCGGTATCGCCGAAAATTTCTTCCAGCTTGTCGAACTGCTCCGCAAGTTCGTTTTTGAATGCCTCTGCATAAATTTCCGCCGCTTGTTTGCCAAGGGTATCGCCTTTATTTGCAAGGTTTTCAAGTTCATCTTCAACGGCAGCCGAGATCTTTTCCGCGTCCGATTTGTACATATCTTCCGCAAGCTCGTCTGCAAGCTGCTGTTTCGCGTTGTACAATTCGTTGATTTTGGCAAATTCCGAAGAGGACATTTTAGAAAGATTATCCGCAAATATCTTGCTGTCCTCATCGCCGAGGGAAAACAGCTCCGAAAGCAGCTCATTTGACGCGCCCTGCTCTTTGAGTTTCATAACTTGCGCATGATATTTCCGCATAGCCGCAAGCTGTTCATCACTGAAAGTTATTCAATATTTACAATAAAATACAATAATTTCCATTATAAAAAGTTAATAACAAAAATTTAAATTTTTATATTGACATTTTTTAGAGTGTATGATATAATGTATTTTGTAAAAAACAATATGGAGGTATACATATGTCGGATAATACTAACGATATTAATTCAATATCAAATAAATTAAATTTTAAAATTATTGAATCAGGAAATATTGACCTTGACAGCGGACGATATAAAAAAATTGATTGTAACTCAGAACAAGCTATGTATATAAGTACATTTATTCAACAAATACCGGCGTTTGTTGCTGCTGACTCACTTGCCAATTCATATAAAATTGTTTTTCCTGACGGCGTGCAAGGAACATTGATGAAATATAAAGCAACAGGTGGTCTGGGTACTCCTATACAAGGTGAAAACGGTAAGATCGTTGGTCACGCTTCTTTGTTTCAAAATACATCTCAGGCTGTAATTTTAGGTGTATTTTCGATATTATCCATAGTAACAGGTCAATATTTTCTGACTGAAATCAATTCAAAAATGGAATATCTAAACCGAAAAATTGATCAGATAATGGAATTCCTTTACGGAGATAAAAAAGCTGAACTTATTGCAGAGATCAACTTCATACAATATGCTCAGCATAATTACACCTCAATAATGTCTCACGAAGCTCAAAGAATTGCAACAATTACAGGAATACAAGAAGCATATAAAACGGCAATGAAAGACATTGAATTTTACATGACTGACCTTAGCAGCAAGGTAGGCAGCAGCGAAAAAGATTTCAAAAAATTTAATATGCTTGCAAATAAAGCGTTACGAGTTTTAGAAAGTCTTGAACTTTCTAAGCAGCTTTTTGTAATGAGCAGTATTATGGAAGCATATTATTCTCAGAATTTTGATAGAACATATATAAATTCTATAAGCGAAACCGTTGCATATTACATAAATAAATGTGATAAACGCATACTGGGCGATTTCCGAGTAATGCGTGATAAAATCAACAATTTCAGAGACAGTGAAACGGTAATTGATCTCAAAAATAAATTTGATAGTATAATCAATTCACTTGATGGTGGCGATGAATCTCCTATTCTTCATAGTATGTCTGCCACTCTTAATGCCGCCACACTATCAAAAGAGTATTTTTTGACCAAAGACGGAGAAATTTATATAAAGGCGGAAACAGCTTAAATTTTTTAAATTTTTCAGTCCGGAATTATCGCCGTCTATTTTAACGACGATCTTTGAATCCTCACCCATTCTTTTTTCCTTTCTCCGCCGTTTCAAAACGCTTTTTCAGACGTTCACGCATATCAAGCTGACGATGCG
>CANRFB010000125.1 GCA_947629785.1 uncultured Clostridia bacterium | reverse complement strand
CGGATTTAGCTCATCTGGTAGAGCGCCACCTTGCCAAGGTGGAGGTAGCGGGTTCGAGCCCCGTAATCCGCTCCAAGAAATTCGTCGGGGCAATAGTCCCGGCGTTTTTATTTTATGCTGCGGTTTTCCCGCGGAAGTTTTAAGTTTCTATTGACATTCTGCATAAAAACATGATATAATATTGATACTACATAAGACTTGCATTTTTAAGCAGTCGGTTAAAGATCTCAAAAAAATACGGAAAGGAGAAGTATGATATTATCATACGGAAAGTAAAATGACTGTTACAAAAGATACCATCATCGGCGATATTCTCGACAATGACAGCGAAACTGCACCGTTCTTCCTTGCTATGGGAATGCACTGCCTCGGCTGTCCTTCGTCCAGAGGCGAAAGTATTGCGGACGCCTGCGCGGTTCACGGAGTCGATCCGGAAGATCTGGTCTCAAAACTCAACGCGCATTTTGCAGGAAAATAATTCGGCGGGACGGTTTTATCCGTCCCGTTTTGCGGAGGAACGGCATGGCAGCTCTTTACATATCCGATCTTGACGGTACGCTTCTTACAAGCGGGCAGAATATTTCCCCAAAAAGCCTTGAAATAATAAACGGGCTTACCGACAGGGGAATGATATTCACATACGCTACGGCGCGTTCCATAATAACAGCGCGGAAAGTTACCGCGGGGCTTAGGGTGAAATATCCCGTTATAGTGTACAACGGCGCGTTTATAATGGATAATTCCACCGGCGAACGGCTTGTAAAGAACATTTTCACCGAAAGGGAATCGGCGGAAATTTACCGCGTCCTGCGGGATAACGGAATTTCGCCGCTGATATATTCAATAATCGGCAATACGGAAAAATTTTCTTATATCCCGTCTCGGCTTACACGGGGCATGAAAGCTTTCCTTGACACCCGAAAAGACGATCCGCGCCACCGCCCCGTGGAGGAAACTGATATGCTTTCGGGGGAGATGTTTTATTTCTCCTGCATAGACGAAGCGGGTACAATGGCGGAGGCTTACAGCGCGCTGAAAGAGCGTTTCCACTGCATTTACGGGCTTGATATCTACAGCGGGGATCAGTGGCTGGAAATTCTTCCAAATGCGGCAAACAAGGCAAATGCGGTCGTTCAGCTTAAAAATCGCCTCGGCTGCGGGAAATTGGTGGTTTTCGGGGACGGGATAAACGACATTGAAATGTTCCGCGCCGCCGACGAATGTTACGCCGTGGAAAACGCTTCTCCCGACCTGAAAGCCGCTGCCGACGGCGTTATAGGCGATAACAATTCCGACAGCGTGGCAGAATTCCTGCTTAAAAATGATTTACAGAAAATTCATAAAAATCCTTAAAAAAGCCTTGACAAACTTTTTTGATTGTGATATAATAATTAAGTCGTTGAGTTAAACGGCGTTTGCGAGTGTGCTGGAATAGGCAGACAGGCACGTTTGAGGGGCGTGTGTCGTATGACGTATGGGTTCAAGTCCCATTACTCGCACCATTGAATACATCTTGTAAATGGCTTGCCTACGTCGTTTACAAGGTGTATTTTTTTACCATTTTACGAGTGACCCATTATTTGCCCATTATTACACATTGTGCCGAACGTAGTCAAGCCGCGTAAAGATTAAAGCATTTTTATCGCCTGCTTTCCTTTAGCTTATGTTTTTTCTTCTGTATGCAATCGACAATACCGAAAGAGCAGCTATATGCCCCTTGCTGTTATATAACGGCAAGGGCATTTTTTGTCCTCACTTTACTTTTTTTCGGCTTTTTCCTGCGCTTCAAGTTCTTCGCCGTATTTTTGAATACAGTCAAACACACATTTTTTCAGGATACGGTTCGGAGAAGTGTTATGCGCTTTGCAGTAAGCAAGAAAATATTCGGCATAATCTCTCTTGATACGGCAGGAAAAAGTTTTAAGGTTTGTCCTGTCCCATTCACGCTTGGCTTTTAACTGATTTTCGGTAATTTCCATTTTATCACCTCCGCCTTAAAAAATATTCTTATACTATTATATCATATATATTTATCTGTCAACAGTAACAAAATAACCAAATTTTTCTTTTAAAGTTTAGTGATAATGAGTATTGCATATTACTGTCAACAGTAATATAATATTAAATGTGAGAAAAATCCCACAACGTTCGATCGAGAAAGGAGTAATATATTATGACAAGTGCCGGAATCATTACATTATCAAAAGGCAAGTACGCAAGCCAAAGAATGGAATTTCTTGAAAACCACGCGCCGAAACTGCTTGCCGATTTTGAAAAAAGCGGTTATCTGGAAAAACACCTTGCAAACATTCAGGAAACTGTTGCTAAGTATGTTGAACGGGCAGAGGAGTATTATAAGCATACGGACGAGTACCTTAATGCACCTCCCGCTGAAGCCGCAGGGCTTCTGAATATGACTGTCCTGATCGCCGAAAGCGACGCTTACAGAATGTGGATAGCCGATTGTCCCGAAGACGATGAAGAATATTATGAGGAGGAGTGGTAAAAATGAAAAAATTCAGACTTACGGCAATTTTTATTTTAAGTGCGGGAATGTTCCTGCTGACGTCCTGCGGTGTGAAAAGCTATTCGGCGGAGGAATTCTTTATTCCTGCCGTTAGCGGTTTCAACGGCAGCGGAAAGTTTTCAATGTCAATGAATGACGATTTATACGACCGCATAATCGAAGAATGTATGCCGAAAGACGCCACGGATATGGAGGAGCTTCAATATGAAGTGATCCTTTATGATGTGAGTTACGATGCAGAACCGAAAGATAATCTTTCCAACGGCGATAAAGTCAATATTAAAGTTAAGTGTGATGAGAAAGCGCTTGAAAGCCTTAATATAAGATTTACCGATACGGAATTTACCTATACGGTCAGCGGACTGGAGGACGCCGTTCTTCTTGATTTAACAAAGGATATAAGTGTAACATTTGAGGGTATGTCTCCCGACGGAACGGCGGTGATAGAATACGTCGGCGGTAACGAATTTGTAAAAAATCATGTCAGCTATTCATATGACGGACAGGTCAGAAACGGAGGAACAATAACGGTCAGCGCGTCATATCCAGCATATGCAGTTGAAAATCAGGGCTTTATTATTGATGAGAATACTGTTTCAAAAGAGTTTACCGTAAGCGGTCTTGACGAATATCTTGCAGGTGAAGCGGATCTGTCCGAAATAGGTTCGTACATGGACAGCTATATCAATGAAAAAATCGAAAATTCGGGAAAATATAAAAGCGGTGCTAAGATAAGCAAATCGGACTTTTTGAAAGGCTACGGAGATATTGTTGTTGACTATAAAAATTACAGCGTAAATAAATACAGTCTTACACCTGTTTCCGAAGTATTTTTATATAGTGAGGACGGCGATATTTACAGCGAAGGGTTATTTAGTTCAATAAAGTCACATAATAAGTATATACGTTTCTACAAAGTAAATGTTGAAGCCGAGAAAAAGACCGATTACGGCGATGATGACGGTCACCAGATCGGTGATGTTGTAAGCGGTGACGATATTTATTATGCCGTTTATCTTAATGATATTGTTATGACTGGAAACGGTGAATTATCATACAATACGGAAGATATAGTTTATACGGATCTCAAAAGAACATTAATAGGCGCACAATTTGCCGATGTATTTAATTCTTTTACCGAAAACAGCACATTTGAAATAGTATTTGAAAATGATCTTTAAATTTGCGGAATGTGGGCAATATCATGCTCACATTCTCTTTACATTTCTGATCACTTGCCTGATATTTTAGCAATAGATATAAAAAAAGCAAACTTGACCGCCAACATAGGAGACCAATACTCCAAGTCTATAAGCGGTTCAGTGGTCTGCTTTGATAACAGTATAACATATGCAACAGCAAACGTCAAGAGTTTTTTTATAAAAAAATACAACGTACAAGGCATAAAAAATAACACCCGTGAAGCTTCTGGGTTTTCAGTCCCACGCAGACCTGCAAAACGAATTTGCAGACGAGGATACCTCATCGGGTGTTACTAAAATAATTATACTGCCGTTTTACGATTTTGTCAAGAGTTTTGAGCAAATAAAATAAAAGAAAAAGCCGATAAATGCTTCGTTCCATAGGGGTCGATTTCCCTGAGGAGAACACATTTATCGGCTTTAATAACAGATAAATGCTTCGTTCCATAGGGGTAGATTTCCCCGAGGAGAACACATTTATCGGCTTTGATAACAGTATAGCATATACAGCGGCAAATGTCAAGCGTTTTTCCTAAAATTCATAATTTTTTTTAAAACAAAAAAATACGATGTACAATACATAAAAATAAACACCTATTGAAGCTAACAGGATTTTCAGTCCAGCAGTCGTTAACAAAAAAGTTAATGAAGATACTTCAATAAGTGTTTATGATATCAGTATACTAAAATTTTATTCGTTTGTCAAGAGATTTGAGTAAAAAATAAAAAGCCGATAAACTGCCTCTTTCCATAGAGAAAGAGTATCTCAAGGCGAACACAGCTATCAGCTTTGATAACAGT
>CANRFB010000124.1 GCA_947629785.1 uncultured Clostridia bacterium | reverse complement strand
TATAGTGACAATTTGAAAACTTTATCCCGGCAAAACTGCGTTATTACTTGTTTTTCGGTGTTTTGCTCAGGGCTACAAATTAATTTTAAGGAGTGAACATAATGGCGGAGCTTGAAACAATTGAAATAGCAGGTCAGCAATTGCAGACAGAAGCTGTACCTCAAACCGAAACAATTGAATTTCAGCCAAAGCCTGTTTATGACTTCTTTAAAAGGGTATTTGATATTGTTTCTTCGTTGATAGTCAGCATAATTTTATTGATCCCGCTGGGGATAATTTCTCTTTTGATAATGTCAAAAGACAAAGGAAGTCCTTTCTATTCACATAAGCGTGTTGGAAAAAACGGAATAGAATTAAATGTGTGCAAATTCAGAAGCATGAGAAATGGCGCAGATGATCTTGAAAATATGCTTACGCCCGAACAGCTTGAGGAATACAGACGAGAATACAAGATAAAGGACGATCCGAGGCTTATCGGTTATGAAAAACCGGGAGACGGAGATAAATGTTTTGGCGCAAGACTAAGGCGAATGAGTCTTGATGAACTTCCCCAAATTCCAATAAATATATTTTTGAGAGGGGATATGTCTGTAGTCGGTCCCCGTCCGATCATTCAGTCGGAACTGGAAGAAAACTATACTCCGGAAGAACAGAAGCTGCTACTCTCCGTGAAACCGGGACTTACCGGTTACTGGCAGGCTTACGCAAGAAATGATGCTCTTTACAAAGACGGTGAACGTCAGAAAATGGAGCTGTATTATGTACATAACCGGTCGTTTTTATTGGATATAAAGATAATCTTCAAAACTGTCTCAAGCGTTTTGTTTGAAAAGGGAGCAAATTAATATGCGTATGGCAACTTTTGATTTGGAAGGGGACGATTTTAATTGCAAACTCAATTAAAGAAAGTATCACCACAGAGAAATCAAACATTGGATATTTTAAAGGCAGTTGCGATTTTTCTTGTTGTAGTCGGTCATGTAATGGTTTCTTTATATCCGGAAAACTATAATGAAAAATTGATATTTAAAATATGTTATTCATTTCATATGGCGCTCTTTATTTTTATCGGGGGGGGGGTAACGGCTTTTAAAACAGATAATGATATTATGCAGGTTAAATGGATATTTAATTGTTTTAAAAGACTGATGATACCATATTTTATTTGGACAATTATTTATTGTCTGATTGCTCAGAGATTTGATTTTTTCAATGCTTTGTTTATAGAGCCGGTGCTGTGGTATTTAATTAACCTTTTTATCTGTGATTTGATCCTATTTATATCTTTTCATACAAAAAAGATGAAATATTTAACGTTAATTGGGTTTTACATTTTATTTTTTGTATTATACAGTGTGTTTAGAGATGATAATTCTGTAATTAAAAATATAGTGTTATTTTTTCCATTCTATCTTGCAGGACACATGATATTCCGCTCAAAAGATATGAAATGGGTATCTTACTTAAAAAAATATTTATGGATCGGCGCATTACTTTACCCCGTTTCAATGATATTTTTTACATATAAACAGTATGACTTTGTTATAGCAAAAGTGCAAAGTATGTTAGGACTTAACTCATGTGAAGATTTAATTCATATAGCGGCATTGTTTTATAATCGTTATGTCGTTGCACCATTAGGAATAATGTTCATATGGTTTATATTTGATGTACTTTTGCAAATTAATTTTTTGAAAAAGCCAATGGAAAAAATATCGTACATGGGTCAATATACCATGTTTATATATGTTCTTGAATCAGCTGTTTCATATTTTGCAAGTGGTAATTTTATGAACAATATACTTTTAAGCGGAGTTGTTTTAGTTGTAATTAGAATGATTTGTCCACTTTTGGTGGCACATGCCCTTTTATATTTTCCTAAAGTAAGGGTAATATTATTTGGACAATAAAATAAATAAGGAATGATAAATTATGCACATGATCCTGCTATCAGGCGGCAGCGGGAAACGTCTATGGCCGCTGTCAAATGATATACGAAGCAAGCAGTTCATAAAGCTGTTTAAAAATGCTGATGATTCCTATGAATCCATGGTGCAAAGAGTTTACAGACAGATAATGACCGTTGATCCCGAAACATCGGTGACTATTGCAACAAGTCGATCACAGGTCAGCGCAATAAAAAATCAGCTTGGAGAAAAGGTCTCGATCTGCGTTGAACCTTGCAGGAGAGATACTTTTCCGGCAATAGTTCTGGCGGCGGTGTATCTTTACGATGTTTTGAATGTTCCGGAAGAAGAAAGCGTTGCTGTTTGTCCCGTAGACCCCTTTGTGGAAAATACATATTACGAAGCCGTTAAGGATCTTGTGAAACTTTCCGATGAAAGCAGCGCAAATTTAACTCTTATGGGAATTGAGCCGACCTGTCCAAGCGAAAAATATGGGTATATAATTCCACAAAATACCGATAATGTCAGTCCGGTACTTGAATTCAAAGAAAAGCCGGACGGAAAGACCGCAGAGAAATATATTTCACAGGGCGCTTTGTGGAACGCGGGAGTATTTGCATTTAAATTAAAATATCTGATAGAAAAAGCACATGAAATAATTGATTTTAAAAATTATGACGATCTGTTTGAAAAATATGATTCTCTTGAAAAGATAAGCTTTGACTATGCCGTTGTTGAAAAGGAAAAAAGCATACAGGTAATGCGATACAAAGGCGAATGGAAAGATGTCGGCACTTGGAATATGATGGCGGAGGTCATGGCTGACGACACCAAGGGAAATGTTACTCTTGACAGCGAATGTGAAAACACGCAGGTCGTAAATGAGCTTGACATTCCCATACTTTGCATGGGCTGCAAGGATATGGTGATAGCAGCAAGCAGCGACGGCATACTTGTTTCCGACAAGGAACGAAGCGGATATATGAAATCCTATGTTGAAAAAATCGGAACGGACGTTATGTTTGCCGAAAAATCATGGGGAACATACACAGTTATAGATGTTCAGCCGGGAGCAATGACGGTGAAAATTTCACTGCAAAAGGGCAGCGGAATGAAATATCACAGCCACGAGCTTCGCCGCGAAGTATGGACGATAGCTTCCGGAAACGGACAAGTTGTGATAAACGATAAGGAAAGAAATGTTTCCGCAGGAGATGTGATAGACATTCCTGTGGGAACTAAACATAAGATTTTTGCTGATACCGATATGAGCATTATTGAAGTTCAGATCGGCGGGGAGATAAGCGGCAAGGATAAAAAAACGTATCAGGAGTGTTGATCTTGGCAAAAGCAGAACGTAATTCAAATATAGAATTGCTCAGAATTTTTTCAATGTTTGCAATAATATGCGGACATTTTGCAGGGCAAAGCGGAGACATTACATTTAATAATTCCGTCAATGATTTTTTGCTGATTTTTATCAGTTCGGGTTCGCGGATCGCAGTTAACGTTTTTCTGCTTGTCGGTGTTTGGTTCATGGTAGACGCAAAATTCAGCAGCAAAAGAATATTAAAAATGTATTTGCAAGTATATTTTTATACATCAATAATTACTATTATAATGCTTATTGTAACAAAAGCAGATCTGCCTGTTAAAGAAGCCGTATATGGCTTTGTGCCATTTCTGGGAAGATGTGTATGGTTTGCATCAGCATATATTTTTCTGTTGTTATTCAAACCTTTTCTTGACAAAATATTAAATTGGAATAAAAAAGAACTGTTTATTTTTATAATTATGTTTTTATTTTTAATGTCATTTATAAGTACAATTCTTTCAAATAATGCAACAGGATTCTTGTGTGACACAATATGGTTTGGAGCAGTTTATTTGCTAATTGGATTTATAAAAAAATATCCGCCTGAAATTAAAATAAATAAAAATAATTTCCTATTATTGGCAGTGGGGGGGGTACTTTGTACTTGCAATAATACACTATTATATTTCAGTGACTAATAATCAGAATTTGATATATAAAATTTTTAATAGAGTATTTGAGCTTTATGGCAGTGATATTAAATCAGCTCCGAATTTTATTATTGCGTTTTGTCTGTTTTATTGGGTGATAAATCTTCCGGAAAAGCATAATAAAATTATAAACACATTGTCAGTATCGACTTTTTCGGTATATATAATACATCAGGTGCCGGTCTTTTATCCGTTTTTATGGACAAATATATTTATGGCAGAAAAGTGGCTGACGCAACACAATTTCCTATATGCGATATTTGTAACAATAACAGTATTTCTGGCTTGCAGTATTATTGATATTCCCAGAAGAAAATGGATCGAACCGGCTGTAATGAATAGCAAAGTTGTTAAATGGGTTGAAAGTAAAATGGATAATGTTTTTGAAAATATTAATGTTCAGGAGTGAAATTAATGGAACCTATCCGTATAGTTCAAGTAGTCGGGAAAATGATGAATGGCGGCGTTGAAGCGGTTGTTATGAATTATTACCGCCATATAGATCGTGAAAAAGTGCAGTTTGATTTCATTGTTGATGAGGATTCGACTGTAATACCGAAAGATGAAATTGAAAGTCTGGGCGGACGTGTTTTTATCGTTCCACCTTATCAGAAACTAAACAAATA
>CANRFB010000123.1 GCA_947629785.1 uncultured Clostridia bacterium | reverse complement strand
CCGGTCCTGTCACGGTCAACATATTCGGAAATAATGTCGTACTCAGAGCGTGCAAATTCGCGGCATACACGCCGCTGTCCCTCAATGCTCTGCTCTGTCTGCTTGTCGCTGCTGTAACGCATATACAGCACGGCAGGCGACTTTTTATCCATAATATCAGTCCTTTCTCCGTCTGCTTTGCAGGCGGGATTTTTTATTATATATATCTATTTAATGCCTTTATCAATTCTTCTTTGTATACTTCAATATCATACACATTGTTAATATCAATACGCAACTCTTTTTTATCATCATCAGGTATAGTAATGAAGTTCTTCCCACCGTTGAAATAAAGCCTACAAATCCATTTTGTAGTTTTGCCCTTGTATAAAATTGCCATGTATCTTTCATTATCCTTATATGTAATATCATTAATTGATACAACGTCTTTAAGAAGATTCTTTATAACAAAATATGCTTCGAGTTCTTCTTCAGTTGTTACTATTTTATTTGCTTCTTTTTGAGCAGGTGCAGCAGCTTGTTCTTGCTGCTCAGTATCATCTTCAGCGGCTTGCTTTGCTTCTTCTGTTCCTAAAGCAGTCTTTATTTTGTCGTTCATCATTTCGCTTATAAATTGATTAAGAGATTGCTTAACAATAGGTCGGAATTTATCTATGGCGCTTTGTGTCCTTTGACCGCTGTAAACGGATGACATAAAATATTTAATAAGCTGCTCGCTTGGTGATTGTAAGTCTTGTGCAAATACATTCTTTATTTCATTAGAATACTTTAACTGCGAAGCTGTATTAAAGATTTCATCAATGTTAAAAGCAGATTTTTTGAATTTTTTCAATTCAGCAACCTGAGCTTCTTTTATATCAAGCATATTTATTTCAAGGAATGGTTTTTCGTCCATTTTGTTGGTTTCTTCAAGGTCTGTATAAAAACGATATATAATTCCGTTTGTAAGTATAGCAAATTTAGCGGTTGATGTACCAAAATAACGGAAAAGTTGTGAATCGTGTTTTTGTAAATCTTCTTTTACCCATTTAGCTTCAATAAGAATAACAGGGTTTCCCTCACTTAAAATTGCATAATCCACCTTTTCACCCTTTTTTATTCCAACATCGGCGGTATATTCAGGAACAAATTCATCGGGATTAAATACGTCATATCCCAGCAAAGCAAAAAAAGGCATTATTAAGGAAGTCTTTGTGGCTTCTTCAGTGGATAAGCTATCTTTCAGACTTTCAACCCTTTTACTAAACTGTTTGATCTCATCAATGAAATCCATTTTACATTCCTCCATAAATAATTTTTATATTATCGGCTACGAACCGATTTTTTATTTCATCAAGATACGTTTTCTTTCTGTTCGGGAGTGTAAGCACTATACATCGTATCCATACGCTCCAAAATACGTCCTCTATCAATAGGTGACAATTTTTTAAATTTTTGTAAACATTCTTGTTCTTCGTCTGGCAAACCAGAAAGATACTTGCTTTTACCATATACAAGATAGTCAATAGAAACTCCGAAAAATTCTGATATTTCAATTAAATATTTCTTATATGATTCGCTTTTTCCATGTTTCCAGTCTGAAAAGGCGGTATCACGTAAACCTAAATAATCTGTAAGTTCTTTTTGGTTTTTGCCATTCAACAAGTTAATAATTCTATTTAAAATATCCAAAATCAGCATTCCTTTCTTGTGAATTTCTACAAAATCAGAAATTTTCTGATTTATTTTTAAAAACACTATTGACACTCCGAAAAAATCTGATTATAATATAATTGTTAAACAAATTATTTAACAAACAAGGCATAATAAACCGCCTATATTATACCACATAGCGGACATTATGTCAAGGAAACGAGGTGAAAATATGCCATTTGAAATCAGGATAAGACTTATGAAACTCGGACGTAATCAGGTAGACCTTATTCCGGAGCTTAAGAAATGCGGAATTGACAAGATTTCACCTGCGGAGCTGTCTGTTGCGCTGAAAGGCTTGTCACAATCTCCAAAAAGTCAGAACATTCTTTCAATGTCAAACGAAATCGTGACACGTTGGGAACAGGAAAGAGCATAATGAAAGGACGGTGAAACCAATATGGACAAGTTAAATACGCAGGTCATTGAATCCTGCCCGCACTGTGATTTTGAAGTTACACTTGAATGGGATATTGACAAACACGGGCATTCGATTTATTGTCCAAACTGCGGAGAACGCATTATGTTATGCAGCGAATGTCCTGAGCGTGACGGTGCTTTCCATTGTGACTGGTCAGAAAGCAATCCTAAAACCAAAGTTTGTCTTTGGGATAACTACGTTGAAAAAGTTCAAAAGAAAGGCAGGTGAACGGATATGAACGAAGCACGGCTCAAAATGGCATACGAGCAGAGCTTAAAACGAATGAGCTATGAAGAATTCAAAGCTTGCTACTGCCCCGAATGTCGGGAAAAGGACTGTCCGCACCGAAATAATTTCAGACGGCTGCCTATAAGTACCGGCGGACTGGGATTGTGTCCGAATCTGAAAATATGAGAGGTGAAAAACATGGATAAAAACTTTAATGCAATTGTCATTAAGGGAGACCGTTCGGCGGCATGGGAACGTTACAAGCACAACATGAAAATTTACGAAGAGGGCGGATCGCGTTCCGACTACATACCGCCGCCCAAGTATGAACATCAGATACCGCTCAGCGACTTCGTTCTTCCGGAGGACGGGCAGGAGCAGGAAGACTGGCAGGCGGTCAATCTGTACGGCATTGTAAAACTGTACAGGGCGATACAGCAAGGCGAAATCAAAATGAAAGGGTGAGAAAAATATGTGGATAATAATTTCCCCGTGGCTGTTGGGAGCGACGGTGGCTGCACTGACGTTCCAGATAGTCGAAAATATTACCCTGTGCATGACGGGTATTTCCGAGGAAGAGGCAGAAGATGAACGTATTCATAAACGTTCCCGAAAAGCAGGATATTTCAAAAAATGAGGAGGAAAAAACATGGCAGTAAAAGTCATAAAAAACGAGCCTGCACCGGCGGCAACCGACACAAGCTCAACAGATCCCACTTCAAAGGATTCTATCGATAGTATAACAGAAAATGCGGAAAATGTCAAGAACAAAATTCCGCAGGCGGTCATTGACGCACTGGACGAGACACGGAACCAACTTGAAAGATACATTGAAGAGGACAAAGATCATATCTTATATTGTCAAAGCAAGATAAACGACATTGAAAATTTTATAGAACAGTTCGGAGGTGCGGATAATGACTGAAAAGAAAAAAGAGGCGATTTTATGGACAAAGAACAGACGGCAATAGAACGCTTGAAGATAGCTTCTGAAATGTCTTTTGATGTCTATGGCAAGCCGTTGTTAATAACTTATTCGGGCGGGAAAGATAGTGATGCTCTTTTGCTTCTGGCAGAACGTTCCGGTGTTCCTTATGAAGTAAACCATAGTCACACAACAGTAGACGCTCCGCCGACCGTTTACCACGTCCGTGAAAAGTTTAAAAGTCTTGAAGAAAAGGGTATAAAGTGTTCTATTGATTATCCGTATTACAAAGGCAAAAGAACTAATATGTTTGATTTGATAGTTCAGAAGAAATTCCCGCCGACAAGGTTTATTCGTTATTGTTGCAGAGTATTGAAAGAACATTCGGGAGACGGAAGATATATATGCACGGGCGTTCGTTGGGCAGAGAGCCGCAGAAGAAAAGATACTCGCGGTATATATGAAGATTTTTCTTCCGATAAAGAAAAGAGGATAATCCTTACCAATGATAATGATGATACTCGCCGGCTTACCGAGAGTTGTTTCAAGCGTAAGAAAATGGTATGTAATCCCATAATCGATTGGGAAACATCTGATGTATATGATTATCTTGAAGAAAGTCATGTTAAGTTAAATCCTTTGTATGGCATGGGTTTCAACAGGGTCGGTTGTGTCGGCTGTCCTATGTCGCCCAAACATATGAATTTTGATTTTTCCTTTTTTCCGAAATATCGCGATTTATATGTGAAAGCATTTGACAAAATGCTGATAGCAAGACGTGAAGCAGGGTTGACTGAAAGTTATTCTTCTATACCTTGGGAAAGCGGAGAAGATGTTATGCGTTGGTGGCTTGATATGGATTATGCCCAATTAACATTTGACGATATAGAAAAAGACGAACTTTAATTTTTAATAAATAAATGAGGTGCTGAAAATGACTGAAAAGCAGAAGCAATTTCCGGAAGAATATGAACGTTATGCAACAGCAGAAGAAAATAAGGAGGATAAACAAGAATGAACGATATATCAAAAAATCATGACCTGCTTGTCGGTATTCTCCGCGAAACAATTACCGATCAGGAAAAAAAGCAGGAACTTATAAACCTCTGCGAGGAAAACCGCGGGGAAGATGTTCTGTATTGGGTATGCGATAAAGATAACATTTACGATGAGGGAAATATTGCAGTCGGCGAAAGGAATTACACCATTGTATTCTATGACAATATAGACATAGACATTTTTTATGCAGAGGACGAAGAGCAGGAAACGCCGGTAGTCGAATTTTCATACGATGAACTTGCCGATTTCATTCTTGAAAATTACAAAGAAATTTTCGAGATAACCGAACAGAATGAACCGCCCGCCGCTG
>CANRFB010000122.1 GCA_947629785.1 uncultured Clostridia bacterium | reverse complement strand
CAACCCTCCGTTCAATATGATATCTTTATTATACTCCAATACTTCTCGGATTAAAACCCAATATTATTTCCTTTTTTCTCACTTTATACCAATTAATATTTCCTAAATCACTTGCATAAGAACATTTGGGCTTACAAATTGGTTCTTTTTTACAAATATTAAAAAACTGTAAGAAACCACTCACCAAAATAGTATTATACAATTAGTGATACAAACGGAGTTTATCCAGAGGAAATCTCAAAAAACCTTGTAATACCTGAAATGGCTTACTAAAACATTCTGTAAAATATATGTGAACATATATATAAAACAATAAAAATCTTTGCAGGGTATTGTCTTTCTTGTTACAAAGTGGTATAATGTTAAACAACATTCTTTTGAAAGGGAGTAATAATATGCTTGCAGCTTGTCTTGCCCTGATAGATGAACCAGCAGACAGGGAAAAATTTGAAAATTTGTATTATACATACAAGGATATGATGTTCAAACTTGCAATGTCCATTCTTCACAATGATGCTTTTGCGCAGGAAACCGTACAGGATTGTTTCTTCAAGATCGCAAAAATTATCGGCGAAATTTCTTCTGTTGAAAGCAATAAAACAAAAGCACAGATCGTTATTATGACAAAAAACAGGGCGCGCTATAATCTAAGAGCTGAACATTCCGAAAAAACAGACACGATAAATGATACGCAAATTTCCGAAAAGGTCTTTAATGATATTCTGTCAGAATTAGGATTTGAAAAGCTTTCCAAATTGATTGACGGACTTGATCCTACATACAGAGATGTTATGGTGCTGCGTATCATTGACGGATACAGTGTAAATGAAATTTCGGAAATTTGTGATATTCCATATCGAACGGTGGAAACACGTCTTTTGCGCGGAAGAAAAATACTTAAAGAGAAGATGGAGGAAGAATATGATAAGTTCAGCATCTAAAGAAAAAATTTTTGATATTATATTGGCTGACGCTTTAAAAGAAAGTATGGAACGGGAATTTGCCGAAGTCGATAAGATCGCAGAGGGAGAACCGCATAAATTTTCATTATCATTTGAGCGGAAAATGCGTAAACTGATACGTTCAATAGGCAGAAAAGAAAGGATCAAGAAATGTGCGGACATATGTTTTAAAGCTGTCATAACCGCTTCGGCTGTATTCGGCGTAATATTTGGCGGACTTCTTACTCAGCCTGATGTTTATGCAGCCGTAAAAAATGTGTTCAGGAGTGTTTTTGAAAAATACGATACATATGAATACAACGGAGAAAGTATTTCTATAGAGGATTTTAATAATAATATCAGACTTGGATATATTCCAGACGGATATTCATTATCAAATGGTGATTATTCTCGTATCGATGTAATGCTTATTTATTCCGGTGAAAACGATGAAATTATATTTGAATATGGAATAGCAGATGGAGCAACATATTTTCTCGATAACGAACATGAGGTATATGAAACGCTTTCTATAAATGGAAAAGAATATCACTATTACAAAAGTATAGATAAAGATTTTTATGATTCATTAATATGGTATGAAAATGGTTATTCTTTTAGTATTCTTGCACATTTATCCAAGGATGAATTTATTAAAATCGCCGAAAATTTAGAAAAATAAAAATTTTTTGACGTGATTCTCCTTTTTAATGTGTCTTTTAAGTAGAGGCAGATTAAAAAGGAGGAATTTTATGCACAAAAAAATAAAATACATTATATCTCTTATCTTATCATTAATAACTTTATTGGGTGTCGGTGTATCTGCTTATGCTATGGAGCCAAGATACTCTGATGCAAGCGAAACTATACTACGAATTAATTTTGATGGTACAACAGCCATTTGTACTGGAAAAATTATAGGTGCAATAGGAACAACTTCAATTACAGATTTTACTATGGCACTCAAAGATAGTAATAATAAAGAAATTTTCAAATTAGAAAATTTATCATCAGGTAGCATAATGTCAGTTGAACAAACAGCGTATAACTTGGTGCGTGGTGAAACATATACACTTACTGTTTCTGCAAAAGTTCATAGAAACGGAAACATAGAGAACGTTTCCGAATCTGTATCTAAAACTTGTCCCGAAGATTAAAAGTAAATTAAAATATACTGCCTCTATATTTTTCATTTATAACTGTTTGTTTTGTAAAAAATAAACAGCAAATATATGATAAAATTGTTTAAAACGACAAAATATTATTTTTTTACAGAAAATCTGACGTGATTTTACCTTTTAATGTGTCTTTTATATAGAAACGGTTAAAAGGTGAGATGTGAATGAATATTTTAATTCTAATGCAAGGGAGGAGATATGGTTAATAATATAATATTTTTCAAGTAGGAATTTAACTTGAAAAATGTCAAAATGAAATTAAACGGTATTTTTGACAACGTGCTGCATCAAATTATTAAAAAGCAACAATTATTGACGTATAATTAAGAACCTGTCCACATGGGAACTGCGTACGTTTTTTTGGCAAATTTTGTTACTGACTGCGTTAAAAATTTTTGACATGTGGCAAATATGCCTAACCAAAGCAGATTTGTCTTGCACATTAAAAAATCTTGTGCCAAAAATTTGCAGGGCATGCCAAAATGCTTAATAGAAATTATAAAATTTGCTAAAATGTACGAAACAGTTTCTGAGACAACAAGCTAAGACGTTTTATGCTAACACTATTTAAAATGCGCTATCTACATCAAAAACAACCTATATATGAAAGGAAAATTCTATATGAAAAAAACTTAAAACATTTAAAAAGATACTTTCCGCTTGCCTTGCCTCTGCAATGATATTTTCTTTTTCGGCTTTACACACATCGGCTGCAAGCACAACTTGGTATAGCCAACTGTCAAGCTCCTCTGGAACAACCTGGTCGTCCACTAATTTGGATAAGCTATATTTTCCTAATCTTGCATATTGCAGTGACTGCGGATCAACAAGTCTATATAAGTGCAGACATACACCATTTTATACCACATCAAGTTTTTCTGCAGCAAGCAATCAGCTTAATAAAGGACATATAAATAAGTGGGGATGTAACATTACATCAATGGCAATGATTTTTAAAAATATGGGTGCAACAACATCAACAAACAGATATGATTTCCGTAGCGGGAAAACAGCGAAACAATCTGCTGACCCATTTACCGTTGCTATGGGAAATATGGGTTGGCCAAGTGTAACTTACTCAAGTACAGACAAGGTATATAATATTACATCGTATACCGATAAAGGTGGACCTACATATACATATTGGGCAACTGCTGCAAAAGAATTTGGCAAAAGTGCATATAAGGTTGATTTTTCCAGCCTTACAACAAAGGAAAAAGCCGACACATTAGCATACTATATTAAGAAAAACCCAGAGGGTATCCTTGTAAGGGTCGGAAATTCACATTCGCTTGTATTTACAAGTTCAACTCACCCTGCACCCGATAATCCAGCCGCAAATAGCACATCGTATATCCCCGATCCAGTTTTATTGACAAGTGAAAATGAAAAGGCAGTTGCATATGAGGAGTTTGTTGCCGAGGAAAATGCAATTATGAGCAGAGCGGTGACAACAACCACATATGACAGTAAATTCACTTGCTATGACCCTGGAACAACTCAATCAACAAAAGGTAATGGCGTAACATATGATAAGTCATATTCTGCGGGAAAATACGGCGGAATTGACAATGTTGATTATATTTATTATTTTGACTGATTAACATTAAATTTGTAAGTTGGTACTTTATATGCATTAAGGATTTAAATTATAAAGTGCCAACTTGCAAATATATCTTTATTTAGGAGTTGCATTTGTATGAAAAAAGTTCTACTTATATCTGCATTAATTATTAGCATATTGTGCTGTGGTTGCCATAACGTGCAAAAACAAATATCAGATGAGGAGATCAATACATTATTACAGGGTAGAAGACAAATAGACTCGATACTTATGTATGATAGTTTAGTCTTTGATACGGAAAGTAAAGTGTCGTTTAATGGTTTTGATTATTATCGTGTAATTGATGAAAAATATGACGAATGGAACGAATGGACAGCTTATGTTAAAAGTATTTATTCTGACGAAATTGCTGAAATAATTCTCAAAGACAATAAAATGATTAACATTGATGGAAAAACATATACAGATGGTGGCGGAAAGGGGAACCCTCTTTCTGATGAATATACTTATGAAATTGTTTCAGAGACGAATGACACAGTTACTATACTATTGAAAAATACAGACAATTTCACTTCAGAGACTATTGAAACAGAAATAATATTGGTAAAAACATCAAATGGCTGGCGCATAACAATTTATTGAAAGAGTGACCGCAGCATATAAATGTGGCAGTCACTATCAAAAATTAGGATTTTTTAAGCTGAAACGCCAGAATTATACAAATATTGAATGATACGAACCTATGCAAAAAAAGTATGCTGAAAGATGATGTGAACACATCGTGATATCTTGTTTTTATCAATTCAAGTGCATTAACGGAAGAAAAAATTATGAAAAAAACAATTTTGATCTGCGCGGTCTTAGCCGCAGCTGTGATTTTTTCTTCATGCGGAAGAAAAAACGATGAAAAAATTGTCGATGAAAACGGCAGAGAAGTTATTATACTCGCAAGAAACCGTGAAAACAAATATTCAAGAGACACCGTAGAAA
>CANRFB010000121.1 GCA_947629785.1 uncultured Clostridia bacterium | reverse complement strand
CCGTCAGCGCATCGTACTGTGATTTTTCAAAATGCAGCTCGATTTTTGTTGTTTCCAGATTAAATATGTACTCCATACTTAAATTTCCTTTCTTGCTTTTTTAGGGTTATACTGTGATAATTTGGACTTGCAAGCGAGTACCGCCTGTTTATAGACAGCTTTAAACATAGCCGATTCACTGTTAGGGAGTCTACCGAACCATCGGTACTTGAATAAGATAAAGTCATCATTAATGAACTCCGACAGATCGTGTAGCATTTCTGTATATTCTGCCTCTACTACGCCGCATTTGTAGCAATAGGACTTTAAAGCGGACACACAATCCGATACGGCTTTTTTATAAGCCCAAACAAACTGATTCTTTAAAGGCGATAAAAACGGTAAATGTATTCTGCAAGGTTCACAGTTTTTATCGTTTATATTTCTTTCGTCAAGCAGCTCAGACAAGCTGTCTTGAATATCTTCATACTGATACTGTGTCATATTATCCACCCTGTACTAAATTTGCCGTGGCTTCTTCATAGGACGCGTAACAATCTGCGATAGGAATTACAACCAGATCAGACGAACTTTCAACGGCGGTCTGCTTTGCGAAATAGGATAACGTTTCTTCCGGCGTGTCAAAGTCATCAATCCACGGTGTAGCTATAACATATTCTCCGACTATCGCTATAAACATATAAGACGATACGTCAATAGGATCTCCGAGTTCATCGTATTCACTCTCGCACTCACGCTCTATTACAGATACGGGATCGCCCGGCTGCAACTGATTAACTTTTATCATTGTAAAACCTCCTCAATTTTTGTGTGTAACTGCTTATTGCTTTTTGCAGCTATCAATATACCTTTTGGCATCTTTCCTACATTCCGCTTTTGTATTTCCAAACGCAACTTCAACTCCAAAATGCAACGCGCGCCAATAGGGCTTCATTCCCAACTTATCGGCTCTATCGGAAAACGGATCATATTCGTAACGCTTTTCAAATTCCAAGTCATCTACTTTCATCGTTCTTTGCCTCCCTTACGCTTAATTGTTGGTAATTTTCTACCAACTCAAAAATAATCTTTCCCGTTACTAATGCCTCCGCGTATTCCTTGTTTGCACCCCTACTGTCTTTCCAGTTCGGCAACAGGCATATAGCGTCACATTCTCTTAACATAGCAGATGACATACGGATATATGCTCCATAAGAAAACCCCTTTGACGGCAGGATCGCCGGAGATAGGACCGTGTAGCCCTTTGACTCCATAAATTTTTGCGCCGCGTCAAATTTCTGCTTGTAATCGTCAAGTCCTGTAATCTTTCCTGCGAGATATACTGTCATATACTTACCGCCTTTCAATCCTCAAGGCGAACAATGTTAGCCTCGACTGTTTCGTCATTGTACAAATTATCTACGATTATTTTTACCGTGGACCAGTCACCTCCCGCAATACCGCATCCGAGCCGATACGGTATAAATACGGAAACATTATGTGTGCTTGCAATGACTTTTACACGCTTCAAGCAGCAATACAGGGCTTCATAGTTCGTAAAACACCCGTTGCGAGAGCAATATGTATTCTGTGAAAACATATTTGCAACCCACATTCCGTCAGGACATTTCATAAAATCAACCGCGCCTATAAGCTCATTAAGCGGTGTAGCTGCACATTTTCGCTGATATGCTGCGTACTGTTCGGGCGAAAGAACCTTTTCCTTTATGGATTTTGCAAGCCCGCCACCCATTACACCAAAGGTGTTGACTTGATGTACAAGTATACCCTTGTTTCTCCTTGCTTCGTGGATCACATCGCCTTTGTATTCTATTATCGGCATTTTCATTCCTCCTCTTTATTTGCAAATCGCGGTACAAAATCGCCAAAATCTGTTGCCGGGAAATCGTCACGGACGATATTATCACGAATACCGCAAAAGTCGTGAATAAAATCCTCATCACTTGCTTTAAGCCAACCCGCGAGATTGATATTGAAAAAGCGATCTGCGCTCTCAACGTCCATAAGGGCGTCAATAAAAGCCATTTTTGTATCGCGGGTACAACCGAGATCATATGCCCGTTTACAGATACGGGCATATGTCAAGTTTTTTTCTGTGTCCGATCCAAGTCTTTTAAGCTCCGCCATAATAACACCTCCTGTTTAATTTTTTTTATGCCGTTTTAGTCGCTCTCCGCATTGCCGTTAGGTCAGGCTTTTATATACTGTAAAGGCAATCCCAAATATCATAAAATGAAACACCATCAGGAAACAAATTAAGAGATTGTAAGCAATCAGAAATATTCATAATTTCTTGAAATAAAAAAGGCGTTCGACCTATTAATAAATATTTATTAAATGAATCATCTAAACGATGATAAATAGCACTTAAGGTTTCTTTATCTACAATTTTATCCTCTGTAACAAACATATATTTCAATCTCCTTTATATTCTTTTTCCCCGTCCTGCCGATAGGTCAGCATTTTGTTTTTATATACTGTAAAGACAATCCCGAATATCTTTGTAATAAACATTATCAGGAAGTAAATTAAGTTTTTCTAAACATAAAGCAATTGCTTTAAGTTCATCAATATAACAAAAACTAAGAGGATATTTTAAACTTAATAGAATTACGGTCATAATAATAAACCACCTGATTTTCATTAACCGACTCCAAAAAGTGTCCTATCGTTTTTATCATCGCTTTTACCCTCCTTTAATACAGCTTTTCCGATCCCCCGCAAGAGGGATCGGAATGTGTAGCTTTTATTCGTTGTCGGTTTCAACTTCGGTTTCGTTTGTGTCTGTGTCGGTGTCGGTGTCGGTTTCGTCTACATTGTCATAGACTATAAATCCTTTTTCCTTGTCATAGTGACCGCCCTTTTTACGGTAGTCGTGATAATTGTCAAACGCCTCCGCCGCTATGTCCTGAAAATCTCTTATGATCTCTGGGAATCTGGCATCTTCGGGAGTTGCCAATCCAAAGCACGCCTTAAATGTGTCTGCGTCCTGAACGCCGCGCCGTTCAATGAGTTCATTAAGCTGTGCCTCAAAAATGACGCCCAACACGTCTGTGCGGTTCTCCGCATCGAGTTTCTGTAAAGTTTCAAAATTAATCATATAAGTACCTCCTCAAAATTTTAGTTAAATATTTTTAACTGTGATTATATTATAGTATAATTTATTTGACTTGTCAATATTTATAGTCAAAAATATTTAACTAACTTTTATATGTGGAATTATGCAAAGTGCATAAAAATATTACGGTTTCTCACGCGCGCGTATATATGCGTGCGCGTCAGGCGGAACAGGGAGCATTATTCTCCCTGTTTTGTTTGTTTCATATGACGTATTAAAAGATAGTGTAACAATGTAACAAAGTATAATAAAACCTTTGTACAAAAGATTTTCACGCGTTACATTTACTGTAACTTATTTGTAACAGTGTAACACAAAAAAGTTACATTGTTACATTTAAAATGCTGAATGTAACGCGAATGTAACAGAAAACGTAACAAAAAAAATAGCCCCGGAGAAAACCCTCCGAGGCTATCTGCTTACATTATATCCGCCGCATTTACCCACCCATAAACGGTACTTTGTTTATCAAGGTGTACAACGTGATACGGATGTGGCGCTCCGTTCGCTATTGCTGTTATCTTTGCCGCGCCCGGCTTGCAGGATAGTCCCGCCCACGCGGTAGAGCTTGAAAAGTGCGTTTTACCTATGAATTGTACGGTATCACCAATGTGGTACTCGTTCTGTTCATCTATTTGTGTATTGCTGCCTTTCAGCTCTTCAAGGTATTGTCCGACCTGCTTTTTAAAGGCTAACCAATTTTTCTTTGCCGTTTCGGGAATAGTGCTTGCGAAAATATAAGCCGGACACCACTTTTCATTTTTGATCGGGTTTGTGCATTGTGTGTCAACGTCATCAAACGTTTTGCCGTATCTGTGGTTGATCCAGTAGGTATGGGTAACGAGCTGATCCAGTGTCAAGCCGTTTTTCCAAAGCAGCCACGCGGCTATCCTTGCGCCGTTATCAAAGGCGAATTTATCGTGTTCGGGCGTGTCGTTCATTATAATTTCAATCGCGATACTTGTCATATTTCCGCCCGTTGGTGCGCTGCCGTCTTTTGCGTGCCAGCCGACCTCCGCAGCGTGTAGCGGATCGTTTTTGCAAAGTCCCGTACCCGCTTTAAGGTTTTGCCAAGCGCAAACGTCATCAACATAAAAATGTACGCGTGTGCTACCCATATTTTCATTATAAGTAGCCCGTGTGTATTGTTCGCCGTCATCGTACACATTAGCGAGATCGTCAGTATTGTGGATCGTGATGTACTTTACCGCGCCCGTACCACATAGCTTTTGTCTTTTCTTGTATGCCTGTCCCTTTGTGAACCCCGCCGCGAGAGCCTTTGAGGAGTCTGTCCACACCATATTGTCAGGTATGATCCTTTCATTTACTCTTACGCCGTTAATTTCGTAAATCGAATTTGGAGTTAGCATTTTCAATCATCCTTTCCCTCTGATTTGTCCTTAAGAACTTCAATAGCCTTTGCTATCGGTTTTGGGATAGGTACTCCCATAAGTCCGACATTCTCTGTAATGGATATTGTTTCATTGACGATATACGCAATTACAACCGCGTCACGAATGAAATTTGAACCGATTATAAGATCGAGCCGGCACGCTACAAGCACAACAAGCAGGGTTACGCCTTTTCTGCAAAGACCTTTCCAACCCGCGCGGCTTTCAAGAGAACCGTCCTTTGTCTTTTCGGAAGTGTGGAATACACCTGCAACAATAAGACCGGTTACATA
>CANRFB010000120.1 GCA_947629785.1 uncultured Clostridia bacterium | reverse complement strand
TATTTAAAAAGATATAATTTAGATATTTAAATTTTTAATTAATATTTTTCACAAGTTTGTTGATATTTATAGCAAAGTTGTGGTACAATATATCTATGCTCTCGGTGCGACTGGTGAAAGGCTTTCTGTTGCTGAACTTGATCGGACTGTTGAGTATACCTATGCATATTTTTATTAACATCAAATTCAAATAATTTTATTTATGAATAGTGATATATATTTTGTTTTGGCTATAATATTAAACTTTATATACAGCGCGTATATTCATGGGATAGAAGAAAGGAGAAAATTTATGACAGAAAATTTATTCAAAGAACTTTGCGAATGTGAACAGATAGAAGCGCTTGCCTTGGGCGGCTCACGGGCAGGCGAGAATTTTGACGAAAATTCCGATTATGATGTTTACGTTTACTGCACCGAACCCGTTCCGGAAAATATCCGTCGGGAAATACTTTCGCGGTATTGTTCGGTTATGGAGATCGGAAATCATTTCTGGGAATACGAGGACAACTGCCGCCTTAACAACGGAGTTGATATTGATATTCTGTACAGGAATTTAAATGATTTTTCGGCGGAAGTCGCAGATGTTGCTGAAAAATTTCATGCGCATAACGGTTATACCACCTGTATGTGGCATAATCTTCTTAACTGTAAGATAATTTATGACCGTGACGGAAATCTTGCGGCGGCAAAAAAGCGTTTTTCAATTGAATATCCGCAGCAGCTGCGGGAAAATATTATCGAGCATAACATGGCGTTAATTCACAAAGCCATGCCCGCATACGACGGACAAATAATAAAAGCCTCAAAAAGAGGGGATATTATTTCGGTAAATCACAGGACCGCGGCGTTTTTTGAATCGTATTTTGACGTTTTATTTGCTCTTAATTCGGTCACACACCCGGGCGAGAAACGGCTTATTGAATTGTGCAAAAAAAGCTGCGCGGTTCTTCCGGATAAATTTGAGGAAAATATTATACGGCTTCTGAATGATATGTACGGCGAGCCTTGTCGGACCGCAGATGATCTTTTTAATATTGTGACTGAGTTGGAAAAGGTTTTTTAAAATGCGTCTTTAGGTTCAAAATAACAGTCCGGAATAATGTAGAAATTCACATTTCCGAGTATTTTCTCCTGTGCGGCAGTGAGTAAAATTTCACCATTGATAAATACGGCTTTTAATTCTGTATAGCTGCCGATATTCCGTTCAAAATTGTCCATTTCCTTTTTAGTCATAATGATAACATACTTTCGGCCGTCGATCTTTATTCCGTGTTCAAGCTGAATCATTTCACGGATATGGCGGAGAAGTTCTTTTGACAGCTTTTCAGATTGCTTGTCAACAAAATCCGTGCGGAAGTACATCAGATTTGCGGGTATGCCGCCCGAATAGGTGCTGCCGTCCTGCCGCTGTCCTGTGATTATTGTTTTCAGCCGCTGATAGGTTACATTTTCGCAAATGCCGTTTTCGTTGTTGGTGCAAAGAATAAATTGGCGGTTTCCTCCGTCCTGATGATTTAATTCTAAAACGGCATGACCGGTAGTTCCCGAACCTGCAAAAAAATCCAAGAAGATCCTTGCGTCCGGTTTTATACACGAGCAGGCAAATATAGCTTCACTGACGGGCTTGGGATATTCAAATTTTACACCGATTTCTTTTAACATATCATCAGCGCTGTCTGCATTTTCATATATTGACGGAACATTTTCGTACATATTTTCATCAAGGTAATATTTTCTTTCAGGCTGTTTATGTTCATCCGCACCAAATAATATTCTTCCTTGTTCAAGAAGAAGCTGCATGGTTGCAGGCGAATTTCTCCAACCTTTGTTCGGGACCGGACAAGGTTTTTTTGTTACCGGATGAATTAAAGGAATAAAATATTCGTCCGATGGTTTCTTTTTGTTTGGCCAAGCCATTGACACGCCGCGGTATACCCTTCCGGTTTCATCTATAAATTTATAAGCTTTTTCTCCGTTTGAAAAGCGCTGTGCGGACAGCCAATTCTGAAATTCCTTATTGATCAATTCTAAATCATAAGTTACATAAAAATCATTTTTTACCGCGTCCGGATATCCAAAAGGCTTAATAGCCGACAGAACATCTTCCGGTATAGCCCGCTTACCCAATTTTTTAAACAACGAGGCAGCTTTTTTCAGAATTGCTTCGGCGTTTGGCTTTTTCCTTTTGCAAACATTTGAATCTGATAAAAAAACATCTTTATTCTTCGCAAAACAAAGTATAGTTTCGTGCATTGCCGAAACGCCTCTTGAATCGCCTTTGGGATTTTGCTTGTTCCAGATTATTTCACCAAGATTGTTATATTCTCCGAATATCTCGTTTAAAAGCATAAGAAGCGGCGCTGCTTCGTGTTCATCAATGTTAATTATAATTACTCCGTTTTCAGACAGAAGATTATTGGCAATTTTAAGCCTTTTTGACATAAAAGACAGCCATTTTGAGTCTTTGAAGCCGTCATTTTCCGCAATGTAAGCATCATCATATATGAAGTCGTCTTTTCCCCTATTATAAGGCGGATCAATATAAATAACATCGATCTTTCCGCGATGTGTTTTTTCTAACAGTATCAGCGAATGAAGATTGTCGCCCTCAAGAAGAAAATGGAACTGCTCGGTATTTTTTGCTGCGATTATCTCACGGCTTGGAATTTCGGTAAAAACGGGTATGTGTGTTTTAATTTTTACATCGGTTTCTTCCTCGTGTTCTTCCCAAACGAGACCATATTTTTTTGATGTAAGTTCTTTTATTATCTGATCAATTGCAGTAAGAGAATCTTCGTCGTTATGCAAACTTTTAAGCTTGTTCAGAAAAGCAAGCATATTATCCCGTTTTTCCTGAGAAAGATTTGCCATACTTACCTCCCAAAAGAAATTGTTTATTTTCCGATTGCTTGGAATACACGTCGGGGTGAGTTATAAGAGTTGCTGCAGCGTTGAAAATTCCTTAAAATTATAGCGCACGTCATTCTGACCGATTAAATTTTGAGGAATAACGAATTCAAAGCATTTTATCCGTGAGATGTCGTCTGTTCTTTTACCCGCGCTCCCGTCGCACAGCACATTGTAGTATAAATAAAATGGAATGTTTCTGCCTGATAATACAATTGTATTGATAGTCAGTGCAAAATTCGGATAATCGTTGGTATATGGTTTCCAGCAGTCAAGGGATTGTTTTGAACGTTTAAGTTCAATAATGACGTCAATATTGTTTTTGGAAAGCCGTATCAAATCAATGTCGGTAACCGTGATATGACCAAGGTTACTTCTTTGCCAATCATGATACTTACTTGATGTATACTGGTTTACAGTTTTTGGGGGAGTACCGCTTTCAACGACGCCATAAGCTTCAAAACGGTCTCTGAGCTGATCATATGACATGGTATATACTTTATTATCTTTTTGATTATAAAAATGCACATTATCCGAATTGTCAAACCTTATCCAGACAAATGGAAGTTTCAGCTGGTCAGCAATCATTGAACAGGTTTTCATGGCGGATATTTCGTTGCCTGACGGCTGTGAATCAATATTATCGACTCTGTTAACATAAACAAATAATTTCGGTATTCCCTCTTTATTGCCGTAGATCAGCATCCAGTGGCTGCCCGCTAAATAGAAGTAATCCTGATAACCATTTTCGGTGATTTAATCGTATATTTTATTACCTGTATAATTCATAACTTGTCCTCCGCATATTTTTATTTAACGCGTGACATCAATACCACACACTCCACGTGCCCCGTCCGCGGGAACAGATCAAACGCCCTTGCTTTTTTGGGGGAATATCCGTTTTCCGAAAGATACTTTGCGTCACGGGCAGCGGTGGCAGGATCGCAGGAGATCATAATTATCTTCTTGGGAGACATTCTTATAAGGCTGTCAAGGGTGAGAACGTCACAGCCTTTCCGCGGCGGGTCAATGACCGCAATATCAGGGGAAATTCCCTCGTCCGCAAATTTTTTTGCAATTTTTCCCGCATCTCCGCAGAAAAATTCCGCATTCTTTACACCGTTTAATTCGGCGTTTTTCTTTGCGTTTTCAATTGCTTCGGGAACAATTTCGCAGCCGATTATTTTTTTCGATTTTTGGGAAAATGCAAGCCCGATGGTTCCCGCGCCGCAGTAAAGGTCAAGAACCGTCTCGCCGCCTGTAAGTTCTGCGTAGGAAACAGCCTGCGAATATAATTTCTCCGCCTGAGAAGTGTTTACCTGATAGAAAGACATAGGCGAAAGGGTTATTTTATTGCCGCAAAGAATATCCGTAATCCCGTCTTTCCCCGCGAGAGTAATATTTTTTTCTCCAAGAATAACATTTGTTTTTGCAGGATTGATATTTAAAATTACCGATTTAATGTCGGGAAATTTCTTGATTGCGTTTTCTGCAAGCACGTAAAAATCATTTATTCTGCTTTTGTCTTTTATCACAATGCAGAGCATTATTTCTCCCGAATGAAAACCGCGGCGTATGTAAATATGGCGAATTATCCCGCTTTGGAATTCTTCGTTATAAGCGGGAATTTTTTTGATGTTTGCAAATTCAAGGCAGAATTCCGCAATTTCCCCGAAGATTTCGGGCTGCAATCTGCATTTTGTAAAAGGCACAACGCGGTGGCTGCGCTTTGAATAAAACCCGCAGACAGCTTTCCCGTCAATTTCGGAAACAGGATATTGGGCTTTGTTGCGGTAGAAATTTTCCTCGCCGCAGCAGATGTTTTCAAATGGGATATTTTCAAATCCGCCGATACGAAAAAAAGCGTCCCGCACAAGCTTGTCCTTAATTTCAAGCTCGGCGGAATA
>CANRFB010000119.1 GCA_947629785.1 uncultured Clostridia bacterium | reverse complement strand
TCGGGGACGAAAAGGAAGAAGTTTTCGTAAATCAAGTCCTTGAAGAAAGCATAACGGGATACTATGCTGCGCTCACCGAACGCGGCATAGTACCCCGTATTGACATTTCCGAGAAAAGAATTGTAAAAACTCTTAACCGTTCCTCACTTGCAAGGATATTTTCAAATCTTCTTAACAATGCCGTAAAATACAGTGACGGCGACCTGACAATAATACTTTCGGACAGCGGCGTAATAACTTTTTCAAATACCGCCAAGGGACTCTCCCCTATCCAGACCGAAAAGCTTTTTGACAGATTTTACACAGTGGAAAACGCAAGGAATTCCACAGGACTGGGACTTTCCATCGCCAAAACTCTTGTAGAAAACATGAAAGGCAGTATTTCCGCGGAATACGACAGCGGCCGCCTTACAATAACAATAATTTTCCCGTGAAATCAACATATTTACTCGGTTTCTATACCATATTCCAAAGCTTTTTCATACCAATATCTTGTATAACCCATAAAAACACCAAGACTTCCCGCAGTAGCAGGATAGAAATTTCCGTATATCTGCGAATCATAAATGTCAAATGCCCCTCCGCCGTTTAATACAGTTTCATATTGTTTTGTAAGCATATTTATTCCTTTGTTATAAAGATATATGTTATTAGCTAAAGATAAACAGAAGAAAACAAATAAGACAATTACCCACTTATGAAAATTTAAAAAAATTTTACGCATAAAACCACTTTTAAGAAATTCAGGAATATCTATTACGATCATATTATACAATTCAGGTATAATTTTACAGAAATTTGCAATTAAAAGCATCATTCCGAATATGGTGGGACGATCTGCGCAGATCCCAATAAAAGACAATACTGTTATTCCGGCAAAACCTACAATAGTCATCAAAAATTTATCAAGTAAGTCTCTGATCTCAAACTTAGTATGCTTTACAAAAGCATAGAATATTATATATAGAATATAAAGCAGCAAAAAAGAACCCGCATAAGTTATTATCCATTTTAAATATTCTCCCAAAACGCTGAAAAAATTATCAAAGAACTTTATTTCAGTAGAATTAGCTGCTCTGTTATAATTTCCCGGAGCAGTTAACATAATGATAGTTCCAAATATTGCCGAAATATTTAAGAATATAAAATCTTTAACAACTTTTTTCTTCTTTATCAGCCAATACATTATAAAAAATAGTATCAGCATACCGCCTGTCATTTCATTTGACGATGATGAAACGTATGTTAACAATAACAAAGCGGCATATTTGAGATCACGATGTTTTGAAATATTTTTGTCATAAATATCCGTAAACAAACATATTACAGTCAAAAAAACAGCGGAAGTCCAATGATAACTTGCAGCTCCCGACAGCCAGATAATATCATCTCCAAAATATGGTATAAAGTAAAATAATAATAAAAATATAAACGGCAGCCCTAAAATATTATTTGTTTTTGATCTTAGCGTCATATAATAAATAACACAGCCTATGTATACAAAGACCAATGAATTTACAATGTTAAAATAAATTTTATCTATGTAAAGGAAAAAATAAGCTGCCAGATGCGGTAAAACCCGTCCGCCGCTAAGCAGATAATAGTTTTTTACAGATTCAATAATATCTCCGAAATTCCTGACAGGTTCATCATTATCGGTTACATGAAAATCTTTCCATATAAATTTGAAATGAAAATCATCTGATATGTAAGGACATTTTATATTCAAAAACATCATAACCGCAAATACAATGCAAACTGTAATTATGTTAGCAATTTGACATTTTGTCGGTTTCTTTAAATGCTTTTCCATTATTTAACTTTCCACTCCAAAGATTCAATAAAAAGCGGCACAATCAATACAAATTGTGCCGCTTTATCTGGAGGCGCCACCCGGATTTGAACCGGGGAATCAGGGTGTTGCAGACCCACGCCTTACCACTTGGCTATAGCGCCCCATATGGAGCGGATTACGGGGCTCGAACCCGCTACCTCCACCTTGGCAAGGTGGCGCTCTACCAGATGAGCTAAATCCGCATATTATTTTCAAAATGGCGACCCGGATGAGACTCGAACTCACGACCTCCGCCGTGACAGGGCGGCGTTCTAACCAGCTGAACTACCGGGCCATGTGGTGGGAACTATAGGGCTCGAACCTATGACCCTCTGCTTGTAAGGCAGATGCTCTCCCAGCTGAGCTAAGCTCCCACACGCCGCATTATTAACGACTTATTTATTATACAACAAAAAAAAGCGTTTGTCAAGGGTTTTTTCAAATTTTTTTCCAAAGTTTGTGCAGACAGGGATTTCCGCCTGTCTGCACAGCCTTACTTTCATTTTTATGCGGCAGGTTTAGCATTTATGATGTCAAGTGAACTGTCGTACATGGTGTCGGCAAAGATGGCATAACCCTTTGCAGGGTTGTTTACAAATACGTGAGTAACTGCTCCCACAAGCTTTCCGTCCTGAATTATTGGGCTTCCGCTCATTCCCTGAACTATTCCTCCTGTTTTTTCCAGAAGTTCTTTGTCCGTTACCTTAATTATCATGTTTTTTCCATTTTCGGAAGCCTGCCTGTCTATCTTTTCAATGACAATATCATACTTTTGCGGCTGTTTTCCGTCAATTGTGGTGTAGATAAACGCTTTTCCCGTTTCAACTTCCTGTCTCATACCTAATTGTACGGGCTCAAGTTCGCTTTCAAAGCCGTTCAATGTTCCGTAAAGTCCGTTTTCACAGTTTGCGTCAAGAGTTCCTATTGCCCCGCCTGCTGAAAAACTTCCTACAAGTTCGCCCGGAACGCCGGATTTTCCCTTTTTTATGTCATTTATGGTAACTTCTGCCACTTCGCCTTTGTATAAAGGCATTATACAGCCTGTGTCAACGTCGCAGACAGGGTGTCCAAGTCCTGCAAAACATTTTGTCCGAGGGTCATAGAATGTAAGCGTACCTATTCCTGCCGAACTGTCCCTGACCCACATTCCTATACGATAACTTCCGTCCGCCATGCAAAGTTCGGGCATGACCTTTATAGTAAATTCTTTGCTGTTTCTTACCAGATCAACACTGACGGTCTCTCCGCCGCTGTCCTCTATAATGCCGGCTATATCGTCATTTGAAAGTATCTTTTTTCCGTTTATGGTCTTGATTATATCTCCGGTTTTTATTCCTGCATCAAGAGCGGGAGAACATATCCCGCTGTCCGTTTCAAAACTGCTTAGTTCCACGGCGATAACTCCGTCCGTAAGCAGTTTTATCCCAAACGGAGTTCCGCATGGGATAAGATATGGTTCTTCTATCTCCTGTATATTTACCGTTTTTATTGGAATGATACCCAGTAATCTGAGTTCAACACGTTTTACGTCTGAATTTCCCGCAGGTATGGCAAATCCTGTGGAATAACGTCCTCCGCAGGGAACTGCCGAAATAATATCTGATATCTGAAGTTCACTTCCTACGGCTATATAATAGTTATTCGGCAGAGAACGGTTATAATATACTATGACGCCTAAAACCGTCAGAATAAGCATATTTGCCATTACTGCCGCAAATTTTATAAAATTTCTCATTTTTTTACATTCCGCTTTATTTCAATCGGGAAACAAAACTCTCCTTTCATCGAAATCCTGCGGCTGACCGCTTTATTACTATTCTCAATTTGACCCGATTTATCAATGCTTTTTATTTGCTTATTTTACACCTAAACGTTAAAATAACTTGTCGAAAATAGAAATCCTCTTGCATTGAATGTGTGTTTTGTGCTATACTATAAATATCAGCTGCATATGAGAAAGGAAAATTTATATGAAAAAGTTAAGAATTGCATCAATGATACTCTGTATTGCCGCCGCAGCGATCTTTGCGGGATTTACGAATATTTTCGGGGGAATTTCCATAATAGTGGTAAATTTTGAAAAATATGGTGATTTGGGAATTGCACTGCTTATAAGTTCATTTTTCCTTATTCTGGGAACGATTCTGGCTTGTTTTGAAAAATTCCTGCTGCCCATTATCTTTAATATTATTGGCACGGCAGCCTACATATATACGGTTTCGGGATTTTATTCAATACCTAACGACCTTATACCAAAAGCTTCCACCGAAGCTCTTGCCGAAAAACATCTGCTGACCGTGATAGTTACGATATTGCTTGCGGCACTGACATTTTTTAACTTTTTTACCGACAAAAACGTCAAGAAACGTGAGGACAAGAAAGCCCGTAAATACAACAAGGAAAGCCGTTCCCTCAAAGATGATGAAAAAATATTGTAAAATTAATACTGCCTTTTTTATATATATTGTCAATTGAAAAATTTACTGTTATATTATAAAATTTATATTATGGGTTTTTATTTTCTGAAAGGAGAGCTGCCTTAAAAAGGCACATTTTTACATAAATGAACGCAACTATAAAAGATGTGGCAAAGGCGGCGGGGGTTTCCGTGGCTACCGTTTCAAGAGTTCTCAATAACAGTGCAACGGTTTCCGCTGCTGCAACGGAACAGGTCAATAACGCGATAAAAGAACTGGGGTACAGTCCTAACTTTCTTGGCAGAAATTTAAGACGCTGTGAAACAAATATCATTCTTGCTATAATTCCCTCAACGGAGCAGACGTTTTACAGCGAAATAATCAGGGGTATGCAGAACGCAGCTTCCGAGCAGGGGTATGACATTCTCTTAAGTACGTCAAACAGCAATTACGCCCTTGAAATGCGTCTGCTGAATATGCTTTTCAACCGGACGGCGGACGCGGCAATACTTCTTGGAACTCAGCTTGATTCAAAAACGCTTATGGAATTAAGCGAAAAATACCCGATTGCCCTATGCTGCGAACGCGCGGAAGGCGCGGACGT
>CANRFB010000118.1 GCA_947629785.1 uncultured Clostridia bacterium | reverse complement strand
TTATCAAGACAAATTATTCTATAGTCGGGATATTTTTTCAGCATATGGAATATAAAATTTGAGCCGATAAATCCTGCGCCGCCTGTTACAATAATTTTCATTTTATTTCCTCCAGAAGTGAAAGAATATATTTTCCGTAATCGGTCATTTTTAATTCTTCACCGCATTTTTGAAGCTGTTCGTTTGAAATAAATCCTCTCCGCCATGCAATTTCTTCAATGCAGGAAACATAAAATCCCTGCATTTCCTGAACGGTTTTCACAAAGTCTCCTGCCTTGTGCATTCCTTTGGGAGAACCCGTATCAAGCCATGCCATACCGCGTCCCATAAGAGTTACCTGCAATTTTCCCTGTTTAAGATAATGATTATTTATTGAAGTAATTTCAATTTCTCCTCTTGCAGAAGGTTTCACATTCTTTGCAATTTCAACAACTTCATTATTGTAGAAATACAACCCCGGGACAGCGTAATTTGATTTTGGAAATTCCGGCTTTTCTTCAATTGAAATTACGCGGTTGTTATTATCAAATTCGACTACTCCAAATTCTTTGGGATTTTTTACGGGATAACCGAAAATTGCAGCGCCGGAAGTTTCAGCCTGTTTTTTTGCACTTTCAAGAATTGCAGAAAAATGCTGACCGTAAAAAACATTATCTCCCAATACAAGGCAAACGCTGTCGTTACCGATAAATTCAGCGCCCAGAATGAAAGCGTCTGCAAGTCCCCGGGGATTATCCTGAATTTTGTATTCGATATGTACGCCTATGCGGCTGCCGTTTCCAAGGAGTTTTTCATAATTTGAAATATCTTCCGGTGTGGAAATTAAAAGAATTTCACGGATATTTGCAAGCAGCAAAACCGAAAGCGGATAATATATCAGCGGTTTATCATATATGGGCAGCAGCTGCTTTGAAACTGCTATTGTGTTCGGATAAAGCCGTGTGCCTTTGCCGCCTGCTAATATTATACCTTTCATTTTTGACCTCCCGATAGAAAATTTTTTAATTACCGAATAATTTTTTTATTTCCTCAAATTTTTCAAGAGCGTGTTCAATACAAATATCCATATTGTAATATTTAAATTCTGCAAGACGTCCGCAAAGAAAAATATTTCCGTATTTTTTTGCTTCGCCGAGATATTTTTTGTATGTTTCCTGACTTTCATCTGTCAGAACAGGATAATACGGAATATTTGCTTTTGGATCGGCAGGATCATATTCAAGCGGATATTCAGTCGCCACAACGGTTTTATTGCATTTTTTCATTTCGTATGTAAATTGCTTATATTCTGTCTTGCGAGTGTAACCGTCCGCCTGCGGATAGGAAATTATTTCGCAGGGAAGGACTTTTTCCTCATTAAAATATTCATATTGTATATCAAGTGAACGATACGGAAGTCTGCCGTATTTTAAACCGAAAAGTTCGTCGATCGCGCCGGTAAATACCAGCAAATCGACATTTTCACCGTCATATTTAATTATGGAATTTTTCTCGTCAAAGCTGATATGTTCAAAAGCATCGGAATCAAGTTCAACTTCAATATTTTTATGATCCAGCATATTTTCAAACAGTTTTGCAAAACCGTTTTGGGGAAGATACTGAAAATCTTTATTTAAATATCTTTCATCAAAATTCATCGCCATAGGAACTCTTTCAAGAACACTTTTGTCAATTTGTTCAGGCGGTATTCCCCATTGTTTTGATGTATATGTTCTGTATGCTTTTTCAAAAAGCAATTCGCCGTAATTGCGGATATTTTCATCTTTGCTGTTCAAAAGTTCAAATATGGGAACTCTGTCACGTCCTGAAAATTCCGTTCTCAACGCTTTAAGCAGCGGAACGGATTTTTCATCTCCAACAAGCTGCTGCATAGTGCGGAAATTAAAAGGCAGGCGCACATAATTACCATCGATAAAACTTAAAAGTTTAACATCATATCTGAAAAGCTCCGAATAATTTTTCAGAAATTTTATCACTTCATAATTATTTGTATTCAAAAAATGAGGACCGTATTTTTGTATCAGTATACCGTTTTCATCGTATTCGTCATAAGCGTTGCCGCCGATATGTTTTCTGCGTTCGATAACGGTCACTTTGATGTCAAGCTCCTCTGCAATTTTTCTTGCAATTATGCTTCCCGAAAAACCTGCGCCGACTATAATTATTTTTTCCATTTTCACTGTCCTTTCAGCCACTCCGCTGTTTTTAAAATGCTTTCTTTAAAATCGCTTTTACATTCAAAACCGGTGTCGTTATGCAGTGAATTTAAATCAAATTCAGAGTAATCAACATATGTATCTTCATTGATATCACCAAATATCAACTTTCTTTTCGGACATAAAATTGTTTTCATAATATTTATTTTTTCTTTAAACGTGCTTATTTCGGAATGTCCAATGTAATAGTTTTTAAAATGTATCCCGTTATCGGCTATGCTTATAAGTCCATTGACAGTATCGTCAATATATACCCAGTCGTTTTTATGTGTCCCGTCAACAAGCTTTAACGGTCTATTAAACATCATAGCTTTAATTATGGTATTGACCGCTTTATCCGATCTGTCTCCGACACCGAATGTATTTGTCAGAATTGCTTTGTTAAAGCCCATATTATTTCTGTGTGCGACCGATGCGCACATATCTGCGGCTGTTTTTTTGGCAATACCGTAAATATTGATAGGTATTGCAATATGTTCCTTAACCATACATTCATAACTTGAAGCCGCAAAAATAAAGTGCTTACAGAATTTTGCCAAGTCCTCGCAGGTTTTTATTGCAGTTCTAACATTTTCCAATTGCAATGTATAGTCATACAAATCACTGCCGCCAAGCTTTCCGCCCCATGATAAATAGAACAATACATCTATATTTTCATGTATCTTATCAGATAATTTTTCTTTCGAGAAATCTGTTTTCAATGGAATAAAATTTTCATATTCATTAAAAGCATTATATATTTTTTCTGAAATATCCACACCGTAAACAATGATATTTTTATCCAGAAGTTTTTTTGTCAGCGCACCGCCGATAAATCCTCCTGCACCGGTAACAACTGCCGTTTTCATAACATTCCTCCGATCAGAAATTTACATCGCTGCCTTTTAAAAGCGGAGCATTTCTATCCTTTTCAGACACAATAAATTTGTCAGTGCCATAATCAATATTTATATCCGGGTCATTCCATCTTATTGCCCGATCATATTCCGGATAATACAATTCATCGACCTTGTATTGTCCTTCCGTGTCATCTGTAAGCGATATTGCACAATGTCCGAATCCTTTTGGTATGTAAAACTGTTTTTTATTTTCTTCCGTAAGCTCTGCAATAACATATTTCTTGTATGTATCCGAATTTTTTCTAAGATCTACCGCAATACTCAGCATTGCTCCGCGTGTACATCTTATCAGTTTTGATTGAGCATACGGATCGTTCTGAAAATGAATACCTCTTATTGTACCTTTCTTTGCCGAATAAAAATGATTATCCTGAACGAATATATTATTTATGCCATATCGGGCTAATGTCCTTTGCGAATATGATTCCATGTAGTATCCTCTGAAATCGGAAAATACCTGCGGCTCAATTATTAAAACGCCGTCTATATCTGTGGTTATGATCTTTAATTCCGCCATAACATCATATCCTTTCAAATTTATCAATAAATTCGCTTTGTTTAAGAATTTCCGAATAATTTTTCCTGCGGACATTTTCATTTTCAATACATTCCGCAAATTTTTCGATTGATTTTTTAAAAGAATCATCAGCGGGGAGAGTAATATTTTTTTCTCCATCGGCATTTTTTATCGTCACTGTCGGTTCAAAACCCACAGGTGCGGTAAGGATACGGTTTGTAAAGATAGTTCCCGTACTTCCCCAGACTTCAAGCTCACACTTGTATGAATTATCCATTCCGAAAGAAAGCTGCGCTGTTACACCGTCATCGTTTATCATTGTGGCTGAACCGTAAATATCCACATCAAGATCATCTCGGTAATTCAGCTTCGGAGCATAAATTTTTGCCGTATCTCCCAGCAGGATATTTGCAAGTTTTACTGTATATCCTCCGCAGTCCAAAAGCGCACCGCCGCCAAGTTCCTTATTGTATCTAAAATCATTTGTTCCTCTGAACGGAAATCCAAATGCTATCCGATAAAGTCTTACATCTCCGATAGTTCCCTTTGCAATTTCGTTCCTGATAAAGTCAATCTGGCTATGAAATTGGAACATATAGTTCTCATGCAGTGCAAGACCTTTTTTCTCTGCAATTTGTATCAATTCTTTTGTAGTTTCAGCAGAAATTGTGGACGGTTTTTCAAGGAACAAATGCTTTCCTGCTTCAAGAACTTTCTTTCCCCATTTGTAATGTAATGCAGGAGGCAATGGAAGATAGACAGCATCAATTTCATTTGAATTTATCATTTCCGAATAGCTTGAATAAATTTTACCGCCGAAATTTTCTGCTTTTTTAATTTCGTTGTTACGCATTTCTTCGGTAAGCATACCGTTCCATTCGGAATTATCTGCGACTGCAACTCCTGCAAATTCAAATTTATCATATAGCTTTAATGCCGGCAAAAAGCGTCTTAACGCTATTTCCGACGGACATATTATCCCTATTTTCATTTTCAGAACTCCAATACCGACAGTAGATTTCTCAACTGTATATTTAAAATATTATTTATCTGAACGAGAGAATTAAGCGTTTTGAAATCCACTGCAAAGTATCCCACCGGCAATTCAATTTCATCCTTTTGAATTTCAATAATCACATTCCTGTTCTGTTCGCAGTAGAAACGTCCGCCCTCTTCGGAAAGGAGGGTATCAAACATTACTCCCTCTTTATTTTCAAGTTTTTTCAGGAACAGCTTGTCCACATTGTTTTCCGGTTCGGAACAGATATGTTCCCTTTGAAC
>CANRFB010000117.1 GCA_947629785.1 uncultured Clostridia bacterium | reverse complement strand
GAAAAGCTGTTTACTTATTTATGAGGAGGTTTACATATGGAAAAATACAAAATAGGCGAGGTTCTCGTATCAAAGGATAATCAGACATTATACAAGGGCTTATCAAATACGCCTGTTGTTATTCCACAGGGCAATAAAGTTATAATCGGCGCTGACAGACTGGCACACCATTTACGGGATAATATGATACAGCCTCTTGATAGTGAGGCAGAGGTAAGCGGAATAGTCAGCAACGGCATAGTGGATATGATCTACAAATACTTAGCGATTAATCTTCCGCTTAGTGATATGCTTGCAGATTACGAAATAACCCCGAAAGAATTTCAGGGGTGTATGTATGAAGCTCTTGAAGAAATCGGCATATACAAAGATGACGATGCGGAGGCGGAATAATAATGACAGGGAACGATTATCAAATACTTGCAGGTCGCACTATTCCCGAAAATGCTACACAGGAAAGTATGATACAACACGCCGTTTTCGGGTTATGCTCGGAGGCGGGCGAAGTTGCAGGAATTTTTCAGAAAGTCTATCAGGGACACGATATTGATCGTGAACATTTAAAAAAGGAAATGGGCGATTGCTTATGGATGCTTGCGGAACTTTGCACGGCATATGACTTTGATCTCAATGAAATAATGGAACTTAACATAGAAAAGCTGCGTAAAAGATACCCCGATGGTTTTTCGGCGGATAGGTCTTTGCATCGGAGTGAAAAGGACATTTAGCTACACAGCGCACATTTTTTATGCTGCGTCAATAAAATTTTTCTAAATCCCCTTGACAGTCAATTATTTTTAGCGTATAATATAAGTACAGTCAAAAATAATTGACTGTTATTGTGTAAGAGGAGGCGCACAATGAACTTGATACACGACAGACCGATTACTATTTCGGTCGGCAATAACCGATGGGACAAAAACTGGAAACCGCAAAATACCACAGTAGGCGCGGTATGGGAAAAACTCAAAACGCCTATACGCGGAACGGAAACTATCAATCAGTTTTTTGCCCTGAAAAAAGTCCAACAGGATCAACTGAAAGACATAGGCGGTTTTGTTGCAGGTACATTAAACGGCGGTAGACGTACCGCCGCGGCGGTTACAGGGCGCGACATTGTTACCTTGGATTTTGATACTATCCCCGCATACGGAACGGACGGAGTAATTCAAGCAATAAAGAATTTGCATTGCGGATACGCTATATACAGCACGCGAAAACATATTCCGACTGCTCCGCGCTTGAGGATACTTATACCGCTTGACAGGACAGTAACAGTAGATGAAAATGAACCGATAGCACGCCGTGTTGCAGAATACATAGGGATACAGATGGCGGATAAAACCACTTTTCAGCCGTCCCGCCTTATGTATTGGCCGTCTTGCTGTTCCGATGGCGAATATGTATTTGAGTACGAAGATGCTCCGTTTGTTATCGCGGATCAGATATTGAAAAGCTACACGGACTGGCACGACTTTAACTCTTGGCCCGTTGTCCCCGGTTCAATCAATTATCAGAAACTTGCGGCAAAGCAAGGCGATCCCGACACTAAACCCGGTATTGTCGGCGCTTTTAACCGCGCATATGAAAGTGTCATTGCCGTAATGGAAGAGCTGTTGCCGGGAATATATGAGCCCGTCGATAACGATCCCCATAGATTCACATATTCAGGCGGTTCAACAACAGGCGGCGCGGTTGTATACGATAACGACAAATTCTTATACTCGCACCACGCGACAGATCCTTGTAGCGGTAGACTTGTAAACTGCTTTGATCTTGTTAGATTACATAAGTTTGGAAACCTTGACGAAAACACAGCGGCGGACACGCCTAACAACAGGTTGCCGTCATACATAGCAATGTGTGAATTTGCGGTCACGGACAGTAAAACGTCCGCACTCTTAGCAAGAGAGCGACACGAACAGGTAATGCAGGATTTTGGTGGACTGGTTAAGGGCGATTCAGGACAGCAGACACAAAGCGGAGATTCGTTGGAATGGATGCAGAAACTGGATCTGAATAAATCAGGTCAGATAAAATCAACGATTGATAACATTATTATCATTCTTGATAACGATCCTCTATTAAAGGGAAAATTCGCACTTAATCAATTCGCAGGGCGCGGAGAAGTCCTTGGGGCGTTACCTTGGAGCGGCGATGCAAACAGGCGGTTATGGAGCGATACAGACAGTAACGGCTTATACTGGTATATGGAAAAAGCCTATCAGATAACGGGACGCGGAAACATTGACGCGGCACTTGACATACACGCAGCTACACACGCGTTTAATGAGGTACAGGATTATATTAACGGTCTTGTATGGGACGGAATACCGCGGCTTGATACGCTATTTATAGACTATCTCGGAGCGGTTGACGATCCCGCGGGATATTGCCGCGCCGTATGCCGAAAATCATTGACGGCGGCAATAGCGCGTGCTATGACTCCCGGCTGCAAATTCGATAATATGTTGATATTGTGCGGCGATCAGGGCATAGGAAAAAGCACATTGATTGATAAGCTATCCCGTGGGTGGTTCAATGACAGCATACGCACATTTGAGGGTAAAGAGGCATCGGAACTGTTACAAGGCGTGTGGCTGGTCGAAGTCGCGGAACTGGACGCGTTCAGGCGTACAGACGTTGCACGCATAAAACAATTCCTATCTTTACGCGCTGACAGGTACAGAGCTGCATACGGACACCACGTCAAAGAATTGCCGCGCTGCTGCGTATTTTTCGGGACTTGTAATCAAATGGACTTTTTACTTGACACAACAGGAAACCGCCGTTTCTGGCCCGTAGACGTGGGCGAAATGCCGCATACAAAAACAGTATGGAAAGATCTCACTGACGACATTGTGGATCAGATATGGGCGGAGGCAAAAGCACGTTGGCAATTAGGTGAAACCACATACTTAACGGGTGCGGTTGAGGAGGCTGCTAAAGAAAGGCAGGAACAGCATCGAGAGGCGTCACCTAAAGAGGGACTAATTCAAGAATTTGTGGCACGGGACGTTCCCGCGGACTGGTCTAAATTCGATCTCAGTAAACGCCGCGACTACTGGTCTATCGAGGCACAGGCGCACGCCGGAGCAGGGCAGGGACAGGGCTACACACTGGTGAAACGGGATCGTATATGCGCGATCGAGATATGGTGCGAATTGTTTCTCGGAAATCAGCGTGATATTAAGCCCGCGGACGTGAGGGAGATCAATGCCGTGCTTGCAAACATTCCGGGGTGGAAACGTGCAGTAAAACCTATCAGGTGCGGACCGTACAATGTTCAACGCGGTTTTATCCAAACAAAATAATATAAAGTGATGACAAAGGGAGAGGTTTATCGTTTTGTCATAAACCGCTCCCTTTTTCGTAGAGGAGGTGCAGAGCTATGAATATTATGTACAAATGCTCTTTTTGCGGAAAAATGTATGACTGGTATGACAGCATATATGAAAAACCGACAGACAAAAACAGTATTTTCGTCAGAACAAACTGTTTTAAACTGATGTATCACGCTCCCGTGGACGTAGAACAGACATTAATAAAAGACGTTGAAGGTAATTTAGACGGAATGTACATCAATCTATGCGAAGATTGTATGCACAAACTTCTTGACGGCATCCAGATAGATAACGAGCCTTTATGGGATATGGCTTGATAAAATGAGGAGGAATTTGTATGAAATTTACTTGCATAGCAAAAGAACTTGAACAAGCGGTTAAAAGAATAAGAACTTTTGTACCTAAAAAGTCGACGTTTGAAGATTTAACCAAAATGTTTATTCAGGTAGAGGATAAAACCGTTACCATTACCGCCGGATCAGACATCTATGATAATAGCCGTATTTGTGCGGTGGAAAAATTAGCTACACAGGCAGACGGTCGCGTTTGCGATACGCACATGTTTGAAGTTTTCGCGGGTGACTGGATGCAACATACAAAACAAAAGTGAGGTGCGTACTATGTTGATTGATTTACGCGATAGAGTAAAGGTATATGAAACAGAGGCTCAATCGCCGCGAGTTTGTCATAATTGCGGCGGAACGATACACGCGTATGACACAATGACGGTTATAGAACAAGAGAACAACACGGGAGTATATGTCATAGAATTGTGCGCGGAGTGTGGCAAACCGTACTTAGAGGGCATATATAGGGTAGGCTATCCGGAGGGTACGATATTCAATGAGGACGTGAGGAAAGAGATCCAAAGGCTACACGATTACTATTGCCCCGATTATATCCCCGACTGGAACGACGTCAAAGAATACAAATACCTTATTCACTATAATTACGATCAAAAATGGTTTGTGTATGATTGCGAAAATATCGCAAACGTTGACGGGGAGATTTATTTCCCGTCCGCTGTAATAGCAAAAAAGGTTTGTCGTAAACTGAATTTTAACGACGTGCTTAAATTAAGGAACGTATAAGAAAGGATGGTTTATTTATGGCATATGAATTGTACCGGGCGAAAACTCTTGAGGGCGATTGGAAACAGGGACTTTATGTGCCACGTGAATGTAACGACGATTCACAGGAAAACAGCGAGCCGATAATAAGTTATGTACTCCAAAGGTTAATATATATGCCTAAAGGTATATGCAGCATAGGCACAGAATGTTGCTTGCTTGATCCTGATACGCTTGGACGGTATACGGGACATCTTGATATAAACGGCAGACAGATTTTTGACGGAGATCTTGTAGAGGTACACATTAACGGAGAAGCCATACCGGATTTTAAAAACGGTCAAGATGCTCCCTATGTCATTCGTGTTAATGCTGACGTTGATTTTGGTCGGCGTTTCGGAAAAGGTTTTTTAAGTATGTGTAAATTCAAGATCATAGGCAACATATATGATAATCACGAATTGCTGCTTGATTAAAAATCAGCTACACAAACAAATAGGAGGCTAAAAAAATGCGTGAG
>CANRFB010000116.1 GCA_947629785.1 uncultured Clostridia bacterium | reverse complement strand
GGGCAAGAATATTTTTAAGAAATTTCACAGATATTCCCCCTTAAAAGCTCATAGCCGACATAAACCAGAACGAGAGCACCGTCACGGCAGCCGTTATCGCCGCGAACAATCCCCAGAAACGTCCGTTGTCAACGGGGAGGTCTCCCACAAATTTCCCTGTCTGACCGTTCATTGCAAAGCGGTATATTTTCCCGTGGTAATTGGTGCTGAGTACCCATACGGGCATAAGCGCATAAAGCGCCTGTCCGCGTTTCAGACGGATATTTGCCGATTCCTGAACGACCGACGCATAGCCCTGCACGGTGCTTCTGAACGCGTCCTCCGTGCTTTTGTGAATACGCAGGTTGACGGTTTGAGCGCATTGTTCCGACTCAACATCATATTTATCCGAAAGATAACCCGCAAGATATGCCGCGTTGAAATCCACACAATCGGCGTATCTGTAAGGTTCTACCGACTGGGAAAAGTCGTCGGGCATTTTTGAAGAACCGTCCGCGGGAACTTTATCAAAGCTGATTTCCCCGTCGCGGGTCACAAGATAGTGGGAAGTTTCGGTATAAGCATAACTTCCGGAAGTCCATCTGCGTATACGCGTTGCCCTGTAGCGGGCATGGGCTTCCGCGTCGCAGTCGAACAGCCAGAACGGAACATACAGACCCTTTATCTCCTCTATGCGATTGTCGCTTGAAAAGCTTTTCGGCAGCAGGAATTTGCCTTTCAGATGCTGCTTCAGGGCTGCTTCCGCCTGTTTCTTGTCTATCTTGAACGGAATTACCACATCGGGTTTCAGACCGCCGTCAAACTGTCCGCTCATTACAATGGGATTATCGCAGTAGGGACACGCCGAGGCGGCGGTCGTTTCATCGGTGACTATCTGTCCGCCGCAGCTCTGGCAGGTATAGACTTTCATTCCCCTGCTGTCGTCCGCCGACCATTCCGCGCCGCTTGTCTGCCATTCAATATCATCGCCCGTTTCCTGACGGCAGACGTCGCTGTATTCTTTCAGACCGCCGATGTCAAATTCCGCATCGCAGTAGGGGCATTTCATATTCTGCCCCGCGCTGTTGAATTCCACCGCGCCGCCGCAGTTGGGGCATTTAAATTCGGTGAGAGCGTCCATAAAACGTCTCCTTTCAAATCAGACCTTGTCGCTGTCGTTGAAAATATCCCCACATTCAGGACAGAATTTAGGAGGATTTTTCGGGTCCTCGGGTTCCCAGCCGCACTTGTCACAGCGGTAAAGGGGTTCGCCCGCCGGCTTGGGTTTTCCGCACTCGGCGCAGAATTTTCCCTTGTTTACCGCTCCGCAGGAACAGGTCCAGCCGTTTGCGGAGGGTTTCGGCTTGCCGCATTCGGTGCAGAATTTCGTGGTATTCACTGCGCCGCAGGAACATTTCCACTGCTCGGGATCGGAATTTTGCTGCGCAGTTGTATTAGAATTCTGAGAGTTCTGCGCATTCTGGGCAGCCATTCCGTAAAGAGCCTGCGCGTTCAGACCGCCCGCTTGCTGAGCCATTCCCATGCCGACGAATCCCGTCATTGCCCCCGCGCTGTTTGAAGCGGCGGCTTTCATAGCATCGCCCTGAGCCTCCACAAGCGAAGCGGCTGCCATTCCCGGGTCGCGCATGACCGCAGTGCGCTGAAGGTCTTTTATCATCTTTTCATCTTCCGGAGAAAGGGTTACGGGATTTATTCCGAAAGATGAAATTTTAATTCCGCGGAGTTCGCTCCACTTTTTGGAAAGCACTTCATTAAGCGCGTCCGCAATATCCATGGTATGTGCGGGCAGAGAACTGTATCTTATTCCCATTTCGGAAATTTTCCCGAAAGCGGGCTGCAGTGCGGTCATAAGTTCGACTTTTAAAGTGCTGTCTATTTCGCTGCGGCGGTACTCGTAGGAAACATTTCCGCAAACGTTTGTATAGAACAGCAGCGGGTCTACTATTCTGTATGAATACTCGCCGTTGCATCTGATGGAAACGTCAATGTCCAGTCCGATGTTCTTATCAACCACCCTGAAAGACACAGGGGACGGCGTTCCGTACTTGTTGCCGATAATTTCCTTGGTGTTGAAATAGTAAACTCTCGTATCTCTGGCAGCCTGTCCGCCATGGGAAATTCTCGAACCTAAGCTTGCGAAAGTTTCTTTTATAGTCGTGCCCAGATCGCCTGCGAAAATAGTGGGTTCACCGGAAATATTGAATGTATACTCGCCCGGCTCGGCGCAGACGTCAAGTATCTTTCCCTGCTCAACGATTATCATGCACTGACCGTCCGCAACGGCAATTCCCGAACCCTGCGAGATAATGTTGTCGCTTGATGATTTCCCGCCTGTCTTTTTCTGACCCTTTCTTACAAGTACATCGGTGGGAAGCGCTTCGCAATAGAAGTATTCTTTCCACTGGTCTGCTAAAGTTCCCTTTACTGCGTCGACTGCGGCTCTGATAAGACCCATATGTAACAGCTCCTTTTATAAAATCAATATTACCCGTGCAGCAAACTGCACATCATGAACTAATTATAACATATTTCGTTAATAATTTCAATAGTAAATCATAAAATTTTGTAAGAAATTCACTTTATAAAAATAAGGAGCTGCCGCATTTCAAATTTGCAGCAACTCCTTTTAATGATCAGAGTTCAAATCTTCCTATAAGGTCTTTAAGAATACTTGACTGACCGGAAAGTTCCTCGGCGGCTGCCGCACATTCCTCGGCAGTAGCGGAATTTGACTGTACTACATCGGAAATTCGTACAATATCGCTGTTGATTTTATCCGTCATTTCAAGCTGAACGTTGTTGGACTCGGAAATTTCCTCTATTATCTTCCGTACAGAAGCCGCGTATTCGTCAAGCTGCTGCATAGCGGAAGCGGTGTCCTCCATTATGGAAGTTCCATTGTTTACCGCGTCCATGGACTCCTCAATAAGCGAAGCGGTGTCTTTTACAGCCTCGGAAGATTTTGCGGCAAGGTTGCGGACTTCATCGGCAACGACTGCAAATCCCTTTCCTGCCTCTCCTGCTCTTGCGGCTTCGACTGCGGCGTTAAGGGCAAGGATATTCGTCTGGAACGCTATGTCCTCAATGGTTTTCATGATGTTGCCTATCTGATCGGAAGATCTGTTGATATTGTTCATAGCCTCCGTAAGGTTGCCCATCTTATTGTTTACCATATCAACATAATCGGAAGTCTTTACAATAAGTTCGCGGGCTTCCACGCAGCTGTCGGCGTTGGTTTTCGTGTGTTCGTTGATGTCGCCGATGTTGTGTACCATTTCGTCAATAGAAGCCGCCTGCTCCACACTTCCCTCCGAAAGGGTCTGCGCCGCGGAAGCTACCTGTTCCGATCCCGAATTTACCTGATCCGATGAAGAATAAATATCGCCTATTACCTGAACGAGGTTGTTCTTTATGGTGCAGATATTTTCATAAAGATGTGCAAAATCGCCTATGTAGAACTGTTTGTTAAGTTCCGTGTCCACCGTGAGATTTTCGTCAGCAATTTCTCCCAGTATCCTGCTGATGTCGTTGACGGAACTTCTCAGATTAACGCTTAAAGTATCGGAAGCTCTTGCAATACTTCCGATCTCGTCTTTCCGTGAAGTATATCTTGCAAGATCGTTAGCCGCGTCAAGGCGGATATTTCCAAGAGCAGAAATGGTGTTCTCAATATTCTGAACGGGTTTCAGAGCGGCGTTGATAAGCGCATAAACTATCGCCGAAAGCAGGAACATACTCAGAAGGAAGCTTACCGCAAGCAGTATGCTTAATTTAGTCGCGGAAGAATACAGTTCCGCCTTGTTGTCGGCGGCTATAAACACCCAGCCGTATTCCGGCAGACTGCTGTACGCTCCTATATAGGAAGTTCCGTCCTGCTTATATGTGGTGTAATCGCATATTTTTTCCATGCTGCCGGAAACCTTTTCCATAATATCGCTGACAAATTCCTCGTCAGCGACTGTGGCTATTTCCTCGGAAACGGGATTGAAAATATATTCTCCCGTCATAAGGTTAACAAGATAATATTCCGCGCTTGGCAGACCGTTTATGGGCATTTCGTCAAGTTTTTCCGCAAGGGCGCTTGTGTAGATGGCAATAGCACCAAGACCGACAGGCTCGCCGCTTTCGTCCCTGATAGTCTTGTAAAGGGTAACTATCTGTTCGCCGCTTACGGGAGAGATAAGCGTACCCGTGCAGTATACGTCCATCTGCTCATAAGTAGCCTTTTTGAATTCTTCCTCTTTTCCTGCGGGAGGAGCAGTTACCGAACCCACATACTGCGGATTTGTATGAACAAGCGTCAGGGAAGTCATATCGCTCATGTTTACGGTACTTACAAAAATTCCCTCAAGATTGGGAATATCCGCGCTGAATTCCTCGGTATAAGCCTGAGCAATATTTACATAATCCTGATTCTGTGGGTCGCTGATAAGATTCTTTATCTGATCCGCTTTAAGATAAGCGTTAAGGCTGTCTCCTGCCGCGTCGATATAGTCAACGATTATCTCCGAACGGTCAAGAGATGACATTTCCAGAGTGTTTACCGCATTATTCTTTGCAGAACCCGACACCGATCCGTTTATCAGCAGGAACAGTATCAGGAAAACTACCGCCTGCACCACAAGCACCATCAGTGAGATATGCAGACCGACTTTGCAGACCTTGCTTTTTTCATTCATAAGAACTTCTCCCCTCAACAAAATGATACGGTCATTCAACGCGCTGTCAGATATTTTAAAAACATTATATCAGAATTTACAAAAGAAGTCAATACCAAAACAAAAAAATATACAAATACAACAAAATTTTTTCAACACGAATTGCTCGGAAATTTCCATAAAAAAACAAGACCCGAAGACTTTACATCTCCGAGTCTTGCTTGGCGCAGAAGGAGGGATTTGAACCCTCGCGCCGGTTACCCGACCTACGCCCTTAGCAGGGGCGCCTCGTCACCACT
>CANRFB010000115.1 GCA_947629785.1 uncultured Clostridia bacterium | reverse complement strand
AACAAGGGAATATCTGAGAATACAAACGCCTGTATCGAGATGGCGTCAGGGGAATATATCGGACTTCTTGACCATGACGATCTGCTCCACCCTGCGGCATTGTACAACGTTATGGAGGCGATTTGTGAGAAAAATGCGGATATGACGTATACTGATGAAGCAACTTTTGAAAGCCCCAATGTAAACAAAATAATAACCGCACATTTTAAGCCTGATTATGCGGTTGACAATCTCCGCGCAAATAATTATATTTGCCATTTTACGGTTTTCAAGAAGGAACTTCTGGCGATAGTCGGCGTGTTTCGCCATGAATATGACGGCAGTCAGGATCATGACATGATGCTTCGGCTGACTTCTGCATCTAAAATAATTGTTCATATACCTAAGCTTTTGTACTACTGGCGTTCACACCCACAGTCTGTATCACAAGATATTACAGCAAAGGAATATGCAATTTCCGCGGGGAAAAATGCGGTTAGGGACAGCATTGAAAAGCACGGACTTAAAGCGGTGGTCGAAAGCTCAAGAGCATTTCCCACGATTTATAGAATAAAGTATGAAATACAACACAAAGACAAAGTAAGTATTATAATACCAAATAGAGATCATTATGATGATCTCAAGAGATGCATAGACTCTATTTTTATACGCAGCACATACAAGAATTTTGAAATTGTAATTGTTGATAACGGTTCTGTGGAAGAGGATGTTATCAACTATTATAAGACATTGGAAGAAGATCCGCGGGTAAAGATAGGCTATTTAAATGACGAGTTTAATTATTCAAAGCTTAACAACCTTGGTGCTTCATTAGCCGACGGAAAGTATTACATTCTTCTAAATAACGATACCGAGGTTATTACCCCGGAGTGGATAGAAGAACTTCTTATGTTTGTGCAGAGAGATGATGTTGCAGCGGCAGGTGCAATGCTGTATTATCCCGACAATACAATACAGCACGCAGGCGTTATTTTGGGAGTGGGTACACACAGAGTTGCGGGTCATGCATTTCATAGGGAGTCAAAAGAATGGATTGGGTATATGGGAAGACTTTGTTACGCTCAGGACGTGTCCGCTGTAACGGCGGCTTGCATGATGGTAAAAGCGTCGGCATATAAGGAGGTGTGCGGATTTGACGAGACAATAAAAGTAGCTTACAATGACGTGGATTTTTGTTTAAAACTTCGTCAAAAAGGTTATTTAATTGTGTGGACCCCGCATGCCGAACTTTATCACTACGAATCAAAATCACGCGGTCTGGACGACACCCCCGAAAAACGCAAACGCTTTGAGAACGAAGTTGAGCGTTTTCAATCGCGTTGGAAGAAAGAACTGGCGGCGGGAGACCCTTATTATAATCCGAATTTAACCTTGGATAAGGGAGATTTTTCGATTCGATAGGATTGATAAAAAAATTTACTTTAAAACACATTGAATATCTACTATTTCACAATTGCATTTGTTATAAAAAATATGTCGATTAAGAAATCGGTTTTGGTGTTAGATATTATGAACATATTGTATATCTTAAAATCGTAAGGAGGCACGAGTTGTGAGTGTGTTCATAAACAATAAACAGCATAAAGAGTTCAAGACCAAAGAGTTTGTTCGCAACACGGCATTGGTATTATTTGTTGTATTGTGGAGTGTGACATCTTATTTTCAATGGGTTATAGAAAACCGGACGGTTGCATTTCAGATTCCTCAAGAAAATATTACTGCAATAGAAATGCAGCAAGGTGATGTGTTTTCACAGGAGATCAACATCAATAGGTTTGTCAAGGATTTGAAAATTTTAACCGCCAACGGCGGTGATGATAGGGCGCTTAGCAATCATGGCACGTTGCGTTTCACGTTACGGCAAGGCGACGTCTCGGAAACTTACGATTTAGATATAAATGGTATAGCAGATTGGGTGTATGTGGATTTTCTAGGATCGATAAAGCGCTTTCATGACGGAACAGCTATACTAGAGATAAGTTCGTTGGATACGCAATATGGGTCTTCCTTGTTTATAGCATATACAGGTCAGGATATCTATGAGATACCGCCTGCGTATTTCAATGGAGAGCAATTGCCGGGACCACTTTGTGTGCAATATGAAACAGGAAACCCGCAACCGATAAAATCTACAGTTTGGATTGTTGCAGTGTTGCTGTTATTGGCAGTTATATTGGCGGGTTTTATACTGACGAAATATCCGAAGAACCTTTTGGTGTATGCCATTACTATTGTTTTGGTATTCTTAACTATATGTTTAAAATATCCCACTTACACCATAGATGGTGAAGCTTTTGCAGAGGTGGGTAAACTTTACATACCATCTGCTCAGAATAATGGGTTCTTTCAGAACTTGTTTGTTTTGGAGAATGGATTATATATAAATATTATTGGTCGCCTGACCACCTGGGTGGCAGTGCATTGTCTACCAAACCTAGTTGGAGCGGTACGGGCAATAAATCTTGTGAGCCTTTTGTTTGTATCAGCCATGGGATCAGCACTGGCAACTGGAGCGCTGAAAAAATATATAACTCCGCTTGAAAGCGTCTTAATTTCAATATTGGTTACTACATGCTTAGTTGATGGAGGAAATACTGCGACACCTCTCATAACAGCCTATTGGGGAATTGTTCCCATTCTTGTTCTTTTAGCGGTAATTATTTTCCGTATAGATATATCAAATAAGCTTTATTGGCTTCTGGGCACTATGGCGATTGTGTCAACGCTATCCAGAATGATTTTTGTCATTTTTATTCCTATACTGTTAGTAGTAGCTTTCTTACAGCGCGGAAAGCTAACACGCAGGGACATATCGTTTGTAACCACGGAAATAATTACATGTCTGTTTCAAGGAATTTTTACTTTAGTGATAAGAAAACAGGCGGGTTTATCCTTAACAGGAGAAGAAGGACTGGGCGTTATTAAGATTGGTAACCCGCTAGAATTGCTAAACGAAACAATCTACGCGCAAACTCAGCTTGTCAACACATTATTTCGTGTACAGGGCGGAAATATACTTTTATGGAACATGTTGTTGCTGGTTGGCTTTATAAGTGTGTGTGGATTTTTACTTGTATGTATCATAAGAAAGAAGCATCGACAACCCGCAGTATTTGCACTAGTGTTGCTTCTTGTTTCAGTTGGAAATATCGTAATGCAACAAACAGGGGGATTTGGTTATTTATTCAATGGATGGCAAACCATTATAAGTTTCTCTAAGGACCGACTTTGGATTTGCTCCTTTGTATCGTTGATTGGTATTGTCTTAATGTTATTTATTTGCCTGAGCAATTCTAGAGTATGGAAAAGTGAGAGGCTGGTTCGAGTGGTCGGCACCACAATAACCTCTCTGAGTATGCTAATTATGTGCTCGTTTCAATCAACAGATAGTGGAACATTTTATTATGACAATTCTGATGAAACAGGAAATTGGGTCAAGTACACCCAAATGGCAAATCATGAGGACTTTGTAATCCCGGTAGCACCGGCTGTTGAAACAAACTTGCCTTGGTATTATCAATCTCCAAACAGTCAAACAAAAATGACGGCAGTCACAGCAAAATGCAGTTCTCTTGTATTAAATCAAGATACGCAATATGCGATTAGCCTATATATTCATAAAGATACAAGGCAGAACCAGATACACCTTAACAAATATTATGTTAGTGTCTATGATAAAAACGGTGAGTTGGCAGCCACCGTACCGCAGATTAGTGATCCGGAGGAGGCTTATGCCGGATTTGACCTGGATATGCCGATTGATGGAATATCACGTGTTGAGTTTACGCTTGAAGACGGGCGTCCTGCGTATATTGACGGAACGTATATCCTTGGTTATCGGAGTGTGACTGCATGAAAAAGAATATTTCATCATTAGTTGATGCGTCACTTTTTAAGTTTTTGCTGATAGGCGGGGCGTCCACGGCGCTGGATTTTGTAATTTATACTTTGTTAGGTCGCTGGCTGACACCTACACCGGCAAAGCTTATCTCCATGTTGTGTTCCACCTTACTCGCTTTTTTGATTAACAGGAGTTGGACATTTCAGAACAAAGAGCAGGGCTTGCTGAAGAGCCTAGGAAAGTATTATCTTGCTCAAGCGGCGAATATCACCGTAAATGTGTTGGTAAACGCCCTGCTGCTGTATCTTACCGACAATCGAATACTGGCATTTGTGGGCGCTACGGGTATCGCAATGTGTGTGAATTACTTGCTGCAGAGATTTTTTGTGTTCCGAAAAAAGAAAAACGGAGGCGTAAAATGAAATATTCAGTAGTTGTACCTTGTTATAACGAGGAGAAAAACCTGGACAGGCTCATGGAGCGGTTCGACCCTATACATAAAAAATTGTTCTCTATGAACAAGGAGTTGGAATTGATTTTGGTTGAAAACGGTTCGTCTGATAATAGTCACGATAAGATAGAGACGATTGTGCAAAATCACACTTATGTGAAAGAAGTTCGCGTAAAGGTCAATCAGGGCTATGGCTATGGCATTCTGCAAGGCTTGGCTGTTTGTACGGGCGAATTCCTCTTTTGGATTCATGCGGATCTCCAGCTGCCGCCGGAGGCAATATTGGATATGATTGCAATTCTTGATAAAAGCGATGACCCTGAGAAAATATTCCTTAAAAGTGCGCGCCGGAACCGCCCGCTAATTGATCGATTTTTCACTTTTGGAATGGGTATATTTGAGAGCATTTATTTGGGCGCAAAGTTGCGCGACATAAACGCTCAGCCAACAGGTATTCCTAGATCTTTCTACGAGTCCTGGTCTAACCCACCATATGACTTTTCGCTGGATTTGTATACATACTACTTAGCAATGAAAAGCGGCTTAAAACTGAAACGTGTACCCGTAATTCAGTCGGAGCGGACAGAGGGTGCCAGCAGCTGGAATACAGGAATGGCGTCGAGAATCAAGATGGTTAAAAGAACATTGTCTTATAGTAAAATCCTAAAAAAGCGGTT
>CANRFB010000114.1 GCA_947629785.1 uncultured Clostridia bacterium | reverse complement strand
TGCACGTTTCTCCTGATATTGCTGTATAAGCTCTTTCGGCGGGAGTATTTCCTCTTCCTCATGCGGAAAACCGCACAGGTCAATATTGTAATTCCTGTCCTTTATTTCCTGTAAAGTATATTTTCTTGCTTTGTCAAAACCATCAGCAGTAATCTCTTGGCGGTCATTCCACCATTCAGCAGCCGGCGCAAAATGTTCAAGCTTCATCGGCTTTGTTTTGGAGAAATTCTTGTAGCCGTCAGGCATATCCAGACGGTAGAACCATGTTTCTTTTGTTTCTCCCGTTCTGTCAAAGAAAAGTATATTTGTCGTGATAGACGTATACGGTGCAAAAACGCTGTGTGGCATACGGATAACGGTATGCAGATCAAATTCGCTCAGCAGTTTCTTTTTTATTGCCACTTTCGCGTTGTCTGTTCCGAACAGGAAACCGTCCGGAAGAATGACCGCTGCCCTGCCGTTCTGTTTCAGACGGTACATAATTACCGACATGAACAGATCCGCCGTTTCACTGCTTGCAAGGTCTGCGGGGAAATGATTTTTTACTTCGGTTTTCTCGTTTCCGCCGTAGGGCGGATTCATCAGTATTACGTCAAACTGCTCCTCTTCCGTATAGTCAAGAACATCCTTTAACAGCGAATTATCATGATAGATACGGGGTGTATCAATATCATGCAGCAGAAGATTTGTCACGCAAAGCATATACGGAAATTGTTTCTTTTCGATACCGTAAACCGAGGTATCAAAGGCTTGCCTGTCCTCAACGGTCTTTTTCTGCGATTCAAGGACTTTCAGCCAGCTTATGATGAATCCGCCGGTACCGCAGGCAAAATCCGCCATTTTTTCACCGATCTTCGGCTTTATCATCTGCGCCATAAAATCGGTAACGGCGCGGGGAGTATAGAATTCACCTGCCGAACCTGCGCTTTGCAGTTCTTTAAGGATAGACTCATAAATTTCTCCGAAAGCGTGACTTTCCTCATAATTGGTAAGGTCAAGACCGTTAATAACGTTTACCACTTGCCGAAGAAGAACGCCGTCTTTCATATAGTTGTTGGTGTCCTCGAAAGTTGTCCTGACTATTGCCTTGTTTATAGGCGTGGTCTTTGAAACTTCAATACCTTTCAGTGTCGGGAACAGCGTATTATTTACAAAATCAAGAAGATCATCTCCCGTCAGAGCCGTCCCCTTTCCGTCGTCTGCCGCCCAATTCCGCCAACGGCATTCTTCGGGAATAATGGACTCATAGCCGTCATCGTCAAATTCCCAATCATCTTCTTTTGTATCGTAAACTTTGAGGAACAGCAGCCATGCGATCTGCTCGATACGCTGTGCATCGCCGTTGATACCGGCATCATTCCTCATTATATCCCGCAATCTTTTTACAAAATTTCCTAAGCCGCTCATATATTTAACCTACCTTATAAATTTCTTGTTCAAGTTTCTTTACTGCCTGCAAATATCCGTCTTTTCCGCCGAAAAGTTTCACGATAGCCGACGGTTTACCGCTCTTCACGAACGGATCAAGTTTCAGGACATTAGTATCTTCGACCTCATAAATTCCATCGTTGCAATATTTGTCAAGCAAGGCTTCAAGGACTTTTCTTGCTTCGCCGTTATATTGGCTTATGAAATCGCGCTTTTTGACATTTTCGGCACGTTCCTTGCGCGTCAGCGGCTTTTTATCGAAAGCAACATGGATAATAAAGTCAAAATCGTCCACATCGCTCATGCCCTGCGATTCTTTCAGGGCTTGCAGATCAATGCCGTGTTCCTTGAACAATTCCGAAATGGTCTTTTTCTTCTCCTCGCTGTTCCAACTGTTTATAAAATGCTCCAAGTCGGCATATTCTCCGAGGATATTTGTTCTGGTGTAATCTATGATATTTTCGCGGCGAAGAGGTTTGCCGTCCGCATCATATACAGAAACCACCTTGTTGATGATACGGACAGTACAGCCGTTTACATCTATATAAGGTTTTTCCTGCGGCTCTCCGCCGGGAGGCATAGGAGGATCAACAGTTCCGCCCGGCTCATCTTTTGGTTTCGGAGGGTGATAATTGGCGTCAATATCTATCGGGCCGTCCCAGTCTGGATCATAGAAAAGCCTTGACACGCCCCTGAAATCCATAACTATAAAATGTGTTTTGCCGTCCTTTTCACGAAGTCTTGTTCCTCTGCCGATTATCTGCTTGAATTCTGTCATAGAACCGATATTTTCGTCAAGAACGATGAGTTTTGTCATTTTGCAGTCCGCACCCGTGGAAAGAAGTTTTGAAGTCGTAGCAATGACAGGATAAAGCGATCCGACAGAAATAAAATAGTCAAGTTTGCTTTTTCCGTATTCGTCCGAACCGGTGATCCGTACAATATAATCCGGATCTTTCGCGCACATATCCGCATTAAGATTTGTCAGGGCAATTCTCATGCGTTCGGCGGCGTCCTCAGTAGCGCAGAATACTATAGTTTTCTGCATACGGTCGGTACTTTTGAGATAATTTGTTATTTCCTGCACCACCTGATCGATACGGCTTTGTATGATGATATTGTAATCATAGTCGGAATTATTATAGATCCTGTCCTCGATCGGATTTCCGTAATAATCGAGCTGACCTTTCAGCGGCCGCCATTCGTCGGAAATATCCGTTGTAATGCTTATTACCTTAAACGGCGCAAGGAAGCCGTCCTCTATACCGTTTTTGAGCGAATAGGAATATACCGGTTTGCCGAAATAGTCGATATTTGAAGTGTATGCAGTTTCTTTCGGAGTAGCCGTCATACCGATCTGCGCAGCCGAGGAGAAATATTCCAGTATTCTGCGCCATTTGCTGTCCTCTTTGGCACTTCCGCGGTGGCATTCATCAACAATAATAAGGTCAAAAAAATCCTTGTCAAACAGTTCGGAAAAATGCTCCTTGTCATCATCGCCCACAAGCTGCTGATACAACGAAAAATACACCTGATGTGAAGTTATGGTAGTTTTGTCGTCCTTTGCAGCATTGATCTTATGTATAACTTTTTCAAGCGGAGCAAAATCCTGATAAATGGACTGGCTAATGAGGATATTTCTGTCGGCAAGGTAAAGGATTTTCCGTTTCAGACCGCTTTTCAGCAGACGATAAACGATCTGGAAAGCAGTGTAAGTTTTACCCGTACCTGTCGCCATAACGAGAAGAAGCCTTTTCTCTCCGCGAGCAATGGCATCGACCGTTCTGTTTATTGCCACACGCTGATAATATCGCGGTTCATAGGTGTTCTGACTTGAATAATAGGGCTGTTCGATAATGGAGATCTCGTTTTGCGAAAGACCTGTACCGTTATTGGCATATTTTTTGTAACGTTCTATCAGTTCATCTGGATCGGGGAAATCGGAAAGAGGGATCTCCCGCTCTGTACCCGTCAGCATATCGTGTTCATAGAACGCATCGCCGTTTGAACTGTACGCAAAGGGAACGTCCATCATTCGGGCGTATGTTATCGCCTGCTGCAATCCAAAAGAAACGCTGTGGTTGTTGTCTTTCGCTTCAACAATGGCGATCGGGAAACTGCTGTTCCAGTACAGAACATAATCGGCAAACTTTGCGCTTTTCTTATCCCTGTGTACAAAATTACCGTTCAGACAAATCTTTCCATCTGTTATTTTGGTTTCCATGGTTATCCTGTTTTTATCCCATTTGGAAAGAATAGCGGGAGTGATATACTGAAGTTTTATATCCTCCTCGGACATTTCCTTTTTTGAAAGAATTGACATGACTGCGCCTCGCTTCCTATAATTTGTAATTATGAGAAGTAATAATCTATAAATTATTGTACCACATACTAAGAAAAATGTCAATTGCATACAAAAATAATGACAGAATTTTGACAATACCCCTTGATTTCTATGCAGATTTGTGGTAAAATATAGTTAACAGCTAAGAAAGCAGTGATACCGATGTCAATAATCATAAAAACCAAGGAACAGCAGCATCAGGAAGATCTGATCCGTCTTGCAAACTTTCGCCCTATTGATGATGATTTCATGAGGGTACTGCTGAAAGACGATCTTCCCCTTGCGCAGGAGATACTTCGCATAATTTTGCAGAAAGACGACTTAGTTCTTCTTTCCGAGCAGACTCAATACGATATGAAACGCCTTGCAGGAGCAAGGTCATTGTGTCTGGACGTTTACGCCACCGACAGCAAGGGCGTAAAGTATGACATTGAAGTCCAGAAAGCCGATTACGGCGCAGCACCGAAACGAGCAAGATACCATTCTTCCGCAATGGACATTGAGAATCTGAAAGCAGGACAGGAATTTGAAGAACTTCCCGTTACATACACTATCTTCATTACCGAAAATGATGTGTTTAACAAAAACAAGGAAGTATACCGAATCGAAAGAATGAACCTTGATGCCGATATGCCCTTTGACGATGACGAACATATATTGTATGTAAATGGAGCGTTCAAAGGTGATACTGAAATCGGAAGATTAATGCAGGACTTTATGTGCAGCAACGCTGCTGATATGCACAACGAACGTCTTGCGGAGAAAACGCGATATTTGAAAGAAACGCCGAAAGGAGAATCCGAAATGTGTAAATCTATGGAAGAAGCTATGATTGAAACCCGAAAAATGGAAGATGCTCAAATTGCTCTTAATTTGATGAAAATTGGTGACATGACATTTGACAAGATTGCTGAATGCTGTAATCTCACCGTTGAAGAAGTAACAGAACTTGCAAGGGACTACAACTTAATGCCTGTCTGAAAAAAAATAATGGTATCAGCACAAAACTGCACTGATACCATTAATTGTAGGCAAAAATATCCAATAGCATAAGCTATCAAAATCATTTGCCAATCCAAATATACAAATAGTATAATTCCCCAAAAACGAAATTTATCTGCATATTTAAGAATTAAAAAATAGAGATACACCATAAAACTTGTTCTTTGATTGTTCTTTATTATTACAAAAACATACGAAAAGTCAGAACAAACAAAATATATTTTAAACCGTTCAAACGGCTTATTTTCGTGGTTTTGTGAAAGTTATAATAACTTACAATAAGTACTGGGGGATTTTCGATTCCCGTACGGGTCACCAGTAACATTTCCCGCAAATCCTTTTGTAGATTGTGTTTGCGGGTTTTGCTTTTTCCGCTGATATTTAAAATGCCCATTGTTTGCCCATTGTTGTATCTTTTCGTATCGTTT
>CANRFB010000113.1 GCA_947629785.1 uncultured Clostridia bacterium | reverse complement strand
CACTTGCTTTTTCTTTTGTTTTTCCTGCTCTCTTCAATTTTTCTGCCTTTGAGTTCGGTGTTTTGCTCTACTCTACACTTCTACGCAAGCGCCCTAATCAACGAGGGAGTAGACGCGGCGGCTGTTTCAGGTGCGTTAGGGCATTCGGTGATAAGCACGACGACTTCCATTTACTGTCACACATTTCAGCAAGCGCAAGCAAGAGCAGGGGAGGCAATTGCATCCGTTCTTGACTTCTCCTCAAAGAAAAGTCAAGATACTGCAAAGGACAACAACTTACAATAAAGGACAAACAAAGGACAAAAGCATTTTATCCGGAAAATGCAAAACCCGCAAACCCAATCTACAAAAGGATTTGCGGGGAAAATTACTGGTGACCCCAACATCAATAAATCCGAACTGACAGACATTAACTCGAGAGGGATCGTTTCCGAACCCTCTCGACAGTTAAAGTTTACAACCATCTTATCATCATAAACGTATATTGAATTTATAAAGGTATCGATTATGATCTGCTTGTTATCTTCATTCATTAAATCAAGTTTTTTCATATTGGTTAGCCAATAAATAATGTGTTCTTTGGTCAATGTCTGATCCTGTATTTCTTCTTTGGCAATTTTTATTTCTATATCTGCTTTTATGGTTTCAAGTTCATTTAATCGCTTTTTTGTTGTCGGTGTAATTATTCCTTTCTCAATAGCAGTCATAACGTTATCAATACTTTTTTCAATATTGTTAAGTTCTTTGCATAAGAGAGGAATCACGGTATTATCATGTTTTTGCCATGCAATAACATGATTGGCTATTTCTTCAATTACATCAGTATTCCATATATTTTCAAATATACTGTTTATAATTTTTTCTTCTGTTTCAAATTTGCGAACTGCTTTTCTATGGCAGTTCTTTTTATTTTTAGCACCGGAACATTTGTAATAGTAATACTTTTTCTTTTTTGCACCGCTTATGCCGCATTCGCCAACCATATATGAACCACAGTCGCTGCATATCATCTTGGCAGAAAGAATATATTTTTTGTCAGCTTTCATTGCAGCGGGAGCGTGCCTATTTTTTTCGAGTCTCGTTTGTGCCATATCAAATAATTCCTTTGATATTATCGCTGGTAACCCGTTTGGTATCACAACGTCCCTGTATTGATATTCTCCTATGTATTTTCTGTTTTGTAAAACTTTAGATATTGTTGTCTGAGTAAAAGGTTTTTTACGGGAAGTTGTTATACCTTTATCATTTATAAATTTAACAATATCCTTGGTCTGTCTGCCGTTGATATACATAAGAAATACTTCTCTGATAACAGGGGCAGCAAGTTCATCAATTTGATAACACTTGTTTTCATCAATTTTATATCCTATAGGAACATATCCGCCGTTATATTTACACTTCAAAGCGTTTTCTGTCATACCTCTGATGACTTTTTCGGATAACTCAGCGGAGTAATATTCCGCGTAACCTTCAAGCACAGATTCAAGGATTATTCCCTCTGCGCCTTCTGATATAGCTTCAGTAGCAGAGATCACTTTAACCCCATTCTTACGAAGTAAAGTTTTGTAATGTGCACTGTCATATCTGTTTCTTGCAAATCTGTCCAACTTCCATACAATGATGACATCAAACACGCCCTTTGCGCTATCCTTTATCATTTTCTGAAATTCAGGGCGATTATCGGTTTTCGCAGATACCGCACGGTCTATGTAGGAACCAATAAGAGTAAATTCTTTACGTTCTGCAAAAGCCTTGCACTCACGAAGCTGCCCCTCAATACTTTCCTCACGCTGATTGTCGCAGGAATACCTTGCATAAATTACTGCTTTCATTATTTTTAGCCCTCCTTAATTTGAAGCTTACTTCTTAATATATAATATACCACACATAAAACGCTTTGTCAACACTTTAAAGCAATAAATTAAAAACTATTTTAAATTATATCGATGCTTAAACAGCAGCGGTATCAGCTTTCTGACCATTCTCTTTAAGATATTTTTTCCAGAACTTTTTGCCTCTGTCTGATCTGTAGAAATCTTTTATTACAGGGAAAAAACTTGCCGCAAGTCGTTCAAGCTGTTCTTTAGGAATATTTATTTTATTCTCTTTATGTCCTGACAATTTTATTTTTCCTCGCTTTCGGAATTATTGATAATATTTTTATAGCTGCAAATACATATCAACTACCACACCCTTGTTTTTATATCTGAAAGGAACATTTTGGGACGAAGTACAGTATCAGCGGCGAAAATGATCTCTGCGTGTCTGCTCCTTTCATAAGTACATACAAAATTGCTTGATTTTGTAACCAATATCTATGATTTTAGAAAAATTTCTATATTTTACACAAAAACTGATGTCATAAATTATATTAAATTGAAAAATTTTATGTATTTCCTTGAAACAGGTTACAATATGCGGCTGTTTTGTATGTACTTATGAAAGGGAAAACTTTATGCTGTTCGCCGCAGTATAAAGTTTTATATAGGGGTACGCCGATATAGGCAGCTTAACCCCGGAAATTGAAATGCGATTTTTCGTTTTGGGTATGCTTAGCAAGCAGAGAAAGTGGTGCATTCTTTACCACATTTCGCCATTTTGATGTTGTACACCATCAAAAATCTTTCAGGGAACCCTACACTTTGAAAAGTGTATCCCTGAATTTTAAAGCTTCGCCTGAAAATGTTATAAAAATAGGAGGAACGATTTTGAGAAAATACAAAAATGTCAAATAGAAAAAGGTAACATATACTTTGGAGGAGTGGCAGGAGATCGAAAAACGTGCTGCTGCTTTGTCGATGAAAGCCGAAACGTACATAAGATTAATCCCTCATTAAAGTTTAGACAAAAAATCTACACAAAACCACATATACAAAAGGTTTTGCTTGATTTTTGATACACTTTACAATCGGGGATTAGTATAAGACAAATATCTGTAAACGAACAGATCACCTGCTACACAATTAAAAATGTTGCTCCTATAATGAACGCCTTGCGTATCATTGGGAACAACATCAATCAAAATATTTTGTATTTAGTCTATCATTATGAAAAATAGCAGTGCAAAAATTAACTTTTCTGATAATACAGACCATAACGAAGAGAAATGATTCATGATAAAGTTCTTTATTCATTCCGTTATCTATAGGTACGAAATAAGGCTCTCATGATATTTTTGAGAGCCTTTATTTTAATTCACGATTTTTATAGAATCTTTTTCTGGAATCTTAAAGCCTTGTATTTTCTCACTATTATTTATAATATTATTACAAGCTGAGGAAGTGTACGATATGAGCTTTATTACAAGCGCACCAAAGTACAAACATTCTCCAGATGAGCATTCCGACTCATTAATTATACCATGTGCTATTCTATTTCTAATGTTTGCACCTGCCTGTTCATTTAACAGTCCACGGAATGTAAATATTATATCATTATCATAAGCATCTAATAACTCCGGTAAAGAAAACACAGAACTTAAAACTTTCTCTTGTGCTAATCCCTGATCCGACAGTGTACTTGTTAACCCGCCGACCTCATTTGCTAAGTTTCTAAACAGATTTTCCATTTGTGGTGCAAGAATATGCATTGCCTCATAATACTCTCCTCGTAAAAAACAGCCTATTCCTTTTTGGAAAATCGTTTCTCTGCCTTCAGGGATAATGCAGTTTTCTTTTGTAAGAAATTCAACCATCGAATCATTGATAGAAAATCTATTTCTAATATAATGGAGAATATTTTTTACCAGTATATTTCCAACTGTTCTTTGCGCTTGAAGAGAAGAATAAAACATATGTAATTCTAATAAATCCTGATCTTTTTCTGGATTATTATAATCCAGAGGTGCCATCTTAATAATAGTCCTTCCTTGTGCATCTATTATATCGGTTTCAAATAAAGATGATAATGGATCGCTTGTACATTCTTCGATAGTCCGTTTTCTGAGTGTATCTATTGATTCACAATTAACATATTGTGTGAATCTGATTATGCATTCTTCAAACGAAAGCCCATCCATATTTGTTTTTATATTTTCTATAACTTTTGAAATGTCAAATGTTGTACGGAAAGTGTGCATATTTGGGAGAATCTGTTTCTGTACCTCAATAAGTCTCCTGTGAACTTTTTCAGCATTAGCGGTATCTCCATTATTGCGAAATGTGTAAACTGACTTTTCAAAAAATCGGATCGACCTAAATGCCCCTATAGGGTCACTATTGACCATTCTTTCAGCAAAATCATAGTAAAATTGTGCTAATGCGATATTGCTTTTTGTCGCTTCATCATTCTTTTTCAGTTTAATAAAGCATTTTGCCTTAAGTGCATAAGCTTGTTCAACAGCTGAAATATTGTATTTTCTGATGTTTTGAAAAATAATCGAATCCAAAACAGGCAGTATAATAGAATGATCTGCATTTTTTTGTTCAAAGAACAGCTCTATGATTTTCAATGAACAGAAAACACTTATTTGATCAACATTACTTATAAAAACACTGCAAAACCAATCATATATTTCTGAATATAATGATTGCAATTTTGTATTTGCTGATATACATACTGCTCTACGTAATGGGTTAATCATATTATGGTAATCTTTGCTATCATATAAAATTTCAAATATTTCCCAATATGACTGTGCAGCTATTTTCGATGCAGTATAGTTTTTCTTTTGAGTCCATAATATATCTGAAATTAGTGATCTTAAAGCTAAAGGTAGTTTGTAGAGATCAATACTTTCAAGCAATTTATAATCATTTTCTGTAAGATCTGAAATATCAAATGATCTATTGCCATTAGCTAAGTCAATTCTGGGAATAAATGTAATACCATCATTGTTTACATTAGTTCCCAAAGAAGATATTTTATTTATAACATCAAACAAGAGAACATCATCTCCATCTAATGCATCCATGTCTTCTTTAGTAAATAGGGTATTCATTGCATAGTATTGTGTATTATCCTTGATTATACTGTTGAGCACATCATAGATATTCATATAACAGCATCTCCTTTGCTTATGCTTAATAGTCTGGTTAAGACACTACTATTATACCATAATTAAGTTGAAATGCCAAGCATAATATTTACATCTACTATTAAAATCGACATATTGCCAAAATATAGAAATTTTTACATATTTTGTATGCACATATCACATAAAATTTTAAAGCCGATTTCTCGAAATAGTTACATTTGGATCGAAGCTCATAAAACCGCGTAAAATCGGCATTATTTAATTGTAAAGGTTCAATTTTGACA
>CANRFB010000112.1 GCA_947629785.1 uncultured Clostridia bacterium | reverse complement strand
ATATTCATCCAGCACTTCTTTGAGAAAACTTCGCGGTTCTTGTAATCGTAAAGCGCTTTCAGCTTGGTATCAACATAACCTTCCAAGTCGGCAAGCAGGAAATAATGATCGGGCTTGTGCCAACTTGTGCCGTTTATAAGCGCGTTGAACAGTTCGCCGAACATTCCCGTGTCGCCGTCGTTGAAAGTTCCGTCTACAAGCGTGTTGATAACACGTTTTACGCGCTCGTTGGTGTAGTATATCTTCTCTTTCGGACGGTAATTGGGCTTGATCTTTTCGATCTCCTCAACTCTTGCGCCGAAGATATACTCGTTCTCCCAACCCGCTTCTTCCACAATTTCAACATTTGCGCCGTCATAAGTTCCCAGAGTTACCGCACCGTTGAGCATGAATTTCATATTTCCCGTTCCGCTTGCTTCAAGTCCCGCTGTTGAGATCTGTTCGGAAATATCCGCCGCGGGGATAAGCTTTTCCGCATAGGAAACATTATAATTCTGCACGAAAAGCACTTTCAGCTTGTCTTTGGTCTCGGGATCATTGTTGACAAGTTTTGCAACTTCGTTGATATACTTGATGATTCCCTTTGCCCTGCGATAAGCGGGCGCGGCTTTTGCTCCGAAAATAAAGCAGGTAGGCTGTAAGTCGGGAAGCTTGTGATCTTTTATCTGGAAATACAGATCAACGATGGAGAACGCGTTTAAAAGCTGTCTCTTGTATTCGTGGAGACGTTTTGCCTGAATATCAAACGCCCAGTCGGGAGAAAGTTCAACGCCTTCATGCTTCTTGATATATTCGCAGAGCTGAACTTTCTTCTGACGTTTGATGTCCATAAATCTCTGAATTGTGTTCCTGTCGTCAACGAACTTTTTCAGTTCCGCAAGCTTGTCAAGGTCAGTTATCCAATCGCTGCCGATCTTTTCGGTGATAAGCGCGGAAAGTTCGGGATTGCAAAGACCAAGCCAGCGGCGGGGAGTAATTCCGTTTGTCTTGTTCTGGAATCTTTCGGGGAAAATTTCATACCAGTCTTTGAGAACGTCATTTTTAAGAATATCCGTATGCAGCTGTGCAACGCCGTTGGTGTGTGCGGAAGCGAAAATCGCCATTCTTGCCATGTGAATACGTCCGCCCTCAACAATCTTCTTGTCGGCGATCTGCTTATCGGTCTGACCGATGGAACGGAGATATTTTTCAAGATAAGCGTCTATCATCAGGACAATTTCATAAACCGTGGGAATAACGCTTCTGAACAGGTCAACGTTCCACTTTTCCAGAGCTTCACCAAGAACGGTGTGGTTTGTGTAATTGCATACCTTGCTTACAATTTCAAAGGCTTCCTTGAAAGACATTCCCTCTTTGAACATGAAAATTCTTATAAGTTCGGGAATTGCAACAGTGGGGTGAGTATCGTTCAGCTGCAAAGCGTAACATTCAGCAAATTCTGAAAAATCATCGCCGTGAGTCTTTTTATATCTTCTGATAATATCCTGAACGGATGCGGAAACGAAGAAATACTGCTGTTTCAGTCTGAGTCTGAGACCCTTTTCGGTGTTGTCGTTAGGGTACAGAACATTTGAAATTGCCTCCGCAAGGATAGTGCTTTCACTTGCCTTTATATAATCCTGATTATCGAACGCGCCGAAGTCAAATCCCGAAAGGGATTCGCTCTGCCAGAGACGAAGTGTGTTCACCGCTTTCATGCCGTAGCCGATAATAGGAACGTCATAAGGAACGGCAAGCACCGACTGATCCGCAAAATCGACCCTGACCGCTTCATTCTCCGCTCTTACGCTCCAAGCGTCGCCGTAATCAAGCCATGAATCGGCAGATTCCTGCTGGAAACCGTTGCCTATTGACTGTTTGAAAAGTCCGTAACGGTAACGTATGCCGTAGCCGTTCAGAGGAATGTCATGTGCGGCGGCGGAATCGAGGAAGCAAGCCGCAAGACGTCCGAGACCGCCGTTTCCGAGAGCGGCGTCCTCAATTTCTTCCAGACAGGCAATATCAACGCCCTGTTCGGAAAGAATTTCCTTTGCCTCGTCAAGGAGACCCGCGCAGTAAAGGTTATTGAACACGGCGCGTCCCATAAGGAATTCCGCGGAAAGGTAATAAGCCCTGCGGCGGTTCTTGCTTTTCTCCTCGGTCATGTCCCAAAGCGGGATAATTTTGTCCATGACCGCTCTTGAAATGGCATTATGAAGCTGTTTCGGTGAAGCGTTCCTGATATCCGTTCTGCCGTCCACCCGAAGATTTTCGTTTATTTTCGTCAGAAACTGTTCTTTGTTCATATGAAATGACCGTCCTTTTCTAAAATTTGCCTGAAATTCATCATAAAAAATTCAACGCATAAAACCACATTATATTTTAGCACATTATTCTTAAATACGCAACTATTTTATGCAGATTTTGTGCAAAATACACATTTTAATTATATTTTGTTTGTAACTAAAATCTTTTATTAAGAGGCAGGCTGAGCCTGCACCCTTTCAGGCATTATTTTGTTATCTTCAAATTAATACCTGCCGTGAGATAAAGCAAGGCGCAGTTTATAAAAACAATAATTCCCGCCCATATTGAATGGACGGAAAAAATTTGTTTTTATACATTGACAAATTACGACAAATGTGTTATAATTATTTCGGAACACACCTAACGGTGGACGGTTGCTCCTGTAAAAAGGAGGTGACATATCACATGGTAATACTGGGAATAATTCTCCAGATAATATCTATCATAGTTGATGTTGTCTCGTTAATTCTTCGTAACAAGAAGGATTAATCGTTTTTTATAAATAACTGACGATTAAGAGCAAATACCCTTGACATAAGTTTATAAAAAATAACCGCCCAGCAACCCAAACTGACGGTTATTTTTTAACACAAATAAAGGGGAGCAACCGTTCATCGGTGTGTTCCTTTTTATTTATTATAACTCATAAACCTTTATTTGTCAAGAGCTTAATATAAAAATTTTTCAGGACGGCTGTAGCCTTATTCTCAACTCTCAAAACTAAAATGCTGATTGCGCTTTACTTAATGCACGGTATACTTAAACGGAAAATCACAAAGTAAAACCTGATTGGGTGCAGGCTCAGCCTGCTCTCAACTCTAAAAACTTAAATACAGACCCAGCCTTGTTTTACCTCACGGCAGGCATTAATTTGAAAATAACAAAATAAAACCTGAAAAAGCCCGCGGGGGCTCCCCCGCCTCAGCCTTGGGGGTAGCGGTATTTTGTGATAAGGAATCCCGGACCGCTGCCTGTAAATTCCACAACAAAGTCCCCGCCGTCAATATACCCCGTCATATCGTGGTTTTCGTTGAATTTCTCCTGCTTGGTGTGATAGGTGGTGTACTTTATTCCGTCATATACGTTTTCATCTATCTGGGTAATGAATATCCGACCGAGGGATTCGTTGTAACCGCCGTCTCCCACTATGGTGTAAAGTTCGCCGTCAATATCACGGTATTGCTGAGGCGCGGATATGAACATATTATCCGCTATGTCCTTTGCAAAATATTTCTCTACATATGTACGCAGTTCATCAACGGTGGAAAATCTGGGGTCGTCAACTTTGAAAAAGTATTGACTCGTGTTTCCGTCGGGAGAGGAAACTTCCACATAATTTTCATAATCGGAAACATTCAGACTGGTGTCCTTGAAATATTTGTATATCTCCCCTGCGATGGCATAGACCGCATACCCATAATAAAGCGGGGAATCTTCGCCGCAGGGTTCGTTCCGACAGTATATGCGGGAATTTTCCATGTCAATTTCATATGTAACTATGGAAACTTCAAGACTTCCGTCGTCAAGCACCGAAACTTTCGGATCGGACATGAATTTCCCCGTTTCGGGGCTGAATATGTTGCTTTCAGGAATGTACCCTATGGGCAGCAGACCGTTTATTACAGAATTTTCCTCGATCTCGGCACTTCGCAGGTCGTAAACGCTGAACTCTTTCAGTTCCCCGCCGATAACAGTGTAAAGCCTGCATACGGAATAGGGCAAAGATTCGTTTTCAAAAGATGACAGGTAGAAGTCTATTTTCAGCATATCAGGCAGAGAATTACTGCCGTCAGTCTCTTTTATGACCGTGCAGACAGTGCTTGCTTCATTCTGGGAATAGGGCATATAGACCGCATACCCCTCCGGCGGAATTACATTGAATGTGGTGAACCCAAAATCATTGTCCTCAAGGGTAAGTACAAGCCCCGTCCTTGTCTCGTCAGGAGTAACGGTTATTATATAGTTGTCTTTTCCCGACCTGAAATCATAACTGTAGGAAGTAAACGGTTCTTCTTCTTCGGTCTCGTCAAGAGCATCGGCAACAGCCCTGCTTTTTACATAATTATCCATACTGCTTTCCGAAATGATAGTTTCGCTCTGTCTGCCTGAGTTTTTCCCGACGCAAGCCGAAAGCGTTAAGGAAAGCATTATTGTAAACCATATTATAAATTTATTCAACTTTTTCGTAATATTTTATACTCCTTTCCATATAAAAATTATTATTTACGGCTGTTTTACAATATTATAACATTATTTTCTGAAAAATTCAATTACAGAATGATTACAATTTCAGCTTTTACGAAATTTTTTCTTGTTTTATACAAATTTTTCCGTTTGTGGCAAATTAATCAGAATAGTTAATTCAACTTGCGAGGGACAAGACCCAAAAGGAAAGGGGGCAACCAACGAAACGGTAGGAACGCGGTGGTTTCCCCCTTTCCTTTATGGTCTTTTCCCTCGCGCACCCTTTTTCCTTTATCCTAACCCCCTTCGCCCAAGCTCGTATGGGTTTAAATATAATCAAAGTATCATAAATTTAATGTTTCACTCTACAAATCCTGTTTTATTTCCTCGAGCTTTTATTTATAGAACGAACTTTACAAAGTTTTGACTACAACGCGCGTAAGACTTTGTAAAGTTTACTAAACGCATAAATTCCAATAGTTTCAACAATGTAATACATTGAACTCAAATCGTAAATGTACTTTACAAGCCCGGCTACGATTACCCGACTTTACATTTCAGAATGGATTATTCAAGCATTGTTCAGATAAACTTGCAAAGTTCTATAAAGTTTGCAATAACATTTAAGCCCGATTTTTTAGGTTAGACTCTTGGTAGCTTGGGCGAAAGGGGATAGGTTTAAGGAGAGAGGGAGCCACGAGGGGGAGAACCTAAAAGGGAAGGGGGAAAGCCGCCGCGTCCCTATCAAGTTTCCGGTTTCCCCCTTCCCTTTTTGGTGCTTCCCCTCGTTCATCGAATAAATAATATGATTCTTACTATCTAATCAAATTTTTATAAAACTAAATTCATAATTTATTTACTCGTTGAAATGCCATGACAAATTAGCATAAAACCCTTGCAATTTTATGAAATGTGTGCTATAATAATATAGTATATTGACTGC
>CANRFB010000111.1 GCA_947629785.1 uncultured Clostridia bacterium | reverse complement strand
GTTTGCGGGTTTTGCATTTTCCGGATAAAATGCTTTTGTCCTTTGTTTGTCCTTTATTGTAAGTTGTTGTCCTTTGCCGTATCTTGATTTTTCTTTGAGGAGAAGTCAAGAACGGATGCGATTGCTTCCCCTGCCCTTGCTTGCGCTTGTTGGAATGTGTGACAGTAAATGGAAGTTGTCGTGCTTATCACCGAATGTCCTAACGCACCTGAAACAGCCGCTGCATCTACTCCCTCGTTGATCAGGGCGCTTGCATAGAAGTGCCGTAGTGAGTGAATATCGCAAAAGCGGAAGTGATTTTCTTCACAGAACTCATGAAACCAGAAGTAAGGCGTGTTATTGTTCATCGGTCTGCCGTCCCACTTCACGAATAGCCGGTCGTTGTCGATCCACCTGTCGCCTACTTTTTCGCGTTCCCCGTCCTGTTCCGCCTTGTAATTCCTGAGCAAGTCCATCACTATCGGCGGGAATTTCAGAGAACGCTGTGACTTCTTCGTTTTTGTGGTGTCCGTATAAATGCCTTTCTCGGCAGTGTAATTGCTTGTCCTGCGAACCGAAATTACGTTGTTGTTCCAGTCGATGTCTTTCCATTCCAGTCCGAGAAGTTCTCCGCGCCTGAATCCGCTGTAAACGGCTAACGTAAAGAATGTCCTATACTTTAAAGGTGCAGTTTCAAGAAGTTTGAAAAGCTGTTCTATCTCTTCAAGAGTGTAGATCTGCTTTTCTTTTTTCTCACCTTTTGGAATGGTAACAAGTCTGCATGGATTGTCCGTAAGCATGCACATCTTCACAGCGTATCCGAAAACGTCGGAAATAAAACTTAAATGGTGCGCCACTGTTTTTCGCGACAATGGTTTGCCTGTTTTGAAACTTTTGCCGTTAAGTGCAAGGTCATTGATGAACTGTTGAATGTGCCGTCCTGTTATCTTGTCCATTCGCAAATGCCCTATTGCCGGATAAACACGCTTTGTAAGCTGTTTCATACGCTCATATGATGTATTCCGCAGATTAAGTTTCGCGTATTCTTCAAACCACTGTTCCGCAAAAGTTTCAAATTTTACGTTCCGCAAAAGTTTCAAATTTTACGGAAGCGGTAGTCTGACCGATCTTGCAGCTTTCCTCGAAAAGAACAGTCTGACGCTGCAGCTCTTTTTCAATTTGCTTTGACGTCATGCCCTCATCGGGTTTCCAAGATTTTGTCTGAATTATCTGATTGCCTTTAGTGTCGTAACCGCAGGAAACTCTGATTTGATATGTGTTTCCGCGCTTTCTTACAGTTGCCATAATCTGAATACCTCCTGTTTCCAGACTTATGACACACTTCTGCTCTTTAATTATACAACAATTGATGCGTAAAATCAAGACGTTTTAGAAATATGTCAGTCCGTGGTGTCAAATTTTTTTATTTTGCAAAAAGTCAAGCAGCGCCGACTTGTTGACAAGAATTTTTCCACGCTTGCCTTGTCCCGTCCGAATGAACGGGACTTTATTTTGTGCTACAAGCTGTCGGATAGTATGTTCCGAAATACCTTTTACGACTTCTGCACATTCTTTGATAGTAAGCATTTCAAACGTTTTTTCAGAATTGTTTTCAATTTCCTTTTCGGTCGGTTCTTCGTCTTCAAGCTGCCTAAGCAGTGCAGATATCTGAGAAATAATTTCTTGTCGATTCATGATGAATGTCACTACCTTTCAAAAATGTCGTTAAATTTTGTCGAAAAAAAGACCGCATCACCAGACATACACGTGGCAGTCTGATAGATGCGGTCAAATTGTCGTTTTAAAAAATTGCGTCTAATCATTAGTGTCAAAGCATACGTCTGAAAATGATGTTTTAAAATTCACTATAAGAATATTATATCATTTTTTACTTGAATGTAAATCGGTGAATTATACAAAATTTTATTTTAAGTCAATTTCGTACCCATATTTTTAAAGGCAGGCTGCTGTTTAAAAAGCATATAAAATTCGGACCCGTCAAAATGCACAAAATCGTCCCGCTCCTGTTATAAAAGCGGGACAATACTGCAACTAATTACTGTTAAAATTGATCATCGCTCAAGATTTTCTCAAGCATAATGTAGCGTTCGTAAGCGTCGAGGATTATCCGTTCAAAATTGGATCTTGTTGCGCTGTCAATCGGGTGCGATATATCGTGATAATATCCGTTCTCATCCATCCGACTTGGCATTGCTACGAATAGTCTTTCGGTGCCTTGGATTATTTTTATCTCGTGCATTGCGATACAGTTGTCGATAGTCACGGAGACGATCGCCTTCAAAGTGTCTTCTGAAAAAATTTTTCTGACACGAACATCTGTAATTGTAAATTGCATTTTAAATTTTCCTTTCTGAATTGAATTTATCGTCCCGCTCTCCTGTTAGAAAAGCGGGACATTTTGTCTTGATCAAAATTGCTCATCGTTCATGATGCTTTCCAGAGCAACATAGTTTTCGTACGCCGCGAGGATAATTCTTTCGAATTTGTCTCTCGTTTCACTGTCGATCGGGTGGACAATATCTCTATAGATCCCGTTTTCATCCTTACGACTCGGCATGGCTGCGAACAGCCTGTCAGTGCCTTGGATAACCTTGATGTCATGGATCGCAAGACTGTTGTCGATGGTGATTGAAATTACGGCCTTGATGTTGCCATCGGAAAAAAATTTACGGATTTTTACTTCAGTAATGTTCATAATATTGAGTTCCTTTCTGAATTGAATTTATTGTCCCGCCCCTGTCAGAGAAGCGGGACGCTTTGTCATTTTTACATACGATTAAGCTTGCTAATCGCTCACGGCTTCTTATAAGTCATGTTCTGCCATGTAATTTTCGTATGCTGCCATTACGGTCTTTCCCATATCGTTTGCCAGATCGTCATCTGTCATGTAAATGATAGTATGTTCACCGTCTTCATCAGTACATACGGGAAGGTCGATCAACGTGCTATTCGTCATGATAATTTTTACATTACGGATAACAAGGCAGTCATCGATCGTGATCGTTGCAAGTGCCACGATAGCACCTTTTGAAAATTTTTCCTGAATTCTGACACTGGTGATCTTCATAGCGGTCACTCCTTTCATGTTTTGATTTTGTTACCCCGTCCCTATAAAAGAGACGGGATAACCTGCTTGGTTGCGCATACGATTAAACTTGCTCGTCGCTCATGGCGCTTTCAAGAGCAATGTAATCTTCGTATGCAGAGAGAATGATTCTTTCAAAATCATTCCGTGTGTTGACATCGATCGGATGAACGATATCGCGATAGATACCGTTTTCGTCCTTGCGGCTTGGCATGGCTGCGAACAGCCTGTCAGTTCCCTGAACGACCTTGATGTCATGGATCGCGAGACTGTTGTCAATGGTAATTGATATAACAGCCTTCAAATTACCATCGGCGAAAACCTTACGAATTCTTACATCGGTTATAAGCATACTGCATTCATTCCTTTCATATTAAATTAAGCGCTTTAGGTTTCAACCAAAAGCCACTTTAAAACTCAATTGGCAGCGGTCCCGCCGCTGCCGGATCAAATAACTGCGCACAAGAAAACAATAAATTTGCCTGAAAAATAAATAACCGCGGTACCTCAGAAATACCGCGTTTCTAAAAATGAAAAATCAGCACAATGATACGAACTATATACATGGTCAGGCACAGCCAATTTACTTGCACTTAGAACTCAAACTAAAGCTTAGTATGTATCGTCATGGTTTGTATCGGATCTTTACAAGAAAAAGGATCATGAGAAAATGGCGATTTTACGTTGCCTTCATCATGCAAAGAAATCAGTGTTTATACAAAAACTGTTTTTTCTATTTCCTAAAATTAAAAAATATTGATTTTTGGAAATAGATATGGTATAATATTGATGATCCAATTAAACCTTTTCGAATCTTTGATCTGAAAGAACCATACTACGGTGATTCATCACAAAAATCAATACGGCAAGGTTTAAAAAAAATAAATCATTGATATTGCAGACAAGCTCATGAAATGAAAGGAGTTACTATAATAATGGAGCTTTACGATAAAATTTATTCGGTGATTAAAAACGATATTGACGGCGGCTGCACATCAGGTGCAAATCTTCTTGTTTTGCAGAACGGCGAAGAAAAACTTTATTGCGAATACGGTTATCGCGATATTGAAAATAAAATTCCCATGTCGCGGGACACTATTTTCAGGCTGTATTCCCAGACAAAGCCTATCACCGCTGCGGCGTGTATCTTATTTGCTTCAAGAGGGAAAATAGACATTGCCGCAGATATTTCGGAATATCTTCCCGAATTTAAAGAACAGTATGTAAATGCAAACGGCAAGCGTGTTCCTGCGTCACGCCGAATAACTGTCAGAGACCTATTGAATATGACATCGGGACTTCCCTATCCGGACGAAAATACTGCGGGCGGACGGCAGTCAGGAACGCTTTTTTGGGAAATGGGAAACAGGCTTTATACTGATGATCCTATGACAACTGCGGAATTTTCACGTCTTGCCGGAAAGATCGATCTTTGTTTTGAAACGGGTTCAAAATTTATGTACGGAATTTCTGCGGATATTGTTGGAGCGTTAATTGAAAAAGTTTCGGAAATGAAATTCAGCGAATTTCTGAAAAAAGAATTTTTTGAACCCCTTGAAATGAACGACACAGATTTTTACGTTCCTGCCGAAAAATCAAACCGCCTTGCAAAGGTTTATGATTATACGGAAAACGGACTTCGTGAAATCAAGACCGATCACCTTGGACTTCGCTATATGCGCGATGTTCCTCCTGCTTTTGAATCGGGCGGCGCGGGACTTTGTTCCACGCTTGATGATTATTCGCATTTTGGTGAAATGCTTATTAATTGCGGGATTTACAAAGGCAGAAAAATACTTTCAAATGCGGCGGTGCAATTTCTTACGCACGGCTGTCTGAAACCGGAGCTTATTCATCAATTAAGTGAGGTCTGGGACTGGATGAGCGGTTACACTTACGGCAATTTTATGCGTGTATGCGACAACGAAATCATGACATCATTATTTTCCTGCAAAGGTGAATACGGTTGGGACGGTTGGCTTGGAACATTTTTCTCAAACGAACCTAAGCACGGAATAATTTTGCTTATGGGAGTTCAGCAGGCAGGCGTCGGAATGACCGGCGGTCTTGTGCGGAAACTTAAAAATGTTGTAATGAGTGAGTTGGCATACTGATGAATTTAAGTAATGTGCTGAAAAAATAGACAAGTAAAATCGCCGCACCTTGAATTTAAGATGCGGCGATTTTTTTGTTATAGAGTAAGAGTATTTACACTCTTGCCGTTTTTTAACAATAAATATTACTTATGTAAAATTTTATAAAATCACTTGATTTGTGTCCGATTGCGTACTATACTATATATGTTTGAATTATTTATCTCGAACTGTATATTTTCCTGATGAA
>CANRFB010000110.1 GCA_947629785.1 uncultured Clostridia bacterium | reverse complement strand
AGCATCCCTTACATTGTAGCACATGACCTTTGAATGGGTCACTAAAAACTACCTACTATATTATACAAGGAGGAATTAAAATTGAAAGAGCTTACTTTACGAGAAATTCAACTTGCAAGTCTTGAAATCCTTAAAACCTTTGCAGACATCTGTGAGGAAAATGGCTTCAAATATCTTCTTGCTTACGGCACCTTGTTAGGAGCTGTCCGTCATAAAGGGTTTATACCTTGGGACGATGATCTTGATGTAATAATGCCCCGTCCAGATTACAATAGATTTATTGAATATTGCAAAGAGCATAAGGAACAGCTTAAACCCCTTGAACTGATGCACTATTCAACTAATAAAGAATATATTTACCCTATTGCAAGACTAAGCGATAGCAGATATGTTGCTGATTATAATGTAGCAAAAGATTACGGATTGGGCACTTTCATTGATATTTACCCATATGATGGCTGCAGCGTCAATTTGGAAGAATCTCAGAAGGATAGGAAAAAGTTAAAATATTTTATTGCTTTAATTTATTTATCAGGTCTGAAAAAGCCAGAAAAAAGCTTACAGGGAGGAGTCATTCGTTCGGTGGGAAAACTATGTATATATTGCCTTGGACATATTATCGGTGCAAATAGATTATGCGAATTTTTTGATAAAAGATCGCAAAGAATTAATTATGATAATTCCAAATATGTTTTATGCACTTGGGATGGCAATATAACTCCCAAGTCTATGTTTGAAAACATTATGTATATATCCTTTGAAAGTGGGAAGTTTAAAGCCCCAATGGACTATGATTTATTTCTCACTCAATTTTATGGTAACTATATGGAGTTACCACCTGAGAACGAAAGAGTGGGGCATCATTTTTATAAAATTTATAAAAAGTGATTTTTTAACCAGATTTTAAGCAACCAATAGGAACGCCTTTTGAATTTATTAGTTTGCCAGTTCCTGATGAGTATGACCGTATATTGCATACTCAGTACGGCGATTATTTGAAACCTGTACAAGTTACTTCCCTGCATGGCGAAACCATAATCGATCCTGAAAAATCGTATACAGAATATTTGAAATAACAGTAAAATTCCCTTTTTGGAGGTTTTGATGCTAAATACCGACCAACATTTCTCATTTAATATATGGGATTTTGAATCCGCCCGAGCGGTCATCGACGCGGCAGAATCAATTCGGCATGACGTCATACTGCAAACTTCGACCGAAATTTATAAATCGCTTCCTGCCCGTGTATTTTCTGATTTTGTGAAGTCTTATGCAGCTTATAAAGGAATTCGGGCTTGGCTCAATTTGGATCACTGTAAGGAAAAGGAAACTATATTTCATGCGGTAAATAGTGGTTGGGACATGGTTATGGCAGACGGTTCATCGCTGCCTATACGGCAAAATATTGCTTTTACAGATGAAATCATATCGTATGCTCACGCCCACGGCGTTTTAGTCGAAGCCGAGGTCGGTCAGGTAAAAGGAATTGAGGACGATGTAATCGTTCAGCAGGACGCTATTGCTTCAAAAGAAGAAATTGCAGAGTTTTTAAATAAAACGGATGTGGATTTCATTGCAGTCGCATTCGGTAACGCTCACGGAGAATATAAAGTCGAGCCAAATTTGCGGTATGACCTTGTGGAATACACTACATCCATAACGGACAAGCCGTTTGTTGTGCATGGCGGAAGTGGGCTGTCGGATGATGTTTTGACTAAATTGATCAATATTCCCGGTGTAAAAAAGCTCAATATATCCACTGATATGAAAACGGCATACAAAAGAGGTATCGAAAAAGCAAGCAGCTCTTGGTCGCAGCCGATCAATGCTTCAAAAATCATACATGACAAGATCATGTCGGAAGCTGTTTCAAAAATAAAACTTCTCGGGCAAAGAAAATGACGGAGGAAAAAGATTTATGAACGTTTTGGTCCTTAATATGGGCATGAAAAGTATAAGAAGCATTATTTTTGATGAAAACGGAAGAAAGCTTTCAAGTTCATCAAGAACGCTTGCCTCTGCAATCGATGATATCAGGGTCGAACAGTATCCCGAAGAATGGTGGGATAAAGCGGTTGAAGTAATGCGTTCATCTATTCAAGACGCAAGAATTAAGAATGTAGATTATATCACCGTTACCACATCGGCTTCCTGTCTTGTATGTATGGATGAAAGCGGGCAGCCTCTCGGAAATGCTATCATGGTTTCGGATAAAAGGGCGGCGGAAGAGGTCAACGAGATAGAAGAAAGTGCTTTTGCGGCAGATACGGTTAAAGATACCGGGCTTCCCATATCTGTCAGCGTAATGCTGCCCAAAATTCTCTGGATTAAAAAATATGAGAATACTATATTTGAAAGAACAAAATATTTTTTATCTCCGAATGATTATTTGCTTTACCATCTCAGCGGGGTAGCTATTACGGACGAATTAAATGCGGTCAAGTATCACTATTCATTAAATACGATGTCATATCCTTCGCAGCTTCTTAATGAGCTCGGTATTCCGGAGGACAAGCTGCCTCCTGTTGTGAAAACGGGGGAATGCGTCGGAACAATATTGCAGGATGTGGCAAATCAAATCGGGTGCAATAATAACGCAAAGATCGTTGTTACTTCCTATGACGCCATTTGCTCATTTGTGGGCAGCGGCGTATCCGGCGAAGGAGACGCAAGCGATGTAAGCGGAACGGTCACAGCATTCCGTATGCTCAGTAAAAAAGACAAGCTCCTTCCAAGCGGCCGCGTGTATTCCACACCGTTCCGTCAGGGCGGATTTACCATTATCGGTGGTTCAAATAATCTCGGCGGCGGTTTAATAGAGTGGGTCAAGCAATGTTATTATTCAAAAGAAGAATATCCGTATGAAGTAATGGAAAAAGAGGCTGCGGAATCGGATATTGGCGCAAGAGGCATTATTTTTCTGCCTTATCTTCTCGGCAAACGGGCTCCGATATGGAACGACAATGCAAGAGGTACATTTTTCGGTCTTGAAAGAATACATACACGAAAAGATATGACGAGGGCTGTTTTTGAGGCCGCCGCGTTTATAGATCGCACGATGATGGAGGCGATAGGCGAGACTACCGCAAATGTAACAACGATTCGTCTTTCCGGCGGTCTTGCAAGGATCAATTTAATATCCCAGATCAAAGCGGACGTTACCGGTAAAGAGGTAATTGTTTTATCCGAATTTGAAACTACCGCGTCAGGCGCAGCGATGATGGTATTAAACGGTCAGGAGGGAATACCCTTTTCGGAGCTTTCAAATAAGTTCTCGAAAATAAGAGCGACGGTTCACCCGGATATGGATAACCATGAGAAGTATAACGTCGTATATAAACTGTTTAAAGAGACGTATAAATCTTTAGTCCCGATGTTTGACAGACGGATAGAGGTACTTGGAAAAATCAGAAATACCGGGGAGACGCAAATCGAGAATTTGTAAAGGGGAATAGATATGAGATCATATCAGCTTTCGATGACTACAAGAACATACTTTGGCAACAAGTGCGTTGAGGAAGCAGTCAAGAAAGAGAAAAATATCATCGGTTCCAAAACTCTTTTAATAACAACAGGCAGTGTATTAAAGGATTTGGGTTTTGTAGATGAGCTGGTGTCTTGGCTCGACTCGGAAGTATTTTACTTTGATAATGTAACGGCAAATCCCGATGTTGCCGAGATCAGAGAAGCAATAAAGCTCGGCAGGGAAAATCATGTCGATTCCGTGATCGGTTTCGGCGGAGGCAGCGCGATAGATGCTGCAAAGGCTGCAGCAGTCGGTATAGTTTCGGATATTGATATTGAAGAATATCTGGTTAAGGGACTTACGCCTCCCGATGATACGCTGCCGATTATTGCCATTCCGACCACTTCTGGAACAGGAGCGGAACTCAGCAAAGGGGCAATCATATCAAGCCGAGAGAAAAAGATAAAATCCGGCATTCGCGGAGAAAAAGTGACCCCGACGGTCGCAATCGTAGACCCTACATATACTTTCAAGCTTCCTTTGACGGTTACTATGGAAACCGGGTTTGATGTTTTCGCGCACGCTGCGGAAAGCTATTGCGCCGTCAAAGCCGACCCGTTTTCCGAAATGCTTTCCGAAAAGTCGATAAAATTCGTCGGAGAAGCGCTTCCAAGGCTCGCCAAGAATCTTGACGATATTGAAGCGCGGGAAATGATGAGCTTTGCAAGTCATATCATGGGATACAATTTGAAAAACATCGGAAACTGCCTGCCCCACCGTTTACAGTATCCCATCGGAGTTGAAACCGAGACAAGTCACGGTGCGGGACTGATAGCGCTTTATCCAGCCTGGATAAAGCACGAGAGCACAGTGAATCCTACGCGGATAACTCAAATCCTTGACTGGCTCGGATGCGAAGAAGGACAGCCCGAGGATCGAATCAGAAAATGGCTGGACAAAATGAATATTTCTCGGAACATTACTGATCTCGGAAAAGTACCGAGCGCAGAAGAGCTTGCGGATATGGTCAGCGGTAATCTGAAGAACGATAAGCTGGCTGACGAGGACGATATCATCGTAACTCTTTATAAAGAATCTATGTAAACGCGGGAGGACATAATTATGCAGGCAATTATTATGGCAGCAGGCAAGGGCAGCAGGCTCGGAAGCTTAACGGAGGATCTTCCTAAGAGCTTATTAAAAATCAACGGCAAGAGAATTCTTGACATTAACATTGCAATGCTTCACAGATACGGAATTTGGGATATAACCGTTGTGACGGGATTTAAAGATAAAAAAATGATTGAAGCGACAAGGGATATTCCCGGCATTACGCTGATTTACAATCCGTTTTATGAATTTACGAACGTAATAGGTTCGTATTATATGGGAATGAAACAGCTGCATGATGATTTTATATATCTTCACGCTGACACAATATGCGATATACATATTTTTGAACAGCTGCTCAAATCCGACGGCGATATTGTGCTTCCGGTAGATACAAAACCATGTGATGACGAAGCAATGAAAGTAAGATTGGAAAACAATAGGATAGTAGAGATCACAAAAAATATGCCCGTGGAGGCAGTTGCCGGCGAATTTATCGGTATTGCAAAAATTAAAAAGAATGTTATTGACGATCTCAACGCAAGCACTATCGGAGTCCTTCGGGACAAGTTGTTTACTTCTTATTTTGAAGGGGCTCTCCAAAGAGTATTTGATATGAAAAAGTACGACGTCCGTATGATTGAAACCAATGGTCGCTTCTGGGGCGAAGTGGATTTCTTAGAGGATTATAAAAAGGCAGAAAGTAATATTAGCAAGGAGTTGCTCGATTTTTAATCAGACTGTGATTCCTAAAAATGTCTTATTTATAAAACTATAAAAATATTTTAATTTTCGGAGACCCCCTCCCAAAACTTGTGTAAACCTCCAAAGTGATGTAAAATAGAGACACCACAATGGAGGTTTAATTATGAGCAGAAG
>CANRFB010000109.1 GCA_947629785.1 uncultured Clostridia bacterium | reverse complement strand
ATTATTCCGCTAAGTTCCATCAGAATCAACGCTCTTAAGTTGATGACATTGCCTTGGGGAGGGGGCAGGGGGTGGGGCATCTTAACTCTCAACTCTTAACTCTCAACTCTTTAATTACGAATTATATTTGTGATTTCTCCGATAAAGAGTTTGTGTATCGGGTCGCTGCCGTTGGCGGGGCGTACATCTTCCGCCATAAGTGAAACGTCCATGTCCTGCGCGTAAATTTTGCGGCAGACAAGAGTCAGTCTGGCTTCCTCAAAGGTGACGGTTCCGTCAATAAATTTCGGGGAAAGCTTCGCCTGCGCCGCCTTGTCGCAGTCACGTCCCGAATATGAACCGCAGAATTTCAGAGCGGGACGGTATTTCTCATCATAAAAGCTTGCGGTGAACAGATCGTTCTTCTCCATGAATTCATAGGTGTAGCGGGTGGGACGTACCACCGTTACAAAAACGTTCTTCCCCCACATCACTCCCGCAAATCCCCAAGCCGCCGTCATGGTGTTGAATTTTTCCCTGTCGCCGCTTGTAAGCAGGAACCAGTCCTTGCCGATCTTGTTCCATGGGTTGAAGTCCAGTTCGCTTAAATTGATCTCGTTCATAATATCATATCCTTTCAATATATTTTATTAGGAAATTTTCCGCGGAATTACACTATAGTTCCCCCGCCTACAACTACGTCTCCGTCATAGATGACCAGAGCCTGACCTTTCGCAGGTGCGCGCTGCGGAACGTCAAAGGTCACCTTTATCCTGCTGTCTCCGACCCTTTCTAAAATTCCCGAAGAATCCTGCATATTGTAGCGCGTCTTTGCGGTAATTCTCATGGGTCCGGAAATATCGGACAGGGAAATAAGGTTCACGTCCTCGGCGGTAACGGAAGTTTTCATAAGGTTTTCACTGCCGCCGAGGGTGACGGTGTTGTTCTCGGGGTTTTTATCGCAGACGAATACGGGCTTCCCGAAAGTCACGCCCAGACCTTTACGCTGTCCTATGGTGTATCGGCAAATTCCGCCGTGCCTGCCGATAATATTCCCCGAAATGTCTATAAAATCTCCCTCGGGAAACGTTCTGCCCGTGTGTCTTTCGATAAATCCCGCATAGTCGCCGTCAGGGACAAAGCATATATCCTGACTGTCGGGCTTGCGGGCGTTTATAAGACCGTTTTCCTCCGCAAGAGTGCGGATAGCGGATTTCTCCATGCCGAAAAGCGGGAAAACCGTGTGGAAAAGCTGGAATTGCGTCATGTTGTAAAGCACATAAGTCTGGTCTTTTTTCCTGTCGGCAGGACGGATAAGAAGCGTTCTGCCTGTGGCTTCGTCATATTCGGTCTTGGCGTAATGCCCCGTGGCAATTCCGTCAAAACCCAGTTCCTCCGCGCGTCTCAGCATTTTGTCAAATTTTATATACCTGTTGCAGAAAATGCAGGGGTTAGGCGTTTCGCCGCGGATATAGCTGTCAGAAAATCTGTCCATAACATCGCGGCGGAAATCTTCCTTGAAGTTGAACACGAAATGTTCAATGCCTATCTTTCTGCAAACGGCTTTTGCGTCCTCAACGTCGGAAAGGGAACAGCAGGTGCGGGTAAGGGAATTTTCCTCATCGTCATAGCCGTCAAAAAGTTTCAGAGTACAGCCGCAGACGTCATACCCCTGATTTTTAAGAAGCAGAGCCGCCGCGGAACTGTCCACGCCGCCGCTCATTCCCACGAGAATTTTTTTCATTTCAAAAGCTCCTCAAACGATTTTACCGAAATGTCGGCGACCTTTTCTATCTGTAAAAATTCCTCCGCGTATGTGCTGTCGAACATTCCCGCCACGAAAAATCCCGCGCTTTTTGCGGAGATCACCGCGTGGAGCGAGTCCTCAAAAACAGCGGTCTCGCAGGGCTTTCCGCCCAGCATTTCCGCCGCTTTCAGGAATATTTCGGGGGATTCTTTCCCGCAGCCCACCTCGTCTGAAGTGAGGACAAATTCTGTTCTGTCAAGGATTCCTCTTGCTTTCAGCGCGTCCTCCGCAAGCTTTTTCTTGTTGGAAGTTGCCACGCACATTTTAATGCCGCGTTTTTCCGCGGCGGTTATGAACGCTTCCGCCCACGGTTTCAGGGAAACGCGGTTTATGTAGCGTTCCTCCACGATTTCGAGGATCTTCTCGCCCACGGTTTTGGGGGAAAGGGGCAGGGAGAATTCCCGCACGAGATATTCGCAGGCGGAATCGAAGTGCATGGTTTTCATGGCTTTGGAATGTGCGGGGTCGTATTCATATCCCAGACCCGTGATAAATTCGCAGTCGGAATCCGCCCATACGGAAAGGCTGTCAAGAAGCGTTCCGTCCATATCGAAGATAATATATTTAATGTAATCGGGAAGCAAGGCAAGGCTCCTTTCGGCGTTTTGTCGGTAAAAAAATTGCAGGACAACGGTGCCCTGCATTAAATGATGTGAAATTAAAAAAATATGTGTAGAACAAAAGAAAGGAGACAACAAAACGGATGTTAAACTAATTGAATGCATTAGATGATTTCTAACATCGTATTTATTATAACGCATTTATCCGCCATAGTCAACAGGTTTTAGCAAGATTTTTGGAATTTGTATGCTTGCACAAAAAAGCAAGCTAAAAATTGTCTGAATTGTAATTTTCAAAATTCCAATACAGTAATTTGTTAGGAATAAAGGCGGATCAAGATGTTTTTTAATGGTAAATGTATGAATTTATATTCTTTTATAGTTATAAACACAAATTTTATAATACCACATTTTTTATAATTTGTCAAGATTAAATTTGCGGGTGAACAAAAATAAAAATCAACAATTCTCAGGCATAAAAATTGTTGATTTTTACAAGACTTTTATTGGAATTGATGTATTGAACGGTTATATTTCTGCTCTCAGTCTGCTTTCAACTCCGAATTGCAATCCGAAATTATCTTTTCCGCGCTTTGCGGGTCTTTCACCTTTGTGAACGCGCTTACCGCGGGCACTATTATAAGTCCCGCTATCATGGCAATTGCCCCTGCGTTTATGGGCGAAGCCATGTTCAGTTTAAGAGAAGCCGCCGCTTTTGCCGCTTCGGGGAAAAATCCAAGACTGAATATGAACATATGAATTACCGTGAATCCTACACCGAAAATTATGCTTGCCCATACAGCCGCGTTTGTGACTTTTTTTGAGAAAAGCCCGTACATGAACGGCGCAAGGAACGCTCCTGCCAGCGCGCCCCATGAAATGGACATCAGCGTGGTTATATATGCGTTGGGGTTCAGCGCGATAACTACCGACAGCACGAGGAACGCCGCAATAAGTATCCGCATTATAAGAACCTGCTTCTTTTCGTCCATGCCCTTTTTGCAGAACGGTTTTATAAGGTCAATTGTCAGTGTGGAACTTGACGTCAGGACTAACGAGGAAAGCGTTGACATGGACGCGGAAAGCACAAGCACCACAACTATTCCGATAAGAATATCGGGAAGCGCCGCTTGCAGCATGGCAGGAACGATAGAGTCAAACGCAAGCTTGCCGTTGGGATTTGTGGGAATAAGCGCCCGTCCCGTTGCATCCGCCGTTGCTTGGTCCGCCGCGCCGTAAAGCCGTCCGAAACCGCCCATAAGGTAGGAACCTCCCGCAACGATAAGCGCAAACACCGTTGAAATTACGGTTCCGCGGGTAATAGCTTTGTCGTCCTTGATGGCGTAGAATTTCTGAACCATCTGCGGAAGTCCCCACGTTCCGAGGGAAGTAAGGATTATTACGCCGAAAAGATTTATGGGGTCGGGTCCGAAAAGCGTGTTCATGGTTCCTGCAGGAATGCCCGCGTCGGTTATTTCGCCCAGACCGTCCAGAGCCGCGCTCCAGCCGCCCTTGCCGTTTATAACGCTTACTACAACGGCGGTAATGCCTATAAGCATGATTATTCCCTGAACGAAGTCGTTTATTGCCGTTGCTTTATATCCGCCGAGAATAACGTATGCCGCCGTGAGAACTGCCATTCCTATAAGACAGGCGGAATAAGGGATATTGAACGCCATTCCGAAAAGCCTTGACAGTCCGTTATAGACCGAAGCGGTGTACGGTATCAGGAACAGGAAAACTATCACCGCGGAAACGATTTTCAGGCTTTTGGAATTATATCGTTTTTCAAAGAATTCGGGCATAGTGGAAGCGTTCAGCTGTTTCGTCATAATTCTTGTGCGCTTTCCGAGGATAAGCCACGCAAGAGCCGAGCCTATGAAAGCGTTTCCTATGCCTATCCAAGCGGCGGCAACGCCGTAACTCCAGCCGAACTGTCCCGCATAGCCTATGAATACCACCGCGGAGAAGTAGGACGTTCCGTAAGCGAATGCCGTGAACCAACCGCCCAGACTTCTGCCGCCAAGGACGAAGTCGGACACGGACGAGGTTTTCCTGCGGCAGTAAACGCCTATTCCCAGCATAAGCAGCAGGTAAGCTATCAGAATAACGTATATCATATTGTTTCTTCTCCAATCGCAAGGCTGAGGCGGGGAAGCCCCCCGCGGGCAGCCGGGTTTTATTTTGTGATTTCTAACTTAAATATACCGTGAGGCAAAGCAAAATTAAGTCTACAAAAGTATTGAGAGTTGGATATACGCATTTCTGCAATATCTCAACTCGCAGGCTGAGCCTGCCTCATTTGCGTGGCTTTATATTAAAGATTTTCTTTATATCATCATCGGACAAACCGAAGGCTTTCATTTTGTCGAGCATTTCAGCTCTTTCGTTGGCTCTGCCTTTGGCTATGCCCTCAGCTATGCCCTCAGCTCTGCCGGTCTGCATTGCTTCTTCAAGCGCGGAAGCCCTGTCGTGCATGGCTTTCTCACGCATACGGGCAAGCTCTTTTAATCTTTCGTTATTATTCATGTCATAAAGATCGTTTATGGCTTTGTTTAATTCAGACATTTCAGCTGTTCTCAACATCTCAAATTCCTCCTTTTTGGTGGACTTGATAAATTGTAACCAAAGATTTTTCCTGTTACTTTTGTTTATTCCATCTTTTACCTTTTTAAGTTCAAAAAAGTGTATCTGCAGCAGGCTGAGCCTGCACCCTTTCAGGTTATATTTTGTTATCTTACGCGTGGCGTTCGCCGTGAGACATAGTATCGCTGCAATCTGCAAAATTTTCCCGCCTATATAGATGGGAAAAATCTTGCAGATTTAACTTTACTTTATCTCACGGCAGGCAATAATTTGAATATAACAAAATAACGCCTGAAAGGGTCAAGGCTCAGCCTTGTAAAATTTTTCATTTATACTCGTCGGCTCTATCTCGGGATTTTTTATGCGTATGTTGTGAAGTTCTTCCTCGGGAATGTCGAGAATATCCGACAAGAACGCCTTTAAAATATCTTTGTTATTTTCGTTGCCGAATAGCATTTTGAAAACTATGTCAAGTTTCGGGGATAATATTGTCTCGTCTTTTGCCACTTAAAACACCTCACGGATATTTTTATCAATTATATTATAACACGGTTTTTAAGAAATTGCAATATAAATTGACTGCAAAAATCCCCCTCCCCGTTTGGCAATGTCATCAACTTAAGAGCGTTGATTCTGATGGAACTTAGCGGAATAATGCTTTTTGTG
>CANRFB010000108.1 GCA_947629785.1 uncultured Clostridia bacterium | reverse complement strand
CACTTCTTCCGCTGATAGTTTATCGTGTTATGGATTTGCGGCGTTGAAAAACAAATTGAAATTGATTTTACAGAATAATTGAACCAACCAAACAAACAAAAAAACGGCAAACAGATTTTAAGTTCTGTTTGCCGTTTTTTGCATGATAAAAGCAACATAAAATCGTCTTTTTTGTTATCTTACGTTCATCCATACCCTCATCTGGTTTTCTCCGCGGTTTCCCCATGTGTAATACGGAACAGCCAAAGCTGTACATTGAGTTTCCTTGGGAGCAGAATCGGAATACAATTTTCCATCATCTTCGATCCGTATCGCTTCGGCGAAAAGCTTTACCGTTCCCGAAAGAAGTTCTTCATTGAATTTGCCGACAGAAATCGTCCCGTTCTTTTTTAATGCCAGTGAGAGAATATCGCCGCCGTTATCAACTCCCTCAAAGCAATAAACAAGAGGTCCTCTGCAAAGCGCAGCCATTCCTGTAAGAGCGGGAACTTTGCATGAAGCATACATCAAGCGCGGAGTTCCGTCAAGTGTGAGAATTACGTTATCACCGTCATTTACAGAAAAATAAACATATCCCTTTTCGGGCATTAAAGAAATTTCATTTCCGTTTATTTTTATTGAAAATATTTTGCTCCATGACGGAATATGTATAGCAAGTTTTCCGCCTTTTTCAATTTTATAATTTACTGTGAGATCATAAGGGTAATTAGTCTTGCAGGAAAATTTCATACCGTTTTCAAAACTTACATTTCCGCCTGCAAACATATGACAAAAAGCAGTATCGGAATTTTCACCGTATGCATATTTCCCGAAAGAACCTATAAGCCTTGCTGCATTTGGAGGACAGCAAGCGCACGCATACCATTTCGGGCGCAAAGTAAGATCATGCCTGTGCGTAGGGGAAACGCCCGAAATTCCGGGAACAACTTCAAGCGGATTTACATAGAAAAAGCGTTTGCCGTCAAGCTGCATACCTGCAAGAACTGCATTGTAGAACGCTTGCTCCATGATGTCGGAATATTCGCCGTTTACTTCATTTTCAAGCATTTTTGATGCAAAAAACATAAGTCCGATAGAAGCGCAGGTCTCGGAATATGCCGTATCGGACGGAAGATCATAGTCCGTGCTGAATGCTTCGCCGATTACCGTTGAACCTATTCCGCCTGTGATATACATTCTGCGCTGTGTTATGCTTTCCCAAAGTCTGCGGCAAGCCGCATAAAGCTCGGCATCATTTGTTTCGGCAGCAAGATCAGCCATTCCGGTATAAAGATAAACTGCTCGCACAGCGTGTCCTGTGGCGTCTGTCTGTTTGCGGACAGGTTTTCCGCTTTGCTGATAATCTCTGTTATACGGATCGCTTCCCCAGACATTCCAATCACGCTTTTCTTTTTCTTTTACATAAAAATTCGGATCAACGCCCCTTGTGTTTATAAAATGTTCCGCAAGTTCAAGACAATGTTTATTTCCCGAAATGCGGTACATTTTCATAAGTGCAAGTTCAATTTCGGGGTGACCGGGGTAACCCTCATTTTTATCCGTAATGAAATGCTTATAGATATGTTCCGCATTTTTCAGCATTATATTAAGCAGATCGTCTTTTCCTGTGGCTTCATAATAAGCACAAGCGGCTTCCATCATATGCCCCGCACAATAAAGTTCATGCGCTTCAAGAAGATTTGTCCAGCGTTTATCCCTGTCTTTGACGGTAAAATATGTATCAAGGTAGCCGTCTTTGTCCTGAGCTTTGTCAATTATTTGTATCAGCTCATCAACAGTATTTTCAAGTTCTGTATCTGGAAAATTTACAAGGGAATATGCGGCGGCTTCTATCCATTTGGCGGCATCGCTGTCCTGAAAAACCATGCCATAAAATCCGTCGCCGGGATCTTCGCCTTTCAAAGCTTTTCCTGCATTAATAAAATTCTGTATAACATGGCTTTTTTCTGCGTCCGGGATATTGTCGCAAAGAATGTTGTACTGATATGGAATAACTTCATTTTTTACAAGCCGCTGATATTTTCCGATAAAACCGTCGGAATGATAGTTTTTTATATTGATACATTTTTGTGAGCGCATAATTTTTCCCTTTCTTTTTTGAGTTTTAATAACGATACTATTGTAACATATTCTGCTATATTTTTCAAGTGTTAAAAAACAAATACTGATTTCATATTTTAAGAACCACGGCGTTTTTGAAATGCCGTGATTTTCTTTTTCAGATAAATTCAAGAACTTATACTATATTTATATGTGCAGTAACTTTCACGGATCAAATTGGCAGCGGTGAGACCGCTGCCGGGTAATTTCAAAAGGCTATTAAATGAACAGCGGCAAAGCCGGCTGTCGCTGTAACTTAATATGCCTGATCAATGCTGCTCAGAAAGGAAGATCGTATGAGCAATCAATTTATGTCCGTCGATGAGGTCGCAAATATGCTTCAAGTATCAAAATCGTTAGCATATAAGTTGGTACAGAAACTTAACGATGAACTCAAGGAAAAAGGGTATTTGACTGTTTCAGGACGTGTGAGCCGTAGATATTTAGAGGAACGTTTTTACGGCATTGAAAAAGAAGATCAATAGCAAAGCAAAATGCTTTCGCGGACGGATCTGGCAGCGGTGTGACTGCTGCCGGTCTGTTTTAAAAGACAATTCGAAGAGCAACGGAAAGGCAAAATGCTGTTGAGATTCTAATTGTCAAAACAAGAAAGTTGCAAACCACGGATAAATAGACAAATTTACGTTGATTTATGCAAGGTTACAACTTTCAAGGACGGATCTGGCAGCGGCGTGGCCGCTGTCGGGTCAATTTTAAAGGAATATTAAAGGAACATCGGCAAAGCCTGCTGTGACTTTAATACGCCTAATTTATACAGAAAGGAGCGATGCGTCATGCTGATAACCGAAGTTAAGATTCGTAAGACTTTCGCAGAAGGTACATTGAAAGCCATTGTTTCAATTACCATTGACAACAGTCTCGCGATCCATGACATCAAAGTCGTTAAGGGAACCGACAGAATCTTTGTCGCTATGCCCAGTCGTAAGGATGAAAACGGTATCTATCGTGATATCGTGCATCCGATTGATGTCAGCACAAGGGATGATTTTGAACGGATCATCCTCGCGGCATATGAAGATTACATTGCACTCGAAAGCATCATGAGCGACGAGTAATCTTTAAAAATGACAAAGCGTCCCGCTTCTCTGACAGGAGCGGGACAATAAATTCAATTTAGAAAGGACAATTTAAAATGCAATTTGCAATCACAGACGTTCGTATCAGAAAGATTTTTCCGGAAGACGATTTGAAGGCGATAGTTTCGGTAACTATCGATGATTGTCTCGCAATTCACGAGATAAAAATAATCCAAGGTGCCGAAAGACTATTCGTGGCTATGCCAAGTAGGATGGATGAAAACGGTAATTATCACGACATTGTTCATCCAATCGACAGCGCGACAAGGAATGATTTCGAGAAAATTATTTTTGCTGCCTATGAAAACTATGTCGCACTTGAAAGCATTATGGACGATGAGCAGTTGTAATCGTATGCACAACAAAACGGTTATCCCGCTTCTTCATAGGGGTGGGATAACAATTTTATTAAATCACTAAAGAAAGGCGCGATGCTATGAAAATTACCAAAGCTGAAATTCAAGAAATATTTTCCGAAGGCGAGATCAAGGCATTGGCAACGGTAACGATCGACGATTGCCTTATGATCCGTAATTTCAGGATCATCAAAAAGCCGAATGGTACGTTGATCGGCATGCCAACATTTACAGACGAAAAAGGCGACCATACCATTGTTTTATTGGCAGATGATAAGTTGACAAGAGATTTGGGAGAAGCCGTAATTGACGCTTACGATAGTTTTTTAAAGGAACTTGACTTGCTAAAAGCCATAAATAAAAAAATTAAGTAACCTGCTGTTCGACAGATCTTTAAAGCGATTCCTGTATTTTGAAAATTTTTTAATTTTGGTATTGACACTAATGTCCAAGTATGTTATAATATGAATGGAAAAAATTCCGGAACAATATTTTTTTGACATATACTGCAGGACATAAAGCGATTAGACATAACCATTTTTTAAATTATCTGACCGTATTAGCAGACTGCTACGTGTATGTCTGGTGATACGGTCTTTTTTTTCGACAAAATTTAACGACATTTTTGAAAGGTAGTGACATTCATTATGAACCGACACGAAATTATTTCGAAAATATTTGCACTTCTTAGGCAGCTTGAAGACGTGGAACCGACCGAAAAGGAAATCGAAAAAATTTCTGAAAAACCACTTGAAATGCTTACTATCAAGGAATGTACAGAAGTGGTAAAAGGTATTTCTGAACATACTATCCGACAGCTTGTAGCACAAAACAAAATCCCGTTCATTCGGACGGGACAAGGGAAACGTGGGAAAATTCTTATCAATAAATCAGCTTTGCTTGACTTTTTGGAAAGATAAAAAAATTTTTGACATCATGGACTGACATATTTCTAAGACATCTTGATTTTACGCATCAATTGTTGTATAATTAAAGAGCAGAAGTGTGTCATAAGTCTGGAAACAGGAGGTATTCAGATTATGGCAACTGTAAGAAAGCGCGGAAACGCATATCAAATCAGAGTTTCCTGCGGTTACGACACTAAAGGCAATCAGATAATTCAGACAAAATCATGGAAACCCGATGAGTGCATGACGTCAAAGCAAATCGAAAAAGAGCTGCAGCGTCAGACCGTCCTTTTTGAGGAATCGTGCATGAAAGGTTTTCAGACAAAAGCTATAAAGTTTGAAACTTTCGCAGAAGAATGGTTTGAGGAATACGCTAAACTTAATCTGCGAAATACATCATATGAGCGTATGAAACAGCTTACAAAGCGTGTTTATCCGGCAATCGGACATCTTCGCTTGGACAAGATAACAGGACGGCACATTCAGCAATTCATCAATGACCTTGCACTTAACGGCAAAAGTTTCAAAACAGGCAAACCATTGTCGCGAAAAACAGTGGTGCACCATTTAAGTTTTATTTCCGACGTTTTCGGATACGCTGTGAAGATGTGCATGCTTACGGACAATCCATGCAGACTTGTTACCATTCCAAAAGGTGAGAAAAAAGAAAAGCAGATCTACACTCTTGAAGAGATAGAACAGCTTTTCAAACTTCTTGAAACTGCACCTTTAAAGTATAGGACATTCTTTACGTTAGCCGTTTACAGCGGATTCAGGCGCGGAGAACTTCTCGGACTGGAATGGAAAGACATCGACTGGAACAACAACGTAATTTCGGTTCGCAGGACAAGCAATTACACTGCCGAGAAAGGCATTTATACGGACACCACAAAAACGAAGAAGTCACAGCGTTCTCTGAAATTCCCGCCGATAGTGATGGACTTGCTAAGGAAATACAAGGCGGAACAGGACGAAGAGCGTGAAAAAGTAGGCGATAAATGGATCGACAACGACCGACTATTCGTGAAGTGGGACGGCAGACCAATGAACAACAACACGCCTTACTTCTGGTTTCACGAGTTCTGCGAAGAAAATCACTTCCGCTTTTGCGATATTCACTCCCTACGGCACTTCTATAGCCCCGAGCAAAACACTGAAAACAAGTAATAACACGGTTTTGCCGGGATAAAGTTTTCAAATTGTCACTATAA
>CANRFB010000107.1 GCA_947629785.1 uncultured Clostridia bacterium | reverse complement strand
GGTAAGAACGGCTTGTGCCCGCGACAGAATGCATTTTGAAGTTCATAACGCGCGGAAATCTGCCATAATCGACCGCATCAGGTTTACGAACCTGATAATGTCGCAGGGCAGATTTTTCATTATGAAGAATTGCAGACACGCTATTGAAGCGTTCCGCTCGGCGGTCTGGGACAGCAAACACCTTGACGACCGCCGCCTTGATGACGGGAATTACAACATTGACAGCTTGGACGCTTTTGAATACAGTTTTGAACCTATGATGAACGATATTATCGAAGCGGGGCAAAAAAATTGACCCGTTCCTTTTGGGAACGGGCGGTAAAGATCATTTATCTTCTTTTTCCTTTTTGTCGCGTGCTTCTTCGAGAAGCGTAATTACCTTATCGGTCTGGTTGTTTTTAAGCATTTCAAGTATCATTGCAATAAGCAGATCGAATTCTTTGCTTGTCATAGCGATCCCTCCTTAAATACAGTTTATAATTTTAAAGATTGAGCCTTTCTTTTAACGCCGATTGCAGAACAGCAGAAAAATTTATATGCGCCTGTTCCGCCTTTTCATTTAACCATGAGGGAATGGTACAGTTTTTCTTGACCGTACGGTTATCAAGCATTCGGCGATATGCGTCAAAATCCACATCGACAAGAGTTACTATATCATTTGTATTTTCTTTTTTTATGTCATTGACCTTTGAGGGCGTTGGCAGCTCTTTATGCCTGTCCTCATAGTCAACACCCATAAGACTTATCGCATCACGAGCCATTTCTATTGCTTCCGTAAGTGTATATCCTTCGGTATTGATATTGAAATCCGGAATAAATACAACATAACCGGGTTCATCGGGGGTCAGAATGACAGGGTAAGTGTTTTTCATAAGATCAGCCTCCTGTTTTATTTCAAATTATTTCTTTTTATCATTGCTTTTGCCATATTTTCTTTTATCTCTTTATGGCGCGGTATCATTTCGCTGTCGGTTCCGTTGGTGTATATATCGTGGTTCCCGCCGTGGCGTGCAAATGTCCAGCCATTTTTCTCAAATAGTTTTATCAGATCCTTGCGTTTCATACGTTCAGTCCTTTCAAATAATATTATACGCCTTCAATGCGTATTTGTCAATACCTAAAAAGGAGTTTTTAAAAAATGAGCATTATTTCCGATGCAAAGAAAGTATACGGCAAGGACGTTCCCGAACTGGGCGGGTTTTACCGTCATATCGAACAGTGGAACGCTCTGTTCGCAAACAAGCCGCCTTGGGCGCGGACTAAAAAGAGCGGGCTGTTTTCGGTGGGAGAACGTGATATGTCACGTCTGGGAACGGCAAAGATCGTTGCGGACGAATTCGCGCGGCTGACGTTCTCCGAACAGGTCAACATCTCCGCTGCAGAGCCTTACGGCGAATATGTTATGAAAGTCCTGAACGACAACGGTTTCTGGAAGCGTATGCCCGAATTCTTTTCGGCGGCTTACGCTCTCGGCGGCGGTGTGCTGAAAGTTTATGCGGACAAGGGCAAACCGTGTATCAATTACATTCGCGGGAACCTGTTCGTTCCCCTTGAATGGAATGAGCGGGACATAATTTCGGGAGCGTTTCAGGGTAAACTATACCGCGGCGGTGCATTTTACACGCTGTTTGAAAGGCATTATCCAAACGATAACGGCGGGTATTCCGTGGAACATAAGCTTTATAAGTCAAATTCAAAATACAGTCTGGGCTCTGAATGTCCGCTGTCGGCTGCTTATCCCGAACTTCCCGAAGTCGCGGAGTATAGGACGGACGTTCCGATGTTCCGCTATTTCAAGCCGGACGTCAGCAACAATATTGACGAAATTTCGCCGCTTGGAGTTTCGGTGTTTGACGGGGCTGTTGACACTCTGAAAGCCCTTGACGTTGCGTTTGACAGCTTTTCAAGAGAATTTATCCTCGGCAAAAAACGAATTATCGTTCCGTCCTCTTGTATCCGCACTGTCGTAGATATTGAAACGGGAACGTCCAAGCGGTATTTTGACGCGGACGATGAAGCGTTTATCGCTCTGAAATGCGACGAGGAAAAAGACCTGAAAATTACCGACAACACCGTGGAACTGCGTGTTGAGGAACACGTTTCGGCGATAAACGCGCTTTTAAATATCCTGTGCTTTCAGGTTGGCTTGTCTTCCGGAACATTTTCTTTCGAGGGATCGCAGGGAGTCAAGACCGCGACGGAAGTCATTTCAGCCGACAGCAAAACGTCACGCACGGCAAAGGCAAACAAGAACCTTGCGGCGGAACTTATCGAGGGACTTGTTAAAAGCATTATCGCCCTCGGCGTTGCGCTTGGAGATATTCCCGAAAGCGACAATTACGAAATATCCGTTACCATGCCCGACGGCATTGTAATTGACGATAATACGAAGATAGAAAACAACATCAAGCTGGTGGCTGCCGGTCTGAAATCCAAGCTTGCGGCGGTGATGGACGTTCTGAATTGCGACGAGACGGCGGCTCAGAAAGAACTTGACCGCATTGCAAAGGAAAGTCAGGTGACGGGCGGTATGCTTGATCTTAGTTTTGAGAGTTAAGAGTTGAGAGTTAAGATAAAGTTTCCGCCTTGTATCTTTTATTTTTAAAATACAGCTTGTTTTTAAAAGTTTTGTTGTATCATCGGAAACGCAAGGCAATTGATACATCTCAACTCTCAACTCTCAACCCTCCACTCTTAACTCTTTTAAAAACTCTTTTAAAAGTTTTCAACACTTAATTCTTAAAACTATTTTTAAGGAGCAGATATGACTACTCTCGAAAAGTTACGGCTGTCACAGCCGCTGACGGATATTTACACCGCTATGGAAACCGATCTGATGATGGCTATTGCCCGTCAGATAGCCGAAAACGACAACAACGAGATAAATGCGACTTCCGAGTGGCGCTTGAAAAAGCTGGCGGAGCTTGGCAGGCTGAACAGCGAAACAGTGCGGATAATCGCTTCATACACGGGAATACAATCGGAAACTCTGACGGAAACCATTGAGACCGCCGCAAAGGGCATTACAGAACGCCTTGAACCCGCCTTGCAGGCTTGCGCGGAAGACGGTTACATTTCCGTTGCAGAGGGTTCAACGCCGATTTCCGAGGGCGTAAAGAACGTTACAAACAGTTTCAGGAAGCAGGCGACTTCCGACCTGAACACCGTCAACACGGTAATGCAGTACAGAGCGGGAAGTTCCTATACCGCGCTTGTAAACAGAATTTACGACACGGCAAAGGAAACGGAGCTTCACGGAGTTCTGGGAAAGCACGCGTTTTCCGTCGCAAGCGGCGCGGAAAGCCGTCAGGCGGCGGTCAGAAAGTGCATACAGGAATTTGCCGAAAAGGGCATACCTGCGTTTATGGACAAATCGGGGCGGGAATGGTCGCCGGAAGCATACATATCAATGGACATTCGCACCACCGTAAACAACACGGCAAACGCGGCGCAGGACGCCTGCTGCGATCGTTACGGGCTGGACTTGTTTCTGGTGGACTCGCACATGGGCGCACGTCCTCTTTGCGCGCTCGATCAAGGAAAACTTGTCAGCCGTTCAAACCGCAGCGGGATCGCCCACGACGGTGACGGAAACGAGATACCGTTCATTCCGCTTTCAAGCACTTCATACGGACAGGCGGCGGGCTTGTTCGGGATAAACTGCGGACATCACAAACTGCCCTTTGCGGACGGGGTAAATTTTCAGAGCTATTTCCCGTATGACGAAAAGGAAAATGCGGAGCGCTACAAGGAATTTCAGAAACAGCGGGAAATGGAGCGGAAGATCCGCAAGACTTCCCGCGAGGCGGATATGCTGAAAGAAGCGGGAGACGAGGAGGGCGCGAAAGCCGCGCGGAAACGCCTTGCAGAGCAGAGAAAAGCATACAAGGAATATTCCGCTTCACACGGCTTGAAACCGCATAATGACCGCACTTCCGTTGTGAAAATGGCAAAGGGAAACGACACTTTCGGGGACGTGTACAAAGATTACGGAAAAACTGTTGACAAAGCTGAAAATAGTGATATAATAAAAAGTGAAGTAGCAAAGGCGGTAAATGATGTGCATATTATTGGAAAAATCAATGTTGAAAAATATAAATGCGTAACTGATGATATTATAACGGACGAGGTTGTTATAACAGACAAGCAAATTCAGCATATAAAGGAGCGTCACCCAAACGATTATGAACGCTTTTATAAATACTTTAAAGAAATAGTAGAAAATCCCGATTACATAATAGAAGCTAACAAAAAAGATACCGCATTGATTCTGAAAGAAATAACAGAAAATACAACTCAATTTAAAACAGTGCTTAGGTTAGCTACTTCTAATGATAACCCTGAATTTAAAAATTCAATCATCACTTTCATGAAAATTGATGAAAAAGAATGGAACAGATTATTAAAAAACAAAAAAATACTTTACAAATCTGAATAATTGTGTTATAATAATTATAGGATAAAAGTAGGTTATTTGAGGTGGAGGATTTCGTACAATCCACACGCCGATGGTACAGACAGGGAGCAATCCCGAGAGACGCAGGAGAAGTGTACGCCTGCCAAATAACCAATTATCACTAAAAACCGCCCTTAAACAAGGCGGTTTTGCTTTAGCCTAAAGGAGTTGAGCATATAGGAATGATGGATGACGTTTTCGACGAATTTATTGAAAGCATTGCAGAGGGTTTTTATGAATCCTTTGACCCTGCTGCGCAGTTGCAGTTCAGGTTCAACAATCCATTTTCGTATAATTTGTTTACACAAAACTTTTCGCAAGCAAAAGGAGTTGAGAATATGGAAATAACGATAAAAGGCAGGAAGATAAACCGCATTAAAACCCTGCACTTGTCGGAGCACGGCGGAAACGGTGAGCCTGTCCGTGAGGACTCGTTTGTTATATTTGACGGTGAAAATAAAAATCAGGTCATGTATTTTGATGCAGAAGATATTGAGGAAATCAATATATAACAAGTTGTTGTATAAATTGCAACAGCTTTAAGTTAATAGCAAACAAGCACTCTGTTATTTTCGGGGTGCTTTTATTATGCCTGAAAGGAGTAAAAAATATGTCTGATAAAATAAGCAGATGGGAAATAAGCAGCGACGGGTATTATCCGTATTGTGTGAATTGCCATACAGAACCGCCCGGCAAAGTACTTTCACCGTACTGTCCGAATTGCGGCGCAATGATGGAAAATGCCAAGTATGCAATTAAGGAAACAACGTATATAAATTGCAAGGATTCTCACAAGGAAATGATAGACTACATCGAGCCGGAGCGTTTGACAAGAACAAAGACACCGATCCGGAACGCGTTCTGATAAGGCTGAGATGCGGAAACGATACTGATTATTTTTTTTGAAAGGAGCGTTGAACATGACAGAGAGCAGATGGGAAAGCAAACCGGATAACATATGGGGAATAAGCAGCAGCTCAATTCCGACTTGCGAGAACTGCGGAGTTGAATCGCCGAATGGTACGTTTTCACGATATTGCCCGAACTGCGGGGCAAAAATGGAAAATGCAAAATACGCGATAAAAGAAACGATTTACACGAACTGCGATAATTCTTACAATAATTCCCGCAAGGAAATAACAGATTATATTGATTGAAAGGGAAAACGGAAATGTGTGCAAAAGAATATTTACAGCAGGCATACATCATTGACAAGAAA
>CANRFB010000106.1 GCA_947629785.1 uncultured Clostridia bacterium | reverse complement strand
ATTATTCCGCTAAGTTCCATCAGAATCAACGCTCTTAAGTTGATGACATTGCCTTGGGGAGGGGGCAGGGGGTGGGGACAACTCCACTCTCAACTCTCAACTCTTAACTCTCAACTCTTACAAAAAGCCTTAAACGAGCTGAAATTATTAACAATTTGTAAAATGTTAAAAACCCACTTGACATTTCAAGCGTTAGGTGGTATACTTATTAAGTCGTTCAAGGACAAGCATTTGCGCTGGTGTAGCTCAGTTGGTAGAGCAGCTGATTTGTAATCAGCAGGTCGGGGGTTCGAGTCCGTCCACCAGCTCCATTTTATGCTTATCCTCGTTCTATGGAAGAGTTCCCGAGCGGCCAAAGGGGGCAGACTGTAAATCTGTTGCTTCGGCTTCGGTGGTTCGAATCCACCCTCTTCCACCAGTTACGTCCTGCTTTTCCGCAGGACGTAATTTTTTGCGTGAAACATTATAGAACACAAGGAAGGAAATTTTTATGGTTAGAACCGATCTGAGAAACGTTGCTATTATCGCCCACGTCGATCACGGCAAGACTACCCTCGTGGACGAAATGCTGAAACAGGCGGGCGCTTTCCGCGAAAATCAGAACGTTGCCGAAAGAGTAATGGATTCCGGCGATCTGGAGCGGGAAAGAGGCATTACCATTCTCGCGAAAAATACCGCCGTCATGTACAAAGACGTGAAAATAAACATAATCGATACCCCGGGTCACGCGGATTTCGGCGGCGAAGTGGAGCGCGTACTGAAAATGGTGGACGGCGTTGTGCTGCTGGTTGACGCGGCGGAGGGCTGTATGCCCCAGACAAGATTCGTTCTGCAAAAGGCTCTGGAACTCGGTCACAGAATTATTATAGTTGTAAATAAAATCGACCGCCCCGACGCGCGCCTTGACGAAATAGGCGATGAAGTTCTTGAACTTCTCCTTGACCTTGACGCCAGCGACGAACAGCTTGAAAGCCCCATTCTTTTCTGTTCGGGACGTTCGGGAACGGCGTCTTTCAGCCAGTACGAGGAGGGAAAAGACCTCGTTCCCCTGTTTGAAACCATTCTTGAACACATTCCCGCTCCCGAGGGCGACCCCGACGCGCCCATGCAGATGCTTATTTCTTCCATAGACTATAACGACTATGTGGGAAGGATCGGCATAGGACGTGTGGAACGCGGCACCATAAAGGTAAATCAGCCCGTTATCGTAGGCGATTACCACGAAAACAGAAAGCCGTTCAACAGCAAAGTAGTGACTCTTTATCAGATAGACGGACTCAACCGCGTTCCCGCGGAAGAAGCCAAGGTCGGCGATATTGTATGGATCTCGGGTATAGAAGAAATTACCATCGGCGACACACTTTGCGATGTGGACCATTACGAACCCGTTCCGTTCGTGAAAATTTCCGAGCCCACAGTGGAAATGACATTCTCCGTAAACGACAGCCCGTTTGCGGGCAGGGAGGGAAAATTCGTCACTTCCAGACAGCTGCGTGAAAGGCTTTTCAAGGAGATACTGCGGGACGTTTCCCTGCGTGTTTCCGAAACCGACAGCACCGACAGCTTTATAGTTGCGGGGCGCGGTGAAATGCACCTTTCCATTCTTATAGAAACCATGCGCCGCGAGGGGTATGAACTTTCCGTTTCCACGCCGAGAGTGCTTTATAAGGAAATAGACGGCGTTAAGTGCGAACCGGTCGAGCGGCTTGTAATAGACGTTCCCGAAGATTCTGTAGGCGCGGTAATGGAAAAGCTTGGTTCAAGGAAAGCGGAACTCCAGTCCATGCACCCCGCAGGAAGCCGCATGAAACTTGAATTTCTCATTCCGTCAAGAGGACTTTTCGGCTACAAGTCGGAATTTCTCACCGACACCAAAGGCGAGGGCGTTATAAGTTCGGTATTTGAAAAATACGAGCCTTACAAGGGGGAAATTCCCAGAAGAAACACAGGCTCTCTCATCTGTTTTGAAACGGGAGAAGCGGTCACATACGGACTTTTCAACGCGCAGGAGCGCGGCTCGCTGTTCATAGGCGCGGGAACGCAGGTATACGAGGGCATGGTTATCGGCGCTTCACCAAAATCCGAGGATTTAGTAGTAAACGTCTGCAAGAAGAAACATCTTACAAACACGAGAGCAAGCGGTTCGGACGATGCCCTGCGGCTTGTTCCGCCGAGAAAGCTCTCCCTTGAGGACAGTCTGGAATTTATTGCCGACGATGAACTTCTTGAAATTACCCCGAAATCTATCCGCATACGTAAGCGCATACTTGACAACGCGCTTCGCGCAAAGCAGAAAGCAAAACTCAAATAAGGTAGGGAAAGGAGTTTTTCAATGGCGGTATTCAAGCCCACGTTTGCGTTACGGTCTGTTCTTGAAATAACCCCCGCGTCGCTTGAAGTACACGGGATAAAAGCGCTTATCCTCGACCTTGACAACACGCTTACCACGCACAACAATCCCGTTCCCGCGGACGGTGTTCTTGACTGGATCGCCAATATGAAAAGCCACGGAATAAAGCTGCTTATTGTAAGCAACAACAAGGCTGAACGTGTGATACCATTTGCCAAAACTCTTGGACTGCATTTTGTGCCGCGTGGAGCGAAGCCGCTGCCCATCGGATTCAATAAGGCAATACGCGAACTGAAACTCCGGAAAGATCAGGTCTGCGCGGTGGGCGACCAGATATTCACCGATGTTATGGGGGCGAACCTTGCGGGGATACGTTCCATATTTGTTTCGCCCATTGAACCGGAAACAAGCATACCGTTCAGGATAAAGCGCGCCGTGGAAAAACCCTTTCTCCCGCAGCGCTTCAACCGTTTTGACTAACACAAGGCTGAGCCTTGACCCTTTCAGGCTAAATTTTGTTATCTTCCGTCTAAATATACCGTGCATGACACGAAGCGCAATCTGAAAATAAAAATCCCGTCCATGTTAAAATAGACGGGATTTTTTGTTTGCAGATAGTGCTTTGCTTTACCTCACGGCAGGCATATTCGGAAAAAAAACAAAATAATGCCTGTAAGGGTCAAGGCTCAGCCTTGCTCTTAACTCTTAACACTAAAATCAATTTGTCCGGTGGAAATATTCGCCGCCGTGCAGGTAACTTTTACCCTGTCGCCCACGCGATAAACGGGCTTTCCGAAACGGGTAAGTGTGAACTTCCCGTCAAATTCGTACTGACCGTCGGGGAGAGTTTCAATGCGCACAAGCCCCTCCACCGTGTTGGGAAGTTCTACAAAAAATCCGAATTCCCGTATGGAGGAAATTATTCCCTCAAAGCTTTCGCCAACGCGGCTTGACATATATTCGGCTATGTAACAGTCCTCACAGTCACGCTCCACGCGCATGGCAACAAGTTCACATTCGGAGGAACTGCGAGCCGCTTCCGCCGCAAATCCCCCATAGCGTTTCGTAAGGTATTTCTCGGTTTCTTTGTTGTAGCAAAGGTCGGTAAGTATGCGGTGTATGGCAAGGTCGGGATAACGCCTTATGGGCGACGTAAAATGCGAGTAGTCCGCAAGCACAAGCCCGAAATGCCCAAGGGGCTCGTCGGAATACTTCGCCTTTGCCATGGAACGCAGTACCATGTTGTTTATCACGGGCGCAAGGGGCGAATCCTTGGTCTTTTCAAGAATTTCCGCAAGGTGCTTGGGCTTGACATTTGTAAAATGCGGCGGCTTTATTCCCATCTGCGAAACGGTTTCCACAAGCTCCCGGACCTTTTCGGGGGCGGGGTCCTCGTGAACGCGGTAAACAAAGGGTATGCCCTTTTCCTTGGCAAGACGGGCGGCGGAGGTATTCGCCATAAGCATGAACTCTTCAATTATAAGTTCGCTCCTGCCCCGCTCGCGTTTCCGCACATCAGTGCAAATGCCGTTTTCGTCAATTATCAGCTTACATTCGGGGGTGTCTATCTGGGGCGCGCCGCGGCGGAGTTTGTTTTCGGTGAGAATTGCCGCAAGTTCGTCCATAAGCAGTATGCTGTCGGTAAGCCCATCATATTTTTCCAAAATTTCCGCAGGCGGCTCGGCGCCGTTTTTAATGCAGTCAAGCAGTTGATTTATCTCACTGTAAACGCCCTTGACACGGGAACGGATAACGGTTTTGCTGAATTTGTAGGAAACAAGTTCCCCCTCGGGGCTTATCTTCATAATGCAGGAAAACGCAAGCCTGTCCTCATTGGGATTAAGGGAGCAAATGCCGTTGGAAAGCTCTTTCGGAAGCATTGGTACGACTTTGTCTGCATAGTAAACCGAAGTTCCGCGCAGCATGGCGTCCTTGTCCAGTTCCGAACCCGCTTTTACATAGAACGACACATCGGCAATATGGACTCCCAACTGCCAGCCGTCGGGAGTTTTTGACAAAGAGACCGCATCGTCAATGTCCTTGGTGTCCGCGCCGTCAATGGTAAAAATTATCTCGTCCCGCAGGTCAAGGCGCTTTGAAATTTCCCCCTGCGGAATGCCTTTGTGTTCCGCCTGACGAGCTTCGTCAAGAACGGCATAGGGGAATTCCGTTTCTATTCCGTTGATGTACAGAATAGCGTCCGCACTTGAAGAAGCCTTTCCGCTGTCGCCGAAAATATCCGTTACCCGCGCGCGGTGTTCGGAATGTTTCTCGCCGCCGCGGATAATTTCCGCAAGGACTTTGTCGCCCACGCGGACGGGAATTTTCAGTTCCGCGATCTCAATAGGCTCTCTTGAAATGGTATCGGGCAGAATACATATCCTGCCGTTTGATTTCTGCACTGTTCCCACAAATTCGGAGAAACCCTCCTCGGTTATGGAAACCACCTGCCCCTCGGGGCTTTCGCCCTTGGAGGGAATAAGCCGCGCCATTACCTTGTCGCCGGGCATAGAGCCTAAAAGGAACTTTCCGGGAATAAAAATTTCCCTGCCCGTTTCGTCCTCAATAAACCCGAAAGTCTTGTTTATGCGTGAGACTGTGGCAGGGAAAAACCCTGCCGCTTCGCAAAGGAAAATGCCGCTTTTATTTTCAAAAATAACGCCGTCCCGCTTCATTTCGGCAACGGCTTTTGCAAAAGCGTCGGGACTCTGCTTTCTGCCTTTACATTGGGCGTAAAGGCGTTTATAGGACAGACCCTTTTTCCCTGCCTGCGTCATAAGCTGTGCGCGAATTCTGTGCTTGTAAATATCCTTAATATCAGCCATAATGATGACCTCCGATAAAAAATCCTGTGTTAAAAACACAGGATTTTTGGTTTTATTCAGCTTGCGTTTATCCTGCTTATGATAGAGGGGATAATATTTACCGCAATAGTCACAACAAAGAATACTATAGTCAACAGCTTGGTAAGTCTTGCAAGCGCCTGTTCCTTTGAACTGCTGACGTTGCCCTTGCCAAAGAAGTTATCGCTCTGACCCGTAAGGGCTGAACTCATATCCTGCTGCTTCTGTTCCTGCATTATGGTAATTATTATCAGCAAAATGCTGCTTATTATCATAAGAATGCCGCCTATTATCTGGATAGCACCAAATTCCATATTTTTACACCTCCGGTTAAATATACATTATTAGAATAAGTATAGCACATTCTGAAGCAAAAAGCAATAGTTTTTAAAAATATTTTTGAAAATCTGTCTGCGTTGTCAATAGATATGACCAAAAAAAAAAAAAAAAATTTTTTATCTCCAAGATATGGAAAATCGAAAGTTGAAGTCCTTTGGAGTGGAGCGT
>CANRFB010000105.1 GCA_947629785.1 uncultured Clostridia bacterium | reverse complement strand
ACAAAATATGATTTATTATGTTGTATAATATGCTTGAAATCCTTAAGTTGATGACATTGCTCCCCAAGGAGGGGGAAAACAAATCCCGCCTATATAGGCGGGAAAATTTTTTGTAGATTTAATTTTGCTTTATCTCACGGCAGGCACATGCGGAAGATAACAAAATAACGCCTGACTGGGGCTCCCCCGCCTGAGCCTTGTCAGCCCGCATCAAAGGAGAACATTTCCGTCCAAGCGGGTCTGTAATCCGCCTTGTGGGCGGTGTTCTGGGAAGCGATATTCCCTATCCATGTCCCGTAATAAGGCACGGCTCCGTGCATGAATACAGCTTGTGTTAAAGCAGAGACCAATTCTTTCCCCACGCCCATTCTGCGGTATTCGGGAAGAACGTCTATCCCTATCTGCCACATGGTCGGACTGTCACTGCTTGCCCCCGCTATGCCGATTATCTTTTCACCGTTGAACGCACATACCGCTAATTTGTCGCGGCGCGGGTTCTTGGAATCATAAAGCAGCGCGTTACTGAATCCCTTTACCCCGTAAAGTTCGGAAATTATCTCGCTTTCCTCATAAATGCGCGTGCGGAAATTATTCGCGGGAATATATCTGTACCCTGATACGGGAAGATAGTATACGTTCGCCGAACCAATGGCTTTATTGTGTTCCGCAAGCGCATTGTTTATCGCCCATATCTTTTTCTGCTCAAAAATTTCCGCGCCGCTTGCCCGCTCCGAAAGTTCACGGGAAAAGTCCAGCATTTCGCTTGACGCGGAAATGACCGTTCCCATGCCCATAGTGACCGCGCGGAAAAAATGCGGGTCTTTCCTGAACCGCCTCTGCCCGTCCATCTTCCGCGCAAGAGTAACTTTATTTTCGGATCTTAGCAAATCTTCGGGAACACAGCAGTAGTCCCTTGCAAGCTGCGCCGCGGCGGCGGCAATAAGTTCGTTACGGAAATTCATTGTCATTTATCCGATGCGGCTTTCCGCCGCTTTTCCTCTCTTTTAAGGTAGTCGTTAAGAAGATTCCAGCCCACACTGTCGTAACGCAGTAACTGCTGCGCGTATTTCAGCGGAAACCATTCCGCGCTGTCCACTTCAACGGAAGTTTTCAGCTCCGCTTTTCTGACTTTGCAGATAAAGCCAAGCATAAGGTTGTCGCTTTTTGCATGATAATAACTGCCCACATACCCGCATGAAACGGTTTCCAAGCCTATTTCTTCACGGACTTCGCGAACAGCGGTGTTTTCGGGAACTTCGCCTTGTTTCACATACCCCGCAACATTTACATAACTGTCGGAAACGTATTTCTGCTTTATAAGCGCAATTTCCGAATTATCCTCCGTCACGCAAAGACAGATCACACAGCTGTAGGAGAACGGGAAAAACGGTCTTTTGCAGTTGTCGCAAAAGGGAATTTCCCCCTCATCGCCGCAGGATCTAAGGTAAAGCTTTTCGCCGCATTGAGGACAGAATTTAAAATCCATGACCGAACCTCCGAAATTTTATCCGAGCTTTTAAACAAGTTTGTAAGCAAGCGCATGAAGCGCAAGAATATATCCGTCCGTGCCGAATCCGAAAAGACTTCCCGAGCAAACCGGCGCAATTACAGAATTGTGCCTGAAATCTTCCCGGGCGCAGATATTGGAAATATGCACTTCAATAACCGGAATTTTCACCGCAGCAATAGCGTCCCGTATGGCGTAACTGTAATGAGTGTATGCGCCCGCATTTAAAATTATCCCGCATTTGTCAAGCCGAGCGGAATGTATGCGGTCGATAATTTCGCCCTCGTGATTTGACTGGAAAAATTCACAGCCGTCAAAACCCAGTTCAGCTGCCTTGGCTTTAATGCCGGCGCAAATGCTTTCATAGCTTTCCGAACCGTAAGTGCCGGGTTCGCGTTCGCCCAGTAAGTTAAGATTAGGACCGTTTATAACAAGAACATCTTTCATACAAAAATTATCCTTTCCTGTGGATATTTCTATTTTAATATAATTTCATTCAAATGTCAAGAATCGTTAAAGAATCGTTTAGGCACAGTATCATTAAGGAATTTTTTCGGCTTCACGATATTGTAATCCCAGAGTTCCGCCGGCTGTTTCATTCTGCGGATCATCAGGTCCTCTACTTCTTCTTTATAGCATTTCTTTCCGAGATTTCTTACCGTGACGACTTTTGTGCCGTCGGAATCAAGCAAATTCCGCACATTGCAGTAACCCGCCCGCATAAGACAGTTGAACGCCCTGACAGACCAGACGAGTTCGTCCAACGGCGTGTCAGGTGGAATTTCCCACTGTTCATATTTTTGCTTAATATCGTCATAATCAAGCGGCGCATATTGATTTTCGCGCAGCTGTCCGTTAAGCCTGTCAATTTCCTCCCTGTCTACTGCGGAAAACAGTCTTGCTTTCTGTTCGTCCGTGCAGTCTGCAAGTTCCTGCAAGGTGCGGATATTCAGACTTTCAAGCCTGCCTTTTGTCCGTGACGATACGCCCGAATCATCAAATGCTGTCGGTTCCTCCTCCCATGTCAGATATGCCTCCGCGTCTGTATCGTTTGTCATAAATTTCTGCCTCCTTTTGAAGATCAATTGAACCGCTCGGTAATTTCAAATTCAATATCCCGCAGGGTAAGTCCGCTTTGTCCGAAATACAGTCTGCACGCCGTGAACCGCGAGAACATTATTACTTCGCGGTCAATGGAAGCCCATTCACCGTTTGTGCCGTTGAAAGTGTAGACTCCCGTCGGCGTTCCGAGGGCAAAAAGCGTAACGGGCATCTGCGCAACTTCGCCGCTGTCGGATTTTGCGGTAATAGTCGCCTTGAATTTTCCCGTGTGAACAATATCCAGCCCGAAAACATAGCTTGCGCCCTTTTCGGTGTTTACGCCCTCAAGGGGAATGGTGACTTTTCCGTCCAGAGTATGGAATTCCACGTCCGAAACGTCAAAGTTATCCCCGTCGTCGGGTCGGTTGATAATTTCTATCTCGTCGGCAGTGCCAAGAAGCCGCTTCATGGCAAGGGTACCCATAAGCATTTTACAGATATTCTTTGCGTTTCTCTGAAGTTCGCCGCGGGTAAGTGAACCGTTTTTCAGCGAATCAAGGGTATTGTCGCCGTGGGTGTTCTTTGAACTGTCGGCGCAGACCATGTAAACGTCATTCTGCGCTCTTGCCATTGAGGCAAAATCGTTCTGCGAAGCGGGCTTTCCCCGTTCGTTCATGGTAGACCACCAGTCGGTCATTACAAAGCCGTCAAATCCCCATTCACCGCGGAGAATTGTGGTATTCAGGTCATAACTGCCTGCCGTCCAGAGTCCGTTCACGGGACCGTAAGTTGTCATAACGGTAGTTGCGCCGCCCTCTTTCACCGCAATTTCAAAGCCTTTCAGGTAAATTTCCCGAAGCGCTCTTTCGGAAATGACATTCTCCGCAGTCCTGCGGCAGAGTTCCTGATTGTTTCCGCAGAAATGCTTTATAGTTCCGGTAACGCCCGCGGAACGCATACCTTTCAGTTCCGCCGCCGCCATAGTTCCCGTCAGGAACGGGTCCTCGCTGAAATACTCAAAATTCCGTCCGTTCAGCGGATAGCGGTGAATATTCATTCCCGGACCAAGAAGGCAGTCTACCTTGTTTGCCGCCATTTCAATTCCCGTAAGTGCGAAAAGTCCGGTTATAAGTTCCTTGTTGAACGTGCAGGCGATAAGCGTTCCGTTTGGCAGGCTGAATGCTTTCGTTCCGCAGTCAAGTCTCATTCCCGAGGGACCGTCGTCGCAGCAGCCGCAGGGAATTCCCAGTCCTTTCAGTTCGTCCGTTACCCCGCCGAAAGCGGCGGCAGTTCCCGCGGTGACTTTCGGGCTGCCCATGCCCTCGCCGCGGATAATGCAGGCAAGTCCCTCGTCGGAGATCTGCGCTATAAACTCGTCCATGGAATTCCTGCCGTTCATAACGTCCGCAAGCTTTATTCCCTTATCCCCCGTCTGCCTGATCTCCTTGGGAAGATTTTTCTTTCTGCGGTGATCCATATCGGTTTTTGCCGTGGGAACGCTTTCCATAACAATTTTCCCGCCGCTGTTCTTCATTCTTTCAAAAGGCAGCACGGGGGCGTATGCCTCGGAAAGCTGTTCGCAAACGATGGTCTCCGCAATATCGAAGCTGTATATACATTCCGCGGAACGGACGTCCGTTCCCGCGAAAATATTATACTTCCCCGCTTCGAGAACGTAACAATGAGGATTACCCGTAACGCCCGAATCGTCATATGAAGCGAATGCGTAAAACGGAATTTCAAAGGAAAGCAGCTGTTCCGCATCGGGGGAAAGTTCCTTTGTCTTTTCGTAGCCGCAGAGGACTTTCTCCGCTTTGCCCAGCTTGCCCTGCGCCGCGCCGCAGTATATCTGAACGGTCTCTTTTCCCGCGATCTTGCCGATATTCTTCACAAGCGCGCCTATACGGACGCTTTTCTTGTCATGAGAAACGTAATTTATCTTTATTTTAAAATCCGTATAGGACATTCCGAAGCCGAAAGGATACAGCACTTTATCCTTGGCAAATGTTTCAAAGTACCGATAGCCCACATAAATGTCCTCCGAGTAGAAATTCCGCTCCTTATTGCCGAAATATTTACAGGCGGGGTAGTCCTCGATATTTTTCGCGATAGTGTCCGCCAGCTTTCCGCTTGGGCTTACCTTTCCAAGCAGAACGTCGGCGGCGGCAAGACCGCCCACCATTCCGCCCTGCCATACATACAGAACGGCGTCGGGCTTCACCTCGTCGACAAATTTCATATCAATAATGCCGCCCACATTGAGAACGACCGCCATTTTCTTGAAATGCTTACGGACTTTGTAAAGCATATCAGTTTCCTTGAAAGTCAGCAGATATGACCCCGGCTCGTTGGAACTGTCCAGTTCCTCGCCTGCGGTACGTCCGATAATTACAAGGGCGGTATCGGAAGTCTGAGCAATTTCCTTTACAAATTCGTCGTCCAAGGGCATTTCCTCCTGCGACCACGGTTCTTCGCCCCAGCCCATGCCGTGGCTGAACGGGTGGGACTTTTCCCATTCGTCATAAACTTCCGCAAGGCGGGTATTCAGCTTGGTGCCTGCTTCCGCAAGCCCCTCGGTAATATTCCAGACTTTGGAAACATTCACCAGACCGCCGGAACCTGTTCCGCTCTTATAGTAATGGTTCTGGATCCGTCCGAAAACGGCGGTAACGGAATTTTTATCAAGGGGGAGCGCGCCGCCCTCGTTTTTAAGGAGCACGATACCCTCCGCGGCGGTTTTCCGAGCGGTATCGAGGTATTTGTTCCAATCAAGAATAATTTTTCCCATGGCAATTGTCCTTTCAAAAAGCATTTTCTTAATTATACCATATGAACGCGCCCTCACGGTATTTCAACGAGTAAATAAATTATGAATTTAATTTTACGGCAAATTGATTAAATAGTAAAAACTTTATTGTTAATTCGATGTGCGAGGGGAAAGACCCAAAATATAGAAATAATTTTATTAGTTATTCGACGTGCAAGGGACAAAGACCCAAAATATAGAAATAATTTTATTAGTTATTCGATAAACGAGGGGAAGCACCAAAAAGGGAAGGGGGAAACCGGAAACTTGATAGGGACGCGGCGGCTTTCCCCCTTCCCTTTTAGGTTCTCCCCCTCGTTGCTCCAATGTCATCAACTTAAGGATTTCAAGCATATTATACAACATAATAAATCATATTTTGTCTAAAATACCACTTGACA
>CANRFB010000104.1 GCA_947629785.1 uncultured Clostridia bacterium | reverse complement strand
TCGACCTTATAAGGTTTACCCGCTTCATTATTATAATTTTCAAGGTATTCATCGAAACGCTTTCTGAAATTTTCGGAATACTCCTCTTCGGAAAGTTCGGTGACTCCTGCCACCACAAACTCATCTCCGCCGAAACGCGCGCAGACCTCGTTGTTTTCAGCCGCGTGCAGAAGCGCGCAGGTAACGGTTTTAATGGCATTATCCCCCTCGGCGTGTCCGAAATGGTCGTTTATGTATTTAAGCCCGTCCAGATCCGCCGAAACTATGGCAACGGTCTTTTTCTCCGCGGCAGCTTTTTCAAACTGCGGGACTGCATACTGATAAAATCCCCGTCTGTTGTAAAGTCCCGTCAGGGAATCGCATATATACAGCCGTTCCATAGCAGTGTACATTCTGATATTTCCGAAACCGTTTCCGAATGTTTCGGAAATCTGCTGTATACGTTCGTAAACCACAATGTTTACTTCCATATTCGCGCAGATATATCCAAGGGGAATGTTCAGATAGTGCAGCGCCGAAAAGATAACAGGATTTTCCATATCAATATATTTGTCAAATTCAGGAACTATATCTTTGCGGTCAAAATGCACTATTTCGGTGCTTGAATCGTAATGGTAGTGGAAAAGTCCGCGGTAAACCATAAGCATTTCATCGGTGAACGGGTGTTCGGTGTCAATGTCGGCGTCCGCAGAACCGTTTTTCATTTTGAAATCAAGCGCGCTCATATTAAGGCAGCAGAAAGTGTCGTTGAACATTTCCTTGCCCTCAAGACATTCGTAAATAAGCTCGGGCTTGCGCACGCTGCTTATATAGGAAACAATGTCGTTCATATCGCTTACGCGCTGCTGATAGCCGTCCAGACGGTCGTGAAGTTCCCGCATCATAACGGTGGAATCGTTGGCTTTCTTCTTAACGCAGCCGCAGGACTGGGATTTTACCATCTCAAAATTTACCAGTATGTCCTCCGGAGCTTCTCCGCCGTTATGGATATTTTCAAAAACGTCTATAATTCGTTCGCTCATTTCGCTGCAGCCGCTGCGGCAGGTAGTAAGGCGCGGGGTGTGGTATTCTTCGTCCTCGATGCCGTCAAATCCCGAAACGATTATATCATCGGGAACGGAATAGCCTTTGTCGGTGATAACGCTGCAAGCCGTTATCGCCATGGTATCGTTGCTGCATATGATGGCTTCGGGAAGTTCCGCACCGGGGCGCAGGAATTTCTGCATGACTCCCCTTGTGGGATAATCCCAGAAATCGCCGTAGCCGACGCGTTCGGGTTCATAGGGTATGCCCTGTTCTTCGAGGACTTTCTTGTAAATGTTCAGGCGTTCTTCGGAAAAGCTGTTGCCCTCAATGCCCGCGATAAAGTTAACCTTTGTAAGCTGGTGGTCAACGATTATATGGCGGACTATCTTTTCAAAGCAATCCCCGTAATCGTAATGCGCATAGATACAGCCGTCCACAGGGCGTTCCACCGCCACTATGGGAATATTCCGCTTGACTGCTTCCCCCGCGATACGGTCAGCCACGTCCTTGTCTTTCAGCAGTTCGCTGAACAGGACTATCCCGTCGATAATATCGTAATCAATAAGGCTGAAAACATAGTTCTCGCCGTTATCGTTTCGGCTGTTTCCGTAAAGCGCCGTACAGGTCTGATACACAAAAAGGGTATAATTTCTCTTATTTGCGCTTTTATTAAGCGCGCTTATGTATCTGAATGACGTCCTTTCATATGCTTTTGGTATACACAGTGCGATTATTTTTCGTCCGTTGAACATTTTACCACCTCATACTACAATTAGTCAATATTATTTTAACACAAAAACAAAAAATTGTCAAACATTTTACAAAGTATATATTAAATTTTTTGTATTTATAAAATTAACGTTTGTTAAATTATTTTGACAATTCTCCGAAATCGGCGGGGCAAAAAAATATTTTTTGCAAAACGCCGCCGTAATGGTTGACTTTTCGGGGATTTTGTATTATTATATTAATGTATATAATTTTCGCGGCATATATTTTTTATAAGGAATGATGATAAAATGAAATTCAGAAAAATTATTTCGGCAATTCTTACGGCAGCGCTTGCGCTTGCGTGCTTCTCCGCCTGCGGCGACAAGGACGGAGCAAAGGCTTCCGAAAATGCCTATTCGGGAATACTGACAAGAGTCAAGTTAGGTATGCCTTTGACAAAAATTGTCACTCTCCAGCCCGACGGCGTTGACCTTTATTACGAGACAGACACCCAGATATGGAGCATTAACAACGACACCGAACTTCGGGAAATAGCGGGGCTTATTCCCGAAAACAGCGAATATTACTACGCCGATGACTCCATTATTACATATAATTTCAGGACGGTAAAGGGCGATAACGAAATCTACCTTAACGGCTATATGCAGGAAATAAGCTGTCTTATAGACCGCGAGACCGCTGAGAACTATTTTGCCTCCAAGACTCTCGAGCTTGAAAACAAGCACGGCGAACACACCGGCACCGTGACGGGTATTGAGGACATCGACCTTGACCTTATTTACAAGGAAACTTTTGACTGCCCGTCCTACACCGTTGTTTTCTCCATGACGGAAACCTATGACACGGTAGACAATGTTGAGGGCTACTACGGCACGCATTTTGCCATAGAAATAACCGAAAAGGAAGTCAAGGACGAAGTTGTCAAGAATGTAGAGGGTTCGGACGCTTCGGAATAAGCGTACATTCGGAAAAATCGCGCAAGGCGGCTGCTTTCCGCGGAAATATGAAGTAATTTAAAGCGGCAAGGCGGCGGAAGTCGTCTTGCCCAAGTTATATAAAAAGGAGAATAGCTATGAACACAAACAATATGCCCAAAGTAAAGCTCGGTATCTGCGCGGTGAGCCGCGACTGTTTCCCCATGGAACTTTCCGCAAGGAGACGTTCCGACGTTGTAAAAGCCTGCCAAGCCGCGGGAATTGACATTTACGAATGTCCCATAACCGTTGAAAACGAAAATCATATGCTTTCCGCCGTTGACGACCTGAAAAAAGCGGGAGTCAACGCTCTTGTGGTATATCTTGGAAATTTTGGCCCGGAAACTTCCGAAACCCTTCTTGCAAAGAATTTCCACGCGCCCGTAATGTTCACAGCCGCCGCAGAGGAAGCTTCCGACAAGCTTGTGGACGGACGGGGCGACGCTTACTGCGGAATGTTGAACGCAAGCTACAACCTCGGGCTTCGGAATGTAAAAGCATATATTCCCGAATATCCCGTGGGAACTGCCGCCGAGACCGCAGAGAAAATAAAGGAATTTATTCCCATAGCTCGGACGCTTCTGGGGCTTGCCGACCTGAAAATAATATCTTTCGGACCGCGCCCGCAGGATTTCCTTGCCTGCAACGCGCCCATAGCGCAGCTTTACAATGTGGGTGCGGAAATTGAAGAAAATTCCGAGCTTGACCTTTTTGAAGCATACAACAAGCACGCGGGAGACAAACGCATTCCCGAAGTTATCGCCGACATGGAAAAGGAACTTGGCGACGGAAACAAGATGGCGGGAATACTTCCCAAGCTTGCCCAATACGAGCTTACGCTCCTTGACTGGGCGGAGGAACACAAAGGCAGCCGCAGCTATGTAGTATTCGCAAACAAGTGCTGGCCTGCGTTCCAGACTCAGTTCGGATTTGTTCCCTGCTATGTGAACAGCCGCCTTGCTTCCCGCGGGATACCCGTTGCCTGCGAAGTGGACATTTACGGTGCGCTGAGTGAATTTATCGGGCAGTGCGTTTCGGACGATGTTGTAACGCTTCTTGACATAAACAACAGTGTTCCCGCGGATATGTACGAAAACGACATCAAGGGAAAATTCGGTTACGCTCACACGGACACGTTCATGGGCTTCCACTGCGGAAACACCGCTGCCTGCAAGCTTTCCAGCAGGACAATGAAATATCAGCTCATCATGCACCGCGGTCTTGAACCCGACAAAGAACCCGACATTACGCGAGGAACTCTCGAGGGCGATATTGCACCCTCCGAAATAACATTTTTCCGTCTGCAAAGCACGTCCGACGGAATTCTCCGCGCCTATGTTGCCGAGGGCGAAATACTTCCCGTTGCCACAAGGAGTTTCGGCGGCATAGGAATTTTTGCCATCAAGGAAATGGGCAGATTCTACCGTCATGTACTTATTGAGGGAAGATACCCCCACCACGGCGCGGTAGCGTTTTCCCACTGCGGAAAGGCGTTATTCAGCGTATTCCGCTATCTCGGAGTTTCGGAGATAGGCTTCAATCAGCCGAAAGGAATGCTTTACAAGACGGAAAACCCCTTTGCGTAAAAGTTGAGATAAGAGAGTTAAGAGTTGAGGCAGGCTGAGCCTGCACGCTTTCAGGCTTTATTTTGTGATTTTCTGCTTTGTGCCTGCCGTGAGATAAAGCACGGTCAAATCTGCAAAAATATTGAGAATTGGGATATAAGTGTTAATGCAATATATTAACGCTAAAACGAAAGGTCTTGATTTTACGTCCCGATTAATTGCTTCTTTCGGAATTGCCGATTATATCGCTCTTGCGGTTATCGCGCTGCTGATATTTTCGGCGGTAATGTATCTGAAAAGACGTAAGAAAAAAGGCTGCGGCGGCTGTTCAGGCTGTCCTTACGCCGGAAGCTGCCAAAAGAAAAAGGACGAGAAATAAAGCGGTGAACCCATGGAACAAAAAAGAAATTTCCGCCTTGAACAGGAAAAGATAATAAAAACTCTTGAAGCGCCGCCAAAGCTGCTTCTCCACAGCTGCTGCGCACCCTGTTCAAGCGCGGTGCTTGAATATCTTGCGGAATATTTTAAAATAACCGTTTTCTACTTTAACCCCAATATTTTCCCCGAGGAAGAATTCCTGCACAGGATTTCCGAACAGAAACGGCTTATTTCCGAGCTTCCCTGCAAATATCCCGTGGAATTTATCGAACACGGCTGGCAGTCGGAACGCTTTTACCAAGCGGTGAAAGGTCTGGAAAATATTCCCGAGGGTGGCGAACGCTGTTTCTCCTGCTATCGTCTGCGGCTTGAAGAAACCGCAAAGCTTGCGGCGGAACTTAAATTTGAATATTTTACCACGACGCTTTCGGTAAGTCCTTACAAAAACGCTGTTAAACTCAACGAGATAGGCGAGGAACTTTCCGCAAAATACGGGGTGAAACATCTGCCCTCGGATTTCAAAAAGAAAGACGGCTACAAGCGGAGTATCGAACTTTCCGCAAAGTACGGTCTTTACCGTCAGAACTACTGCGGCTGCATATTTTCACAAAAAGAAGCAGAAAACAGATAACGGGTATCGGAATAACTTCCGATACCCGATTTTTTGTCAGAAACTTCCGCCGCGTCCGCCGTGGCTTCTGCCGCTTGAACTGTGATGTGTGGAACTTCCGCCGCTTCTTGAACTTCCGCCCGAACTGCTTGATTCAAGTTTCACCCGCGAAACAGTTCTGTATAAGAACATATCCCGCGAATTGGTAACATGGAAACTTCCCTGCCGCACATAGTTGGCGGCATTTGTCTGAATTCTGACGCTTTTAAGCTGATTTTTCATGCACATACAAACGGTAAATCCGATTATGCTGCCGAATATCAGCGCGCATACGAAATAAAGGAAATATCGCGGTTTCGGTCTGTTTACACCTACATCATACGCCTTGCCGTGGCTTTCGTAATACTCAATAAGTGTTCCCGCACTTTCCGCGTATTCACGGAACGCCGCGGCGTTATTGCCGCTGCTGAGATAACTTAAAAATCCGTCCTCTATGTATTCAAGCCCGTAATCGGTAA
>CANRFB010000103.1 GCA_947629785.1 uncultured Clostridia bacterium | reverse complement strand
ATAGTGACAATTTGAAAACTTTATCCCGGCAAAACTGCGTTATTACTTGTTTTTCGGTGTTTTGCTCAGGGCTATTAAGGTTGAAGAACTTTATAACCGTATTGACAGATATTTTCTTGAATATGTTGAGCGCAGAAAGTTTTATTTAAAAGTTAATGATTTTGATTCTATGAAAACATATTATGACAGTATGTGTTATTATGCTCAAATTGTTGATAATTTTTCGATAGTTCTTGAAAATCTTGATTTATTGCCTGATGGTGTTTCATATCGTGATATTTCAGATTGTCTTTAATAATATTCTGCTGACCTAACGGCAATACGGGGAAAAAACTTTCACATGGAAAAAACAGTAAAAACGGCACAAAACCTTTGCAGGAAACAAACAACGGGAAAATAAAATTTTTCTAATTTCGCAAAACTTTTGTTTAGTGAAATTAACACTATTTCTCCCATCATATGGAAATATCCTTATTCCGTTGTACATTCAAGATATAATTCACAACAATTGCAATAAGATTGATATTCGCATTCACTGCAATAAGATTGATATTCACAACCATCACATGACAAATAACAATCATAACAATCATAACGATATATACACAAAAAATCATCACACATTTCTTAACACTCCTCATTATTTAATGATTTAAGGCTTAACAGGCTCGTGACGTCCTTTGAGAACTTCTCAAAAGCTTGCAAACGTTCAATTGCAAGCGAAAGTTCCACGCAGTCGTTAACGTCAATATTCCGATAACGCAACTGCTGTTTCAGCTTAATAACCTCGTTCTCGTAAAAATCATGATTATGCTGTAAGTATTGTATCAGAAGTATTTTCTCAATAACTCGCATATTATCACCTATCATTAAGATTATGTATCAGAATACAGACGGACACGACCAGAAGCACGACCGAAAGACCCGCAAAGACATATCCCGCAGATGAATTGTTAAGGAATTCGTCAAGGGCTTGTAAATCTATCTGAGGATAAAACAAATAATTATTTACCATAATCAAAAACTCCTCTCGTTCGGTGCTTGGAAGCCCTTAGAAGCCAATCGGGCTACTCGTTCATATGTATCATAAGACTTCCGCAAATCATCATCATGGGCAAAGCAGAAGCATTTTACAAAGCGTTTTTTAATAAGCGTTCCGTCGTCTGAAAGTTCGGGCTTGAATATCGGGCAGACCGTAAAACAGCCGAGGAACGTTTTCGGCAAACACAAATATGTTGTTTGCTCTCTTAAAGGCTTTGCCATTCTCGTGAATACTTGCGATGTTCCTATTATGACCTTGTGCTTCTTGCGCTCCTGCGTTATCTCTTGAAGCATTTCTACAGGGAAATTCTTACTTTCGTTACTGCTGAACCAGTTCTGGATCTCGTCAAGGAAATCTATCTGACCGATATCACCGTTGTGAACGTCTATAATCTGTTTCCAGTGTGTTATTTGTCCGTGCTGAAAGTCTATGGAAATATTACTGCGAAGCTTTACAAGCGGATATTTGCGGAGAATATCACGCATGAAGTAAACCGCTGCTATAGTCTTCCCCGAACCCTGAGAACCGCAGAACATATACAAGCCGTGTATGCCCATGCTGTCAGGGTTTCGGTCGAAAAAATCCCGCGCTTTCGCTTTAGGCAAATCATAGAATATCTTCACAAGAATATTACGTTTCTTGTAACCGCTTTTCTGCTTGCGTTTCGGTATCTTCTTGCCCTTGATTACTCCGATAAGAATATGAACAAAGGAAAGCAGGATAACAAGTGCTATTGCTGACAAGATAATTATGAACAAAATTTTAATTACAAATATTAACTTACTGAACATACAGAAAACTCCTTTTTATTTCTTTATGCGCATATATATTGCATAAGCTATCCGAAAAGCTGTAAAAGACAGGATAAACAGAAGCAACGGCTCATACAGATTGTACGGCATGAAATATCCAAGCAAGTTAGTTATATTGTCAATGCCGTTATAAATCTCACTCGGAACGGAAAAACTATCTACATCGGGAAGCTTTTCTATTACCGAAAGAAACCAATCAATTATATGTTTCTCCATTATGAACCACCACCGTTAATATATTCGGGTATCTTCTTATACGTATTCCATGCGAAAGTTATATAAATGAATGCCGCAACAATAGCGCGGATAGTAGGCATATATTTATCAAAGAAACCGCTTGCAGACAAATCCACATCATGGTAACCAAGAAACTGCAAAACGCCTGAAGTAAGACCCGAACCAAAATCAAGAGTTATAACAGGTTTATTCGAGGAACTGTTCTTGTAACTGCTTATAAATCTCTGAATCAGACTTTTTAATTCCTCTATAAAAGAAAACTTTGACAAAAGAGCAGCCTTAACCTGTTCCGTTCCTGTCATATCGTCTATTTCTGGCATAAGTTCCTTTAAAAGTTCCCGCAAACCCTCTATATCAACTCCTCCGCTGTCCTCTTCTTCTCCCCCGCTTTCCCCTGATCCGCCTTTGAGACTTTCGAGCTTCTCTATAAGTGCTTGATTATTTTTGTTATTGCTTGAAATAAGCTGACTTATTGCCGAATTCAAAAGAGACAAAGTTCCGTTATCATTATCGCTGTCAAGAGTTCCAAGGCGGTAATATATGGCTTGAAGTATTCCCTCTATGCTTGACAAATCAGGCTGTTGTCTGTTTAATGCTTCAAGCATTTTGTCAAGCAAACTGTTAAGTTCGTTATATTTCAAATCGCCAAAGTCAAAACCATCAGGTACTTGTACATATTCATCATCTGTAGGGGCTTTTTCACCGTTTTCATAACGAATATCACCATAAAGTTTCATATGTTCATCTAATGAAACAACCAAATTTACAGGTTTAGAAAAAGCTTTAAATTCACCGTCCAAATTAATACAAGCTTTATAACCACGCATAGTAGCCTCTGTACGTTTTAAATTCAAAATAATATAATCACAAAAGAAAATTTCATAACTGACATCTGAATGATAATTAGCACCAGAAATAGCAGCGCCGTAACCTCTTAAATCAAATGTAGACTCATCACGCAAAACTTCATAATCTTTGAAAGAATTTTCAAAGTAATCTTTTATAATATCAAGACAGCCCTCGCCGAACTGAGCAGCAAGTGAACCAACTTTAGCAGTTAAGGCTGTAACCTTTGTTGCAAAATTATCAACGCCATAACCAAGTACGCCGTCTATTGTATTTGAATTTCTGTAATTTTCGGTAAGAGAATCAACACGCTTATTAAACTCGTCAAATGACATATTACCATTTGCATAAGAATAAATTTCGCCCCAGACCGCGTCAAAATATTTATCAGAAGTAGACACATCTGCAAATGACCCGCCCGTTCCGCCGTGTTCGTTGCTTTCATCTTCCGCATAAGCAGGAATAGCAAAAATTCCGATACACATTGGAACTACAAGGAATATTATCATTAATTTTTGAAAGTTAACTTTCAAAATTATCACCTCTTTAAAAAATAAGGCGGGACATATTGCCCCGCCTTTTGCGGTCTTTAGTGGATAGAACCACGCAGGAAACGCATACCGAGTCTGATACCGCCTATAGAGCAAAGCAGGATAATTGCAGGCTCCATAAAAGGCTCGGCATTTGCAAGAATCTTGTCGGCAGAAGCAGCAGCAGTTACTATTGAACCGAGGTCAACTCCGCCAGAAGAACTATCTTCCGCAAATGCACTCATAGCAGTAAGACCTACACCAGCCAGAGCAGTTGAAGCACCTACAGCTACTTTCTCAGCACACCTGTACGCCTTAGAATTATAAAGCTTGTCAGCTACTTCGGCGCACTTCATTTTTGCTTTTGTAACAATTGTGTTCATAAAAACACGCTCCTTAACAAAATATTTATGTAAACGGTTGTAAAGACCGTTACATACTAAATCATACAAAACAATTCTTTAAAACAGAAACTCCGATTTTTATACCAAGTAAAGATAAAAACACTGGAAAAATACAATACACAAAATTAAAAAATATATCGCTAAACTCATCATAATCATAAACTAACGTATAAACTACTTGCGAAATCTCCTCATCATACATAATAACACCTCATTCACACTGAACACAAATTTGCTACCCATGAAAAGAACTTACATGACAAAATAGCAAGAAGCGCAGAAGCAACAAAGCCAAAGAAACTGTTTGCAAGCTGAAATTCTGTATTTATTCTTGTATCAATAAGTTCAAGACGGCTTGAAATCTCATATAATGCAGTGTTCTCCTCGTCATACATCAGACTCTCTTTTATATCCTGCAAAAGTATTTCTACATCGTTATTACCCGATTCACCGTCGGAAAGGGTCATAAGAACATCAGCCACTTCTACAGGAAAAAATCCATCATCTGTATTGTCGTTGACTACATCAAGGACTTCCTTTACCGTCTGGATAGCCTGATATACTTCTACAAGCGTGACCGCTGTTTCCATTTATTACACCGCCTTAATCATCAAAATTAAAATTACTCTCATACTTTATCATTCTATCACAAGCTTCAATATAATAAACAGGTTTATCAATATCTCTAAATTCACAATTAAAATACTCTGTTTCGGGCTCTCGATTTAAATTACGGCTTGACCAATAAAACCGCCCAAATATCTTGTCATTACCCTTTGTTATATACTTTGTGATGTAATAACCGAGTTTATTTATATTACCGTCAATCGGGATTGCAGTGCAGAACCCGAACCGTTCTTGCCAATCGGCTATATTATATATTGTTTTCTCATAATGTCTATGACCGCTGTCTACAAGCTGTAAATCGCCCGACATAAGCGCATGAAGATGTATTCTTCCGCTTTTATGGTATTCGGGAATAGCTATGTACTTATAATTACGTCTCTTTACGCCGTTATTAAGCCAACCTTTTATAGCTGTCTTGACCTGCTCAACGTCCAAGCTGTCCACCTTGTCGGGATTGAATGTCAATGTTACAAAATAGTCAAACCTGTTTAACAGGCATATATCTTGTATTCTGTCCTTTGCGCGTTTCAAGCTGTCTGTTCTTACTTCTGAATTTTCACCCGACAAGCCCGTTAACGTAGTTTGTCGTTTTACATTCTTTTTTGACCGTTTTTCCTTTTCATCATCTTTCGGATTTCGTTCCGTGGGCGTATCGTTAAAAATGTAATGGTTACAATAGACTATGTTATACGAGCCGTCAGGGTAAAATTTTACTTTACCGTTCCAATTCAAGGGCGCGACCACCTTGACCATAATTTGTGGTTAATATCAAGTAGCCCCAAAAGGGATAACGGGGGGCAAAGCCCCGCGCCCTTATTTCTTGGAATTTTCGGGAGGTATGAAATGTACTTCCGAAAAGTGTCCGTACTTATCATAATACACTTCCATCTCTGAACCGATATACTGAACCAATTCTCCAAGGCTCAAAGATTGCCCGAAAATTGCAGGGACATTATCGACCTTAACCTTTTGAACTGTTACTTCTTCTCCGAAGTCATTTCCACTACCTATGGCAAACTTTTCGGCAACGTGCAACTTCAAGCAGTTAAATGGTCTACCCTGAAACTCTCCTTGTTTGTGCTGAACTCCGAGTAATCTTGCTCTTGACATAGAAATCTTCTCCTTTTTTAATTTTATTTATGTAAATCCTGTTAGGATTTATCATCTGCAACATGGACAGCAACTGCAAGTTAACGAGGAAAGTTAAGAAAACCTCGCCACGAGTTGCTTAAGGAAGCTTACAACGTAAATACTACAAATAGTAGGATTTACATTTAAAATTATATCCTACTATTTGTAGTATGTCAAGCAC
>CANRFB010000102.1 GCA_947629785.1 uncultured Clostridia bacterium | reverse complement strand
GCATTCCAAATGTTATTTGCTTTTCCATATCTTTATTATATCATATTTTTTCAATTTTTGCAACCTTTTTGTGCGGTATTGCCTTAATGTTTATATTAAACGGATAAAAAACGTTTTAATGTAGTGATAATACAACATTTAATGTTTATATTAAACGGATAAAAAACGTTTTTAATGTAGTGATAATACGACATTTAATGTTTATATTAAACAGATAAAAAACATATGATTATGATCAATTTGTTCCGTGGTGACAGTGATCCGTCTGAAAGCTCCAAGTTTTTTATTCCGGTCAAGACGAGTTGGAGCGCAGTGGAAATAAGATCTATTCTTAGAATAGAAAAAAGAGACCTATCAGTAGGACAATTACGCGGCGAACGTTTTTACGATTTTGCACTAAAAACGAAGACAAACTATGACATATGCACCAAAACAGTTTTACAGGAAAAATTATAAGTAAAGCTATGACAGTTTTGGAGCGATCAAAGTTTTTCAGCAAAGCGAAAAACGCGATCGGGACAAAACGGTTACGGCGAAGCCGTTTTTTATCATCTGCTGCGACCCCGTCGCAGTCATATTGCCGCTGAAAATTAGAAAGAATAATAACATCTTATCACCGATCTTTCGATAGAAAATGTCTTTAACAAGCCATAGGTGAAATGTAATAGTAAAATAGACTCTGCGAAAACTGCAAATATCCGACCGTAACTTGACTATATCTTTATTGTATTTTGTAAATCGTGATGTTCGTTCCTTAAAACCCGCCCATATAAATAAAAAATAGGAAATTTTAAAGAAATGGTGTATTATAGCCATTTGATAAGGGGCAATATAGTACTGTGTTACTATATAATATAGTAATGCAGTACTATATATTTTTTGCAAAGCGTAATATGACATGTATCCGAAACGTATGAGACGGAAATTAGCCGGACTACACGTCTTGGAATCACGGAGATCTTTAACAAATTCCGTTTATGATTTTGTGCATAGTTACAAATTTTCTATAATTTGCATACTTTTGTCAACAAATACCGAATTAACTGTTGACAACTTAACTTAAATATGTTAAACTAACATAATAAACATTATAATTTTACATCAATGAAAGGACAGATTTTAATGACAGACGTTATTATTGACGAAAATTATGTAAGCGATAATTTATGCGAATTTAGTAAAGAGCGCTTGCGGAACCAGCCTGGAAAACAGAAAAAGAGTGTAAGTATTCAAGATAAAAACGGGTATAATAATTGGCTGCAGTTTAATCTTGATATGATGCCTCAGTGGATCTCTTTAAATTCCGATCATCCCTCTGCAGTGAATGCTTTTCTATTCATCATAGCTGAAATGGACGGCTATAACAATTTAATGTGTAGTCAGCGGGTAATATGTGATGCAATAGGTGTTTCCTTATCTACTGTTACAAAAGCACTTGTTTTTCTAAAAAAACGAAAATTCCTTAAAACTACCAAATGGGGAAATACTAACGTTTACCACGTTAATTCTGAGATCATATGGAAAAGTTGGGGCGCAAACAAGGTCTACGCTGAATTTACTGAACCTGATGTTCTGTTTTCAGATGATGAAAAAGCTTCACCGAAACCTATAAATTATACAAAAAAGGAAGTAATGGCGCTTATTGGAAAAATGACAAAGAAAACTGAGTCCCCAACAAATACATCAGAGTAATCTGCTTAATATGGGATAAAAGAAACCGGCTTTTGCTCATTCTATTTTGAATGTGCAAAAGCCTTTTTTTATTCTTGAAATTTCCGAACGTCCGCTTGTTGGCGTGACATATTTTGTCCGTGATAAGGAAAAAGAGGGCGGCGCATATTTCACCAAAATAGGAAATGCACGCCGCGTTGATGAGATCGGACGGAAGATAGTATTTACAGACGGAATTTTCTTTTTGCTTGATGATGTGGTTGTGTTGAAGCAGAAAGTTTTTAAGGAGACATACTGAGTTATTTTATCTATCCCCATACATTTTCCTGTAGTAATTCTGATGTTCCTAGGAAATAATTTCTTCCCACCAAGGCTTGTTTTCCGGATGCCATTTAATTGTCAATTTAATTCCGTCTGCAAATTTCGTTTCCGGAAGCCGGCCAAGTTTGGTGTAGATTTTCGTCGGTAGACACATGATGACAGCACGTGATCACGTACTTTTGGCAGTCATCCATCACGCCTGCATACCAAAAAAGTTCGTTTTCAGAAACACTTACGGATCCTCAATGTAACGGTCAACATGGAATTCTGCCGCAAATTTACAACTACTGTCTCAATTAAATCTCATTTTCACAAATTAACTTAGAAAAATTACAATCGGAAATATGTCCCACTATAGAAGTCTTCAATTATCCTACAAAATTCTTCTGATACTTTTTCATTGATATTAAATGCGTTATTTGAAATGCGACAAGCATTTTTGAATGTGACCATCTCATACCTTATGCCTTCGCCGTCAAGCTGATAGAAATACCTCTTATTTTCTGCAGGGTTTTCATATCTGATTTCAAAATAATCGGTTTTCCACCACGGAGCCGGGACGTAGATATATCCTTTTGTACCGGAGATAACAAGCTCACCCTCAGATTTTACGCCGCTCCCAACTTTAATTGAAGCAACGGCATGCTCATAGTGAAAATCAATTTTTGTGAAAAGATCGTTGCCGGCATCGTCAAAATGAGTGTAAATTGTTTTATCGATATAGTTTGTTCCCAGAATGTCAAAAACCGGTAGCAAGGCCGTAGGCCCCCATGAACAGATACTGTCCCAAGAATATTCGTTGGTTTTGCGCAGGCTCGTACAGGTTGCATCTACAGAATAAACATCACCTATTTTCCCGGCTTTTACAAGGAGCAGCAACCTCGCAAATGCTGTAGAAAACGCCGTTTTAAGTGAATCCATCAACACAAGACCTCTCTCCTTTGCAAGCCCGAAAAGCTCATTACTCCGGCTGACAGAAATTGTTATCGGCGATTCGCAAAGGACGTGTTTATTAAGCATCAGCGCAGCTTTGACCTGTTCGAAGTGAAACTCCGGACGTGAAATTATGTAAATCGCATCGGAAATCGACAAAACACTCTCGAAGCTGTCTTTTAGCAGCTCATTTGGCACCTCCGACTTGACCACGCCGCTTTTTGTATATATCCCGCTTATTTCGAGACCATTTACAAATTTATGTTCACGAACGAATTTTTTTATAATTGGTGATTCGCCGACAATTCCAAGCCTAAGTTTTTTCTTTTCCGAACGAATTTCTGAGCTTGAAACACCCTCCGTCCTCGGCAGGTAAATGACCCGGCAGTATTCATTGAGATAGTCAAACTGTCCCTCCCAGTCGGTGCCGACGGTGAAAATGTCAATGTCATAGCGGCGTATATCGTCGATCTTCTGACCTTCGTATTCCTCGACGATTATCTCGTCGGCAAGACCTGTTGCACGAACGGCTTCGATACGCTCCATAAGAGATTGCTGGACATTTATTTTACCGCGGGATTTATCATAATCGTCAGCCGTTACCCCGACAATAAGATAATCTCCAAGAGCTTTGGCACGTTCCAAAAGGCGTATATGACCGTAATGCAGCATATCATATGTGCCGTATGTAATTACTTTAACCATTGTTTGCCGCCTTGCCATCGTATTTATTCAGACATTTTTTCACTATTTCGTTCTGAAAATCAATTTCTTCCTTGCCGTATCTTTGGTCAATGCAAATAAGAGCCATGTATTTTACCCACCTGCACTCTAAGCTTTCTTTACTTGCAGTGTCGATCAGGTACTCCCAATATCTCGCTTGAAATATTTTATTTTTGTGAAATTCGGGGATAATTTCCGCTTTTTCATTCCAAAGCGGATAACCCATCGGCACTGCATCATCTTCAACTAATTTTCCAATACTGAACTTATTTATCCTATCAAAAAGTTTCCTTGCATATCGGAAATTTTCTTTTCTTTTTTTTATAACTCGCTCGTAATCATATGAATCAAGAATAGCATAGGTCAGCGGTGACATAAGCTTGATTCCCGAACTGTTTATTCTGGCGTCATTTTCTTTTTTTCTTACATAAGCATCGCCCTCACATCCCTGCTCATAATGCATTAATAGGAACTGTGAAGTGTCAGATGACATATCCTGCTCATATTCAAATTTGTTTACTTCTTTTCCGATCACATATGCTCCGTCAGGAGAACCTACAAACTTGCGCGGAGAATAACAATTTAAACAGCCGTCAATCGGATGATAAAATAAAGCTTGTGCATTATCAATTATTACATTTTTGTATTTTTTTATCAGAGGCAGAAAGTGTCTATCCCCGAGCAATCCAAAATAGTTAGTCAGAACTATTGCCGTATCCTGCTCATTTGTATCAAGCAAAGGATTAAATTCCTCATCTACATCATAGAAAAGTAATTCACATTTTTCTCTTTTAAGAAACGAAATAACCTCATCGCACTGATATTTTGCAATCCAAACCTTTTTTACATTATAACATCTGATCGAATGCAGTATCGCCGAACGGCAGGAATTAAGCCTTATAATATAGTTGCTTGGAATATTTCTGAACATTTCCCTGCCACGAGGTAATTCCAGATTGATAAAACATCCTATATCTTTCATTTATGCTGCCTCCTAAATATTTCACGATCTTTATGATAAACCCATCTTCTGAGTTTTAAAATTCCGAACGCAGGACTTATTCTTTCTTCGATAATATCAGTTCTGACATATCCGTTCTTTTCAAATACTCTTTGCGAGGCGATATTGTCATCTCTCACTAAAGCGTAAACTTCAGACGTATATTTCAACGCCGTTTTCGTTCCCAATTCACAGGCTTTGGTGCCGAAACCTTTACCTCTGTATTTTCCCAACACGGAATATGCAAACTCAAATCCGTCATTTTTGTTATAAAGCAAAACATACCCTACGTCTTCATCCAGACCATCTGCATATGTATGCAAAAAATAAAGCTTTTCGCTACCGATCACACCTATATCAGTATCAGAACATCTTGATAAATACAGCCTTTTCATTTTATCATAGTCGGGTGCTGTCAGGTATCCTGTCCAATAAATATCCCCTTTGTCGCTACGAAATCTGTAATATGTGTCATATTTTTCAGGGGTAGCAGGTATAAGTTCAAATGTTATGTTTCTCATAGAACTATCATTTTTTGCCATAACATCACCACACCCTATATTTGCAGCATATCAGCCGGAAAGCACATAAATTCTGAGCAACATTGTACCCCCCCCCGATAAATTTCGGGGTTCAGTTGCGCTTGTAGAAACAAATCCGTTCTTTTTAGCAACGCTCTGTGAGGCAATGTTGTCATCGCGTATTTTTACACATATATTTTCGCTGTGTTCTTTAGCTAAGCTTATTGCCAATCTCAAAGCCTCTGTGGCGATTCCTCTTCTTTGATATTCTTCTACAACAGTATATCCTATTTCCACGGAGTCGCTGTGCTTAATCAGTTGCACAAAGCCCACCGTCTTAGGTTCGGCGTCGGTTTTTAGCTTGATAAGGTATAGGCGCCTGTCCTCCGGCTCGGTAAATCTTGCCGAGGATAGTCTGGAAAGATATATTTCCCTGAACGAATCATAATCCGGAGGACTGTCATAGCCGTTCCAATATATATCTGTTCGGTCGGACCTAATGGCGAAGTATTGATCATATAGTTCTTTACTTGTTTCTATCAGTTCAATGTCACTTGAATTCATAAAATAAAGCTATTCCTTTCATAATAACATTTGTATATTTACTCCTGTGAATATATAATTTTAATACAACTTAATGCTGCTTTGCATATTGAC
>CANRFB010000101.1 GCA_947629785.1 uncultured Clostridia bacterium | reverse complement strand
GCAGGGTAGCGAAGTGCGGAGCAGATAAACGCTGAAAGCATCTAAGTGTGAAACTGACCTCAAGATAAGGTATCCCACCGGAAGGGTAAGACCCCTTGAAGACGACAAGGTTGATAGGCCGGAGGTGTAAGCGCAGTAATGCGTTGAGCTGACCGGTACTAATAGGTCGAGGGCTTGATCTCAGCAAGAGCTGAGGAAGCGAATAAATACGAGTCTTGGAATTCAAAAAGACTATGGTTTCAAAAGGAAGAGAAAGCCTGTTGCCGAAACGTATTTGAGTTTTGCTGTGCAGTTGTCAATTTGCGTATTCACGAAATTCTTCTTGCGAAGAATTTCCGTGAGGAAACACGCCCACAAGTCTTAACTTACTTAGACCTCTCGTTCGTTCCAACGGACAAGAAGGCGCAAGCAAGCGCCAAATTGAGGTACCCACGGCAGAAGTGAATTCCGCCTAAGGCAAGAGATTTGGAAAGGCAGGGCAAAAGCAAATTGAGGGTCGCCGGAGGGGGAAACCGAGGCGACAGACCATGATATAACGCGCAAATGCGCTTTATATACCATGGTGGTGACGATAGCAGAGAGGATCCACCTGTTCCCATCCCGAACACAGAAGTTAAGCTCTCTTACGCCGAAAGTACTTGGGTTCAACCCCGGGAGGATAGGTAGTTGCCACCTTTTATTGCTCCTTAGCTCAGTCGGTAGAGCACGCGGCTGTTAACCGCGGTGTCGTCAGTTCGAGTCTGACAGGAGCAGCCAAGTGTCCTTGACTAAAAGTCTCGCGATTTTTAGCCAAGGACATTCCTTTTTTCGGGGAAAATGAGGGGAAATCTTTAATTTTTGTCTGGGATCAATGCTGTATGTCGCTTGACCACTTTAGGTGGGAGACAAAAAAACACTTGTCACATTTGAGAGCAAAACTTTCATTGTACATGGTCTGAACCTATTGACAATCTTGAGGAGAAGCATTATAATAATACTATAGAAAAGCGACAAGGAGATAACCATGAAGGAAATCAAAAAGAGCATCAGTTTGAAACAAACAAAAAGTGCTACTGATACCGATGTAAAAATTGGTGGGTTAGTATGCAACAAAAAAGCGCCTGCAGTTAGGGTTATCAAGCCCACGAAATAATATGGCTGGGAAAAACAGTTATATCATCCCAAACGATTCTTCGGTGGCAAAGCTGAAGAATTTTTTACATATTTTTTCTAGGGGAAAGCAGCGGTATGCGTTTGCTACTGTGGCGAATCGTTTGTGGAAATTGTCAAAAGAAGAGTATGATTTATTGAAATCCCTGTGGGATGGTGTACCTATTGAAGTCCTTAGGGAATCATACTCTAAATTTTTTTCGGTGGATGATTTTTTGAATCAGCTTATTGAGGCCAGCGTTTTAGAAGATGGAGGCCGTTCGGACATCTTATCGAATGTCACTTCGATGATATTGTTGATAACCGAAAGGTGTAATTTCTCATGTACTTATTGTTATGGAGCATATGGGGAAAAGCACTCGGAAATGAATTTGGACACTGCAATCGCCGCTGTAAATCTGGCCGTCAATCTCGGGGTGAAAGATATAGTTTTTTTGGGGGGTGAACCGTTATTAAATTGGCCGCTTATTAAAGAGTTGACGCCTTACATAGAATCTTTCCAAAAAGGAATCAGCATTCGAATCACAACTAACGGATCGTTAGTTACTGAGGAAATAGCGCAGTTTTTTGATGAGCATAATGTTGAGGTCTCAGTAAGCATGGACGGCCCGCTCGAAGAACACAATAAGACACGGCAGTATAAGAATGGCTTCGGCACATTTGATGCTGTTCAGCGCGGTATAGAAATTCTTCAAAAACACGGGGTTTTGAAACTGATTGAAATTACTCACAGCCGAAGACATGGCGACATCTTAAAGCAAATTGAATATGCCTTCACGCTGTGTCCAACAGTGTCTTGTGCATTAGTAGATGGAAGGATGGGTTGTAAACATGATGCAGAGGTTGTGAGGGGGGATGATATAAGCGTATTGTATTCTACGGTTCTTGATTTTTTAGACGAACACGATGGGGAAGAGAAATGCCTTTTGGGAATCAGAGAATTATATGATTGTCTGTGTAATGGCAAACCGTTTATGCCTTCGGAGCATTTGTGTTCGGATATAGAAAGTAGAATCGTTGTGATGTCTGATGGAAGCATCACCCCCTGCCCAGAAATGGTCAGGCCGCCGTATATAATAGGTAATGTCCATACAACTTCCAAAGAAGATTTTTATATGAATCGCGACAAAGTTCTTGCGGCTTTGAGTAGGAGAAACTTAAAGAGCGAGTGGTTCTCCAATATATGCGATACATGTATACAGCACGTCAATGAAACAGAAGGAAAATTCTCTTATGAGGATCAGGAAGGCTTTGGAAAGTGCATTGAGGATTTGTTGATTCGGATTGATCGTAACAATGGGTGAAAGGGTATGGGTACGAATATTCTTCAGCAGATTCACATATTTCAAAAGCACGGTATGTGGATCTGTTTTTGTAATAAGACAAATCAAATTTTTGAATTATCATGTGAAGAGGCGGAATGCTTGGTAGATCTGCAAAACAGATGTCTCCCGCATGATAGCAATATTGCTTTAAGCGAATATGAAAAAAAAGTTCTCTTACAATTGACTTCTGAAATTAACAGAGAAACTGAAGATGTTATCGGACTAAAACCGATAAGTACCTTTTATTTGAAATTTAATGATGAATGCAATCTTACCTGCGAGTATTGTTTTCTGAAGCAGATAGGGTATACTCGAAGCGAGGATGTTGCATCCCCCGAAGTGGGTTGCCGCGCTGTGGAAGTAATGCGGACTTTTGGTGCGCAGGGGGTCGGTATTCATGGGGGAGAGCCGTTAATACACTTTGGACAACTAAGCAAACTCATCCTGGCGGTTCGCGAGCGTTTTCCAGATTTTCAAATAGGCTTAAGTACGAATGGGACATTGGTAGATGATAGGATTGCCTCATTTCTTGAAGAGAATCATGTATACACCTCTGTAGAACTTGATGGTGGGGCAAAAAATCACAACTTATACAAAAGATATGCAAATGGGTCGGGTTCATATGCTGATACAATTCGTGGGATTGATTGTTTGATTCGTCATAATGCTTTAGCGGCGATAGAGTGTACGATTGGCGAAAGCTGTGGAACGAATTATGATGAAATAGCAAGAGAGATCCAAGCGAGGTATAAGAATATCCCTATTACTGTTTCCAGAGCAAGAACTCTGGGGAGATGCAATGATACGGGTGAATTGGCAGGGGAAGCACTTTATCCTTTTTTACTCGATTGGCTTCACGAATCGATGTTGCACCCGGAAGATAATATTTTTACTGACAGTAAGGCTCATTTACTAAATTTAGCGATTGGGGCGTGCGCACCCCAAAAATATATGTGCGATTGCATCCTTGATAGAGTTTCCATTGATGCTGTGGGGAATGTATATCCATGCCCCAAGTGCCATCAAAAGTCACTATTTATCGGGAATGTTTTCGATTCCGAGTTTTCTAAATTATTTATGGAAGCACGAGAAATCAGTGCCAAGTTCTTCTCGAAAAATAAAGTTTCTGAAGAGTGGTATAGTAACCTATTGGCGATATGCATAGATACTATTGACACTAGCTCCACCCTGTGGAAAATAAAGGACAGAGAAGTCTTGGGGGAATATTTTGAAGAACTGATTTATCGCTTCATTCACTGTGATGTGAATCCCATTCTACGGAAATGGTTGGAGTTTCGTCTATAAAACGGCAAAAGTCAAGTATTTTTTAGAAATTTTTTCTGAAATTCAAAAATTTTTTGTAGTATGATAAAATACCCGCTGATGTTTCGGCGGGTTTTTGCTTTTTCATACCCTTGCAGGGAGTATGAAAAACCGATTTGATGAGGAAAATGAAAAATTTGTGTATAGCGAAAAAGCCGTCCTGCGACAGCCTGTCACAAAAAACTGATTATTGGCAGTTAGACAGCTTGCAAATGAGACGCAAACAGTTCCGCACTCGTCGCATAGCCGAAGATTTCACGCGGGTAATTGTTCGCCCAACTTTCGACGGCTTGAACGCGCTCGTCGCTAATACTGCAAAGGTCTGTTCCTTTCGGAATGAGCCGCCGTATCTCGCGCTCGATGATGTCGAAATCGAGGAACACTGTCTCCCGCGCCATGTAAGTACTTTCCTTATCTTGTGTTCCCGATTGCCAAGTAGAGGGGTTCCACCACGTCAAATCGGTAATGACAGTTTGCAAATTGCTGTAATAATCGGTCACGGCAAAGCGCAAAAGAAAGACGTTCTTCGTGGACTTATTTGCCGTATAGAAGCTCTCGAACTCATCGAAATCTTCGGTATGCACATACAGCTTTCTCGCGTCCGCCGTGTCCGCCCCCGTAAAATCTCCGTCTTTTACAAGGCGGATCGGTTCAACGGGATCTTGCTGTTCCGGACCGAAGTCCCAACTACTTTTTCCAAAGGACCAAACCGACTCCCATTTCAAACAGAACTTATCCCAACCGCTTGCCGTTTGGTTGAACGTCAGCATGTTAAAAGGTTCGTCTGCCGTAAAAGTATGTTCCTGATAGCCTTTCGTCCGTCCCTCATCCACGCTGTCTGAAAACAGATAATCTGCCTTGTTATGCCCGTAGATCCATTTCCTCATTTGCGCGGAAGTAATGTCCGTATCTTTGACATTGCTTTTATCCGAAAGAAAAACATACCCCGGAGATCTGTCATTGTGTACAATAACACCACCTACACTTCCTATGCCCCGCCTCTTTGAAGTTAGTGTATTGACACCCCCAACCCCAATCGGCTGAATAAGTCGGCGGCGAAGTTAAAAAGCCCAACAAACCTCCCAGTGAAAAGCTCTTAGTGAACCCATCAAAAATGCCGATACTGTCTGTAATATTATCTTTTTTGCCTATCCATTGCGAGGCAACGTCATAAACGCTTTGTTTATTCGTCACGATGACGGGCAAGGTCTTCTGTTCGTCCCAACAGCATTTCACGCGGTACAGTTCGCCGTAGTTTTCGTTAAACTCTTTCGGAACGGCGAAATACACGCTGTCGAGCTGGTTTTGATGTCCCGCTCCGTTTTGGTTTATGTAGGGGAAGCGGTACGTCGTAGAGTGAAGATCAAGAGAAACCGTTTCCAGCGTATTTCTCGTAAGCGTCGTCCCCGTTCCGCCCTCGCCGTAGCCCTCCGCAAAACCCGTAAAATGGTAAGACGTGGCTACGCCATACGCAGTCGCGTTCGGCTTGCCCTCGGTCAGAAGCTCGATCTCCGAAATGTCATAGCGGCGGTCCATGCTGTTCACACGCTCAGAAATCGTCTTTCCGTCCGCGCTCTTATGATCGATGACTTTGAACTTATAAAACAGCCGATTTACGCCCGCGCCCGCCGATACCGAGCAGAACCGCAAATCGAACTTCTCATAAGTAAGAGCGTTGCTTTCTTCCGTAATAGGATCGCTGTCATAAGCGACGGCGATCGTAACTTTATTTTGCGTGCTGTTGACGACGACGTTCTGCCCGTTCGGGTTGTAGACGTAGAGATACAGCCCATAATTGCCCCGCATATTCGCGCGGTAGTCGTAGCAGTACTCCACGAAGTCGATGACGCGCATTTCGGGCTTAACGCTCTCATAGTAGGGGTACTTTATGAGCGAGAACCCGTCCATGCTTTTGAGGTCGTCGAGAACGTCCGACTCCTCAAACTGCGTATGGCTTTCCGCGGCGAAAGCTAAGGCGCGGGGACTGTACATGGAGGTAAATACCCCCATGCACAGAACGAACGCGGCCA
>CANRFB010000100.1 GCA_947629785.1 uncultured Clostridia bacterium | reverse complement strand
CAGAATTTTCACTGCTCCCAATAATTTCAAATTTTATCACAGTTGGTGAATTTACAGAAATTCTTTCGCAGAGCCTTCGTGTGATCGCTTATCTTACGCGCTCTAATAGCCATGCCGTCCGCTTGGGAGACAGGCACCTAAAGCGAGCAGGTTCCTTTTGTTCTTAACTGTAATGACCCGCTCCAAGGGTACTTTAAACAGGTTTTGCACAATATCAATAACGTACTTATGTAACATAAGCCCACTAACGCACACTTTTTATAGAGCGATAGACCGAAGAATTAACGTAACATAAGAGCGTTATTTTATTAACGTACTCTTACTGTGACAATAAAGAACTAAAGCATTCACTTATTACCCTCAAAACACGGGCGGATTTTGCACAGGAGATAGATTGAATGCGAAGACGTGAAAAACTATTGCCTAAATAAGAAAGCCGCTTAAAACGGCATTTCCGTTCGTCTGACGGCATTTGCCTTTTAAGCGGCTTTCACTAAGATATTATATCTGCTCTGCTTTACGCAGAAGACGATGATTAATGTAATCAACCATCATACCTTCCATGTGCGCATTATCCCTTGCCGCGTCAAGTGTTCCCAGATACGTCATATCATTATACGCTATCCACGCCATTGTTTCATCTACATTTGCTGCCTTTGCAACATTGGTTATGCTATCTTCAAGGGTTCTTTTTATTGCGCTCATTATTCATTACCTCCTTTATATGTTTTGGCACAAGCATCGGCTTTAACTTGTATACACGTTTGCAGCATATCATCGGCGATTATGCCTTTTTGATTAGCCTCGATGATAGGGTATATGGCCTTGATAAATTCGACGATGCTATTATCTTTAAACGTTATTGTCGTTCCGTCCTCGGATACTACTATATCGGGACTTTTTAAAAAGCACGATATCAGCATAAAGGGGTATTCACTGTTGGGGTAGGTCAAATAGCTTGGTATGGCAACTTTTTTATTATCTGACATACCACAAAGCCAGTCAAGGGATAAGCCCAACGCCTCAGCGATTGCGTGAGCATTTTCAAGTGTTGGATTTTTTCCGTGTCCCTCGGTGTCGGCTTTTTCATAAGATGAGATTGTGGTAGGCGTTACTCCGACAAGTGCGGCAAGATTTTTTTGTAGTATTTTGTTTTCTTCCCTTGCTTGTTTCATACGCTGCGCAAATATAGTTAATGGCATAAACTGCACGTCCTTTCTTGTTTTTATAGTCCCCGTATTGCCGATAGGTCAGCAAATTATTAGCGGTTATTGATAGTCAAAGATTCTTTCAAGGCTCCTTATGGACAATTTAGCCAGTTCAGCATAGCAGTATTTAGGGCTTCTTTTCATTAAATCTTCTATAAGGCTTTCCTTGTAGGTCTTCAGCTGCGCTTTTTCAACCTGCAGCTTTTCCTGCTCTTCTCTATGGCGCTTTTCCATATGCTTGAAATAGATTTCTTTTTCTTGAGGGTTCATATCCATTGTAATTTCATTTAAGTTCATAGCTTGCTCTCTTTCTCCCCGTATTGCCGAATAGGTCAGCCTCTTGTAATTAACGGATCAAACATTTCTTTAATGCGGAGCAGTCGCTTTCCTGCAGCCGCTCCGCTATGGGATATGCTCACAGGATTTTTACAAGTCCTATAACGCCGAACACGATCACTGCGACAAGTACGAGCAGGAGAAGTATTTCTCCCGAAAGTTTTAAAATTTCTTTAAACACCTCTTGACACCTCCATTTTAGTGTGTTATAATGGTGTTACCGTAAGGGGCTTGCGCCCCTCGGTAACATCGGCTGTCAAATTATCTCTATGAGACTTTTGACTGCCAGAACCAGTAAAGTAATCTCCCCAAGAAGTTCAATTACTTTACCTATGAGCTTGATCAGCTGCTTCACCAGCTTTTCAAGCTTTTTTATTCTGTCCATTTGGCATTCCTCCTTTCCTTTAGCTTATGTATATATTATATCACTAATATTAGTGATAGTCAATAGTAAGATGTCACAAACTTTAGTGATAAAATTTGTGTATTTTGTCACTTTTATTAGTGATATTTTTGTGATATAATCGTTATAAAAAGGAGGTATATGCAATGCCTATAGTATACAATAAGCTAATAGAGCGCTTGGACAGTAAAGGGATAACATCATACACGATGCGAAAAGACAATATTATAGGGCAGGCAACGTACAAGAAAATAAGAGACGGAGGGGATATAGACACTAGAACCATAGCTAAGTTATGCAAGCTGCTTGATTGCCAGCCCGGTGATATTTTAGAATACATTCCCGATTGATAATTATGCACAAAAGAAAACACTTGATTTTGTTTTATATGACGATTTTTGAGTAAAAGCCTAAAAAACGGTCAAAAAATTTGGTAAGCAAAAGAAGTGTGCTATAATATAGTTGTCCTTGACTTTTATCCGTACAACAGTAAAGCTTCCTCAAAGTATTTATTGTGTAGCAGAAAAAAGCGCCCATAAAAGTCTTCCTTTCCTCTTTTATGGGCGCACTCCCTTTTATATGCTTTTTACAGTCTAATAACGTATTTATCTCCGAGCGATATCCAACCGATACCGCTTTTTAATTTGCCCCACGGTACAGTTCCGACCATGGCAGTCTCGACGATGGTATATATGCCGCCGTCCGTGATCGCGCCAACGATCTTGGAACTTGTTCCAGGGGCTTTTCTTATGTTTAAAGCCACATCAAGTACCCGTACTTTAAATGATTCATTGCCGTCGGCGGAATTGTCTGCTTTTTTCAAATCGGCAATATAGCCCTGTACCGTATTGGTAAACCTATTCCAATGCGGAATTATATACACAGGGCAGCCTTTGTATCCATCGGGCTTAGTTATCAGGCTTTCACCTTTTCCCGCTTTAACACCATTACGGACATTACACCAATAATTGTGCGTATAGAGCTTGTCTATTCCCATATTGTTTGTATAAAGCAGCCACGCAGCGAGACGTGCGGCGTTATCTTCGGATTTTTCATAGCCTGTAACTCCGCCCATTATACACTCAATGGACAGTGTAGCCTGATTGCCTATATGAGAGCCGTGGGCTTCTGCTCTGCCTTGTTGTCCTGCGTGCCAACTCTGCCAATCAAGCGGTAAGTTCTGCCACGCACATTTATCGTCAACGTAAAAATGTACTCTGACCGTACCCATATTGCCGTTTACCGTAGCACGAGTATACTGTTCCGCAGGTGTTGTAGCCGCATTAACTTTTATCCAATCAGTGTTATGTATGGTAACGCCCGCAAGCGGCAGAATGCGCTTAGACGGCAGAGAAATCTTATTAGGATTGTGCTTTGTGAGCAGGTACTCGTTTATTTTTACACCGTTCAAATATGACGTTTTATCGGGTTTAAGATACATATTTTATCATCCTTTTTCATTTTTGGGTTTACTTAAAAACAATGCTCTGCATATTCCTTTGCAATGAGCTGAATTTCTCCCTCTCCAAGGGCATAGAGTTCCTTGATTTTTGGCACGCCTTTATCCCCAAGTGTAACAATCACTTTTGGGGAAAGTATAATAACGTCATCGTTTCCGCGGACTATGCCAGCGTTAGTAGAAATAAGAATTTCATTCTTGCCCATATTGTTTATTTCCACATATGTATGTTCTTTGTCAAGTTCAATCTTAGTTTCTTCGCCATTCAAAGTAATTGTTTTGGTATACACTTAAATTCCTCCTTATAAAAAATATCCCCTTACCCGATGCAAGGGGAAATTTCGGATCTGCTTTATCTTTTCGGAAAAACATTCCTACATTGCGAAGCTGTTTGGTTCCATTCCGTTTCGCTGCGAAGCTCTACAAAGTCCGCACCGATTGCAGGATATTGCGAAGCTGTTCCGTCAAAGCAGAAAGAACTAACTGCTTGCTTTGTATTCGTATTCTTCTTCAATCAAAGCAAATCTCAGTGAAATGTGAAAAAGACTACACTTTCGGGAAATGTTGGTAAGCTGTAATTCGCTTACATCAATATTATACACCTTGTTTTGAAAAGCGTATCAATTATTATAGATAAAAATAATGTTAACCTTTTTGTGCAATTTGCTACTTATAAAATACGCGATCCCCGCAGTCATATAAAATACTGCGGGGATTTCTTTGTCGGAGCGGATCATTTATTTTTATTTTTTAGCTGTTCAAGTACTTCCATAAGTTTATTCGGTACAGAAACACCTAACCGACCTGCATTTTCAATAAGTGATATACACTCATTGGCTATGTAGAAAAGGACAGTAACGCTCTTAAGTACATGACCTTCTCCGATCACATTGATATCAACTATATTTGCCACAGCAACGATAAGGAGCATGAATATCTTCTTGGCTATTCCTTTTGCCCCGACTTCACTGGATAAGCGCTTTTCAATAATAGCGGCAATAACGCCAGAAATATAATCGAGTACAATAAGCCCGATAAGCGCAAGCATTAACCCGTTTCGGTCTCCGAAAAGGAAACCAAAAAATGCGCAAACGGCGGCAAAGAAGTTTTTAAGGAAATCATTCATAGCTTTTACCTCCGCTTCTTATGTCCATCCGTATATTTGTGTAAGCGGGCAAATTGGGTCATCCTGTGCGGCAATAAGAGCGTGTATGCCGCCGTTCTTTTGTAGCAGATAAAGTGTATTTCGCGCGCCGCACGCAATGCAAAAAGCCTGACCTGTATTCAGCAATATTACTCCGTCAACTGATAGATCAAAATCTTTAAGCTGTGTTTCTTCGTCTTCTATAACCGCTCTTTCCACATCTTCTTTAGTCAATGCAGTGCCAATTTCGGTGCCGCTGCGCAGTATAACCCATATAAATGGATAGGCGCGGTCAAAAGTGATCTTGTGAGCGCATACGTCTGTTTTTTCCTGTGTGTCTTCAACAATTACAGTAGTCCAATTGCAGGTAGGTTCTACTGTATGTTCATGTATGGTTAATTCCGCCATCTTCTATACCTCCTGTTTTACTTTATATTCAGAAAGCCTCACACCAAAATCCCCAGCTTTGATGTGGACGCTTGCCGTGGTCAAAATATTGTTAAGAACAATCATTATTTAATATTGAATCTACAAATGCAGCCGCTTTTTCATCAGAATCATTTATTGAATCTTTTATATAATATGATAATTCTGATAGCATTGCATAAGGATCATCATTAAATGGTAACTGTGATATGAAACCGTGTTTTCCTTCCTCTCCTACTAAAAGTCTATAATATTCTTGCGGTTGACGGGCATCCTTACCATCTTCCCATTTTTCAAGGGCAAGTATAATAAAATTCCTGTCAATGCGTGTATAATATGATGATTTTGAGTCCAACATACAAAACTCGCTGTGGAAAAAAATGAAGTTGTCATCTTTGATATTCAGGTCTCCGTCTTTATAATGTTGCCATGAAATAGATTTTTGAGTTGTCATTTCTGCTATTTTATCGACAAATTCCCTAATTTTTTCATCATTCATGATTTTATCCTCCTAATTTGTAAGATACTTAAAGTATAGCGATACGTTATTGATTCGGATTTTGCACTGTGTTAAATAGCACTTGCAAATTTCTCCGCGCTCAATAGCGGAATATTTGACTTTGTTATACAAAATTGATTTCTTAAAATTTTTGTTAATTCATCTCGCGTTTTATTAGCTTTTTTCCGCAGTTCATAAAGATATGTACGCACACAAATCACCCTTCGTCCTGCAATTTAGTATATTTAATGCTTTTTATAATTTTATCGCCTTCCCATTCAAAGGAAAGGACTTCAACATCTTCGCCATAAGTAAATTGAAACTCATGATCGGAAACAACGTGTATTCGGTCGGGCATTACGGTGTCCGAAAGGTCTCCGCTTTCGCAGACAATAAACTTACGAAAGGCGGATATAATAATAGGCAGCTTTTCTTCATCAGTGTCGGTTCCGTTCTCTTCGGGAGGCTGTTTATAGCAATCCATCAAATTAATACCTGTCAGTAACAGCAGAAAACCAACCAAGGCAGTCATTAACGGAAATACAGT
>CANRFB010000099.1 GCA_947629785.1 uncultured Clostridia bacterium | reverse complement strand
TTCATAACCTCGGACTGGTACTTTTCGGGTATCGGCATACCGTATCGTATACTGTTCAATTCGTCAACGCTTTCAGCACCGTTGATCCAGCACTTGTAGCTGTTGAAATACGTCTGTTGAAACAGTATAAGAGCCTCCATTCCCGCATTTATCGCGGCTATATCGGCGGCGGAATAAAATCTGCAAGCCTCGCCGTCAGCGTGCCACGGAACATAGGCTTGCCCCGCCGCCGCATTTTTCGCAAGCTGTGATATAGTTATCTGATCCGTTATTTCAAGACTGAAATGGTGCTGCTTATGATCGGATAATTCGAGTGTAATTCCGGCGCATATGGTAGAATTGCACGTTTTTGACGCATCTTCGATAGCTGCTTGCTTGAGGCGTTCCAGTTCGTTAAGGCTTTCCGCGCCCGCATACTGTAACCACTTGTTCACTTGCGCCTCAATTTCCGCTACCGATAGTATTCCGGGATAACGGAATTGTGTTTCGTCACATTCCCACATATCCTGTGTATCGCTCTCATCGTTGATTACGCATTGTGTAGCCGCAACGTTCCGGCGGATAATTACATCCGTCTGTCCGTTGTGCGTGAAAACTTCAATTTCTTTAGGTTGCAAGGTATAACTTTCTTTCATTGATATAAACCTCCCGTTCTTTATTCAGCTTTTTGCTGTGCCGCGACAATGAATATTCAGCCATATACCGGATATTGTATACGTCATATTTCCGTTTGAATGTCAAGCTGTCGCTGTTTTCAAGCCACCCGTTATATGCTATCAGCTTGTACGCTCTCCAATACGGAATATAACCGAGCTTTTCGAGTTCGCGTTTCGCCCTCATAAATTGCCGCCGTATTCTTATAAATATTTTTCCGCGTATTATTGTGTAGGTTCGGCGTATGACATATCCCATCATATCAACGCCCGGCGTTCTGACCTTTGCGCCGAATTTTCTAAGACGGTATATAACTTTTTCTTCGAGAAAGGATTTGACATAGGTTATGCACCAAACCTTTTTGATCTCCAAGCCTAATGTGTTTTTACTCCATACCGCCGTTTGTTTTATAGCCTTTTTAAGATTTGTTATCCGCCCAAACAATACAAAATCATCTGCATAGCAAACGCAAGCCGAAATCAGCTTTTGACGCACGCCGCGCCTGCACTTTTCCAAGTGCATAATGTACCGGAGAACATACGACATAACGTAGTTAAAAAGCCACGTCGGAAGATAACCGCCGATTACAAGCGCGTTATTTGGATAATTTGCAAGACAAGCACCAATAAACCATATAAGGGGTTTATTTTTGCCAATATCCCGTTTCAGCAGCCGCATTACACAATCCACTGTGACTGATTCGTAGGCGTGCCGAACGTCGCATTTAACACCGTCCAGTTTCCCACGCAGTTTTTGACGGAGTAAACGTTCAATACGTCTCTTTCCTGTTGTCTGACCTCTGCCCGGTATGCTACCGTATTGATAGGGTAATAATTTCGCCCTGAATAACGGCATAAGTGCCTCCACGGCTATGTATTCATATACTTGTTGTTCGGGAGAAAGTTTGCTTAGCGTGCGCTCTTTCCGAGAAATACCGTCAAGCCGTTGGAATTGCTTAATAGGTTTCAGTTCAAGATCGCGGTTTATTATGCGTTTTGTTAGTGTAGCATTGAACGCGTCTATTGCCTTTGGTATCTTATCGTATTCCTGTGAAAGGTATTCGATCTCAACTTCACGGCGCGATATAAGCCCTGTTTTCATAAGCAGCCTTGCAAATTCGTTTTTAGCAAGTTTGCCGTGTGCAAAGGCCTTATGTACCGCAGGCGCGTTAAATTCAACGCTCTCAATGTTTACTTGTTTAGGCTTACAGAATGTTTTCATTAACTGTACCTCTTTCGTGTATTTTCTTATCTGGTTTATCTTCAACGATTTTCGGGGTTGGTTATCGCTACTAATCGCCATCGGATTCCTTATTCCGATGCCGCGGATTACTGTTCCGCGATGCTGGTTTCAAGCAATTTTCCCACATAAGGGAGGAATATACAATGCAATGATGATATTAAGAAAACACACTTGCATATTAAACCAGTTGAGCGCCGAGCGCGCCGTTCCAGTTCGCATTGCCCGCGGAATTGTTCGAGTTGCGACAGGCAATACCACAATTGCCCCCGTTGTTCAAGTTAGCCCAAACCCAAGCAGCCCGAACACCCGATGCCGCGGGATTGACGTTCATAGCGGCGCACTTCTACATTGTATATCCCTTTTATTTTGTTCCGACTACCGCGTATTGTGTAGCCGAGAAAAAAGCCTTTATTAAGGGGCTACCGCCCCTCTTGCTATTGCGGCGCTAAATCGCGCCGCAATAGCAATTCACCCCGTCTTACCCAGCTAAACCGGGAGCGCCGAGCGCGCCGTCCCAGTACGCATGGCCCGCGGAATAGCCCGAGGCGCGACAGGCAAAACCACAAAAGCCCCCGAAGTTCAAGGAAGCCCAAACCCAAGCAGCCCGAACACCCGATGCCGCGGGAAAGACGTGCATAGCGGCTTTTACTCCCGTTCCTGAACCCGCCGCGGTACTTACCTTTAACGGCCACAACACGGCGGGATCTTTTGTGATCGCCGTATCTTCGATATAAACCCAGCCGTTACCTTGCGTTGAGGGGAAAGTCATTGTAAGATCGTCCTGTTTTGTATAATCACCTGAAATAGTACCGTTTGCTGTAACTTTAGTTTGGTTATGACAGGTATAACAGTCAAATGTGAAATCTCCGTTTTCGGTTTTTCCCCATTGCCAGAGTTCGTCACTGACAATAAGGTACGCACCGTTCTGAAATTCGATTTTCTGTAAAAGCCCCGGTTCTTTTCCCGTTGTGTAGCTGTATTTACTTCCGTCATTTCCGAGTACATCGTCATTCCAGCCGGACCAATACGGCATCGTGCTTATGTATGTTGTACCTGCTATTGAATTAAACGTAGCCGGAACGTCAACGGTAACAGCCTTGTAATTCGTACTACTGATATTTACGGTTTCTATCTTTGTGATACGAACATTTTTTGCAATACTAAAGTTTGACGCCGCGTTACGGTCAGCGGAGGCATTTGTACCAATATTGACAGCCGAACCGACAAAGAGGTTATCCGCCTGTGCAGTCGTGAGAATAATACGCTTTACGCCGTTTTCCGAAACAGCCGCCGTATACTGGAAGTTATAAGCCGAACAGCCCTCGATCGTTCCCGAATTTCCTTTACGCGCATATTTAAGCCACATCATACGATGCAGGAATTTAAGCAGATCGCCGGACGCGCCGCTGTATTGTGCGCCGCGCTGCCTCCATAAAGTTACACCCGCTGTGTGTGCAGTATAGTTTACAGGCGCAAGTCCCGTTCCGCAAGTGATCTTGTTGCCCGCACCCATACCTGCATAGTATTTCGGATGCGCTATGTAACTGTGGACCTTACCCGTCCGATCTTTGCCCTCCGGCCAAGCATTATAGCCCGCGCCCGGATGACAGCGCATTTTCAGAATACGATAACCGTTTTCGTCATATTCTCTTGTGTAGGTATTCTTTTGCAGCACCCAACAAAGATGCTCGCCGGAACGGACGGTATTAAGATCGTCTATAAGTTCAACGGCGTATATGGTGTGCGAACCGTCCGCGTTCTTTTCCGCGGATACCTCAAGACACCAAAACTGCGGAAGATGCGCGAAAGGATCGTTGCCCGCCGATGACGCGGTAGACGGCGTGCAGGACAAGCCCTTGCTATCGTCTGTGAGTTCTCCGTTCGGGGATTGAGATGTAGCAAAGAGCGGGAATTTCACGCCGTGTACGCGCGTATCGTCAAGCACTGTACCGAACCAACGTTCAAGCAAGTCATTCCTTGTTGTTTCGCCCTCTCTGTACTGTGTAGCCCACCATTCGCGGAAAAGGCTATCAACCTCATTTTTGTTTTTCGCCGCCAGAACAAGACCGTTAAAGTAACGGTCAACCGCCCCCGCGTCCGAGCTGCCAAGCAGAACCGCTTTCTGCAAGGAAACAAGTTCCTTTAATGTTTGATCGCGGGGAATGTTGTACGTTTCACTCATTGTGTGATCCTCCTTTTAATTAATCAACTATTATATCAAGTCCACGGTCAGCGGAATTGATTGCGAAAGTTAAGCCGCCAAGTTTCTTATCGAGTGCGGATATTTTTTCATCGGTCGCTGATATGGTTGAACGCAGCGTTGCAGCCGTACTGTCCGTGTAGCCCTTTGCCGTGTCCAAGTTTGTATCCGAGTATTTTTTAGCGGAAACAAGGGTTGTATCTGAATACCGCTTTGCCTCCGCGAGATTTGTTTCGTCCGCCGTAGTTAGCGTCTTTATGGACTCCTGCACCTCTGTTATCGCTTTATCGTTTGCGATAATGCCGTTTTCAATGTGATTTAGTCCGGCGGCGTCTATATAAGTACCGCCCTCCTCGTTGTCTTTCCAGCCATCGGGCCAAACTTTCTCATACGCCATTGTTTATACCTCCTCATTATTGGATATGGGATTTGTGAAATTTTTCGGATATAGCAAAGATTTATTTGCTTTTTCAAGCAACGCCTTAATATCCTCAACAGTCTTGCTTATTTCGGACATTCCGCTTTGCAGATCTTCTATGGCCAAGTCATAAGCGTTTAGAATATCGTTGTATTCCTCTAATTTTCTGTCTTGTTCATTCAGCCGTTTATCAACGTTGTTTATAACACTATCCCATTCAGACACTTTGCCGTCAATTTCTGCGATTTTTTCGTCATATCCGGCGATACTTTCCTCAAGGGCGGCGATCTGTTCACTGTAAAACGCACCATAGATAACGCCGGACGAAAAATCAATAGCAAAACCTCTTAATACGGTTTCACCGTTGGACGGATAAAGGCTATTTGACGGGTACAATGTTTTTGCAGGGTATACGCGCGGAATAGTTTTTATCTCATAGTCATTTGAATGTATGATACCCGTTTTTATATCCTCAACGGATAGATTTTGTATCAGCGCGTAAACCGCTGAAAGATCGTCAATGCTTGCTTTATCGGCAACGAGCGTTATTAGTTCCCTGAGTTCGTCCTCTATATCGTCAACCCTTTTTGCCGTCCCTGTATACGGGTATTCGTCCTCCATTTCGGCTTTGAACGGCGCGGAAATATCTCCGCGAAAAGCCATATTGTATGTGGACGTTTCCGAATACAAGACGCTCCGCACGTCATCTTTGCTTATGATATAGTCCCCAAGTTCCGCCGCCGGATCATAAACTGCTTTTTCCAAAGTGAACGGTTCGTAAACCAGACCGCCCAACTTTTCAAAGAGACTGTTTACAATATATTGTGTAGCATAAGGATTTGTTGGTGTTTTAAGCAGAAAATCCGAATCGTCTCCCGCTGTAAAGGTGTCCGTGCCGTTACTCATTGATACGCCGCTTATCGACAATGAATCACTTGTGTTGATCTTTCTTAGGATACCTAAAACATTCACCTTGCTGTCATCGTTCGCCGTGTCCGCATTTGCGGCGGAAAGCAAAGGAACGAACCGTAACTTATTTTCGGACGTAATGATCCAGTTCCCGCCGAAAACCGCACCTATATATCCGAGAACTTTTTGCATAGTAAGCCCAAGGGGGAGCGGAATGTAATAATCAAGCCCTGACTCTATGTATGCCCACGTCCGGCTATCCACTTCCACGCCTATACGGTCCGCGATCTCTTGTATCGCATCGCCCATAGCCTTTGGAAATTCCGTCTCCGATTGTTTTGTTATCGGATATGCCGCATTTGTTTTCAGCATTGCGTCATAGCACAAAAAGGTAAGCAGTCCCGTTACAGGATCAGCTGTACGCTGACTTATATAGAACGTGCCAGACGGCAGCCATTCACTGTATGTGTCATTTTCTGCAAGGCGTTTCCGAATAATTATCTCCGAGGATTTTGGGATCACGTCCTGCGTAAGTAGTGAAAATTGTAGTGTAGCCGACACACAATTTCCGACCGATAGCGCGTCCGATATAAGCGCGCGATTAATAATCGGAGCGGAAATGGACGTGTATGGTTTACCGCCTATTTCCGCTATTGTTTCAAGCCGGAACGCCCCCATTGCCGCGAGGCTTTTCCAAACATCACTCCTGCTTTGCATACTATCACCTCTCCGTCATTGTGAATGACAAGCCGTCATAGTAGATCTCCTGCGTTTTCTTCCGGTAACGCTGAACGCCGAAAGGAACGGAATCCGTGTAATACGTGCGTTCTTTCCATTGTCCGGTTTGTGGATCGTGCGTAATAGCTGTATAAAATGTTTTTTGCAAGGACTGTAAAAGTTGTATTGCAATGCTTTCCGGAAGAGCAAGCATTTTGACCTCCCATTTTATTTTATCAGCTATTTTGGTACGGAGCATTTCTCCTGTCTGAATATCACGCCCCGAACCGTCCGCGTTAAGACCGTTGCAGGA
>CANRFB010000098.1 GCA_947629785.1 uncultured Clostridia bacterium | reverse complement strand
TTGGTGGTGTAGATCACCTTTCTGACCTGTGCTGAAAACTTGAATATCGGCGAGATCACGTCCCAATTGGTATACCAACTTTTCATGGCGTTGGGATAATCCTTTTCCCACTTTTCGCTCACTCGTTTAAGCTGCTTTTTTTGCTCGCTCTTTTTCTTTCGCTCTCTCGCTCTCTCGCTTTCCTTTCGCTCATGGCGCTTTCCAGAGCAACATAGTTTTCGTACGCCGCGAGGATGATTCGTTCGAAATCATCCCGTGTGCTGACATCGATCGGATGCACGATATCACGATAGATACCGTTTTCATCCTTACGACTGGGCATAGCGACAAAAATTCTGTCGGTTCCCTTAACGACTTTGATGTCATGGATCGCGAGACTGTTGTCAATGGTAATTGATATAACAGCTTTCAAATTACCATCGGTGAACACCTTACGAATTCTTACATCGGTTATAAGCATACTGCATTCATTCCTTTCATATTAAATTAAGCGCTTTAGGTTTCAACCAAAAGCCACTTTAAAGTTCAATTGGCAGCGGCCCCGCCGCTGCCGGATCAAATAACTGCGCACAAGAAAACAATACATTTGCCTGAAAAAATAAATAACCGCGGTACCTCAGAAATACCGCGGTTCTAAAAATAAAAAATCAGCAAAATGATACGAACTGTATACATGATCAGGCACAGCCGATTTACTTGCTCTTAGAACTCAAACTAAAACTTAGTATGTATCTTCATGATTTGTATTGGATCTTTACACGAGAAAAATTCCTAATAAACAAGGACTTTCAGCAGTTTTATTCAGCCGAAAGTCCTCTATTTATACTCGTTTTTAGTCTTTACCCATAATAATTTGAAACTGTCCTGTGAAAATAAAAAATTGTATTGTCTATTGGTAATCTTATTTCATATCATTCATGTACAAGTAATACAGATGATATTTTTTGATCCTGCTTTTAATTTTAGTTTTTATGCTATATAACTCTTTCTTATTTAAATGATGTATAATCACCCTCTTGACTTGAAATATACTTTCCCCACCTTATGAGCACATTCTTCAACGGCTCGTCCAAATAGGAATATGCCTTGTCCTTGATTTGGTCGGGAATGCCGTAAGTCGCTTCTGCTATACTGCCTGTGATCGCGGCAAGTGTGTCGCTGTCACCGCCAAGAGAAATGGCGTTTCGGATAGCGTCCTCAAAATCCGTGCTTTCCAGAAAAGCAATAATTGCTTGAGGTACGGTATCCTGACAGGTCTCATTAAAGCTATATGCAGGACGAATTTCATCAAGCGTGTGCGAAAGATCATATCCGTACTCCTGCTCAATATGCTCTTTTATACGTTTCTTGCATTCGTTATTAACGGACTGCTTGTATTCGTTGTAATATCGGCATATGAAAATAGCATCAGCTGTTGCCATCGCACCTTTGATACCCTCCGGGTGGTTGTGTGTAACTTCTGCGGACAGCCGTGCAAGAGTTCTGCCATCGGACGGAAATTTTCCCGTTTTTGCATAGAAAGCACGATCCATCACCCATGCACATGGCGAAACACGCATAGCCGATCCGTTTCCATAACTGTTGTACGGCTCACGGCTATCAGAATCAATCCATGCACCAAATCTGCCGCCATATCCGGCATCGGGGTACATTCTGCCGTATTTCTTCATGGCGTCTATGAAATCGTCTTTCTGTCCGCAGTTCATGACAGCTTCCGCAACAGCGCAGGTCATAACGGTATCATCGGTGAAAAAGCAGTCGTTACGGAATAAAGGAAAATCCTTCGTTTTTATATTGTGCCATTCATAGACCGAGCCGACAATGTCGCCAACTATTGCTCCAAGCATAAAATTTCTCCTCACTTTACATTTTTCTTTAATTGATTATATGCAGTTTTTATTATTCCTCTGCACTTCCTCCAACAGCAAACGAACTATTGAACCTGTTCATGCTTTTCATTGCTATTCTCATTGCCTGAACTGATTTTTCCGTATCATTTATCTGCTGTTTAAGACGCTTCTTTTCCTCTTTGTCGGCAACATCTGCTTTTAATTTAAGGTCTACAAGCCCTTTTTCAATATCGGCAATATTCTGTACATACTGTTCGTAGATCGTATTTGAATATTCTATGTCATGTTCGTCATTGAGGAATATTTCCCGAACAGAAACCATAAGTTTTGCAGATTGCAGTATAGTGTCTTTCTTTCCGAGGAGTCCTGCTGCGCCGACAGTTCCGCCGACTCCCGCACCCATGCCAAGACCGAGAACCGCACCGCCGCCTACAATTGCCATAGTACCGCCTGCCATTCCCAATCCGCCTGCTGCAATTGCTCCGCCGCCAAGGTATGCAAGGCAAGCACTTGTCAAAGCCGCTCCGCTAAGTCCTGCGAAATTCGAGCCTACAAGCGCAACTGCGATCGGTCCTGCAAATGCTCCTGCGGTAGCAATAACAACAATAGCAATTCCGGCAGATATGGATATACTTTTTATAGCATTTTTAAGAACTTCATTCAGTTCGCGGATAACTTTACCGTAACATTTACGAAGTCTTTCGATATAGCCTTTCTGATAATAACTTTCGGTAAAAAATCCTTCAAGAAATTTATCACCTTCTGATTGACTATATCCCATTAACGGCAAATGCAGTTCCTTGTATTTTGTACTTGGAATTTCTTTTCCTTTTTTGTCTATTTCCGTGCTGAGCGGATAATATGGTTCAAACAGCATTGCTTCCAGTAATACAAGTCTGAACCAAGGCAATTCCGGAGAATTTGCCGCAACAGCATCGTGAAGTTTCTGAACGGAATACCAGTGCAGAACGGCGTTCTCATCACCGACAAAAGCAGAAAAGCCGCTTTTCATATATTGTTTCCATTCTTCTAACCACTGTCCTTTCAGAACAGCAGTCTTGCCGCCGCGGTTTACATCGTTGATAATCTTATACATTTCAAGGTTATAAAGTATTTCTGTCTGTTCCAGATTAAGCCCGAATTTTCCAATATCCATAGTTTCTCCTATTCTGTTATAAATGTTGTTATCTGTTTCCGTAAATGTATTGCGGCGAATATCTTCATACATCTGCTTAATTATCTTTACATCACGCACTTTAAGATAATTTGTGATCTCATTGCCTATTGCAACGGCAAATCTTCCTATACCCACATAATTAACAGCAACAAAGTATTGCTGAGATATAACTGCTTCTGCAATATCGATCGTGGAGAAAACAGCACTTGAAATAGTGATCATTCTGTCTATAGTTGGGTTCCCAAAAGGCTTAACAAAATCCCAGTCAATATTTTTCAGACTTAAATCGCCAAGAGAAGTGCAATTCAAATTTTTTAATGAAATTGCAAATCGCCTTATAAAGTAAAATCCCCTGACTATACATTCATTTGCAATTACGGGAATTGCCTGTTTGCCGAGCTCGGCGATTGCACCAAGTTCTCCGCGCAGATCAAACTTAATAACAGTATCTTTAATTATATTTCCGTTTTCATCATGCTGTGCAAATATAGTTCCGTTAAAAACTTTAGAGAGAAACGCTGACAGCGTATTATCGCCTATGTTCATATTCTTGAAAACAGGCATTGCGGATAATTCTTTGGCAAGTGAAAGTATCGGACCCGGTATGCCCGTACCGCCGCTGATCCCTGCCGTACTGCTTGATCCGGACATATCGCTGACAAGATGGAAAAACCATATGATCGTACCCTTGAACAGCTTATCGGGAATATCTTTTCCTATAAAAGCCTTGCTTTTTTCGGGAACAGGCACTGCTTTGAATATACCATTGACATCAGTTCCGTATGACATTTCTGTAAACTGTGTCAGCAAGGAAAATATAAGTCCGATTATTGTGGGGTGATGTCCGAAATCACGAAGATGATGCTGTAATCCGCCGCCGAAATCAGGAGTATTTCCGTCACTTGGTATGGGGAATTTTTCTTCAAGAAACTTAACAGCACTTTGCCCCTTGCTGCCATTATAACCAAGCAGATTGGCTGTTTTTTCAACAAATCCGTCGATCTTATCGCTTGCAAATGAACGTCCGCTTTCAAGACTGAAATCTCCTACCCACAATATATCAAGCATACTGCATAAAATGCCCGAAGCAACTGCAACAATATTGTCCCACTTATCAGCCTGACTTGAAAGCATTTCGATCTCTTTATCCAGATCATATATTACCGCATCAAAATCAGTAACAGCAGCTTTTTCAATCGAAGTGACCTTTACTTCTATGTTATCCATGTTTTTCTCCTTTGCGTAGACGATTTTAAACCTTAGATCTAAAACAACTCATGTAAAGATAAATAATTCCGTCCCAAAAAAATTTAATCTCTCAGAACTTTCTCTATCTCCTCTATCTCTTCACTTTCAAATACAAGATTTTCGATACAACCGACATTTTCCGCGATCTGCTCCGGTCTGCTTGCGCCTATAAGCACCGTTGCAACAGCTTTGTTATTGAGAACCCAAGCAAGCGCCATCTGCGAAAGCGTCTGCCCGCGTCTTTTTGCAATTTCATTCAGCTTGTTTAACTTTCCGATCATCTTATCATCAAGCTGATCGTCTATCCACGTCTCGCCGCGCCCTACCCTTGAATCCTTCGGCACGCCGCAAAGATACTTATTCGTCAGAAAACCCTGATACAAAGGCGAAAACACTGCAAGTCCGATACCGTTTTCGAGACAGTATTTATCCAGTTTATCGTCCTCTATCCAACGATTAAGCATAGAATAACTCGGCTGATTAACTATAAACGGCGTCCTCAGTTCCTTAAAAATTTTAAGTATCTCCGATGTCTGTTCTCTTCCGTAATTTGAAATGCCCACATAGAGTGCCTTGCCCTGCTTTACGGCATTGTCGAGTGCAAGCGCGGTTTCCTCAAGCGGCGTGTTCGGGTCATAGATATGATGGTAATAAATGTCTACATATTCAAGTCCCATTCGTTTCAGACTCTGGTCAAGCGATGCGGTAAGATACTTTCTGCTGCCGTTGCGGTCGCCGTAAGGACCCGACCACATCTCATAGCCTGCCTTTGTGGAAATTATCATTTCATCGCGGTAATTCCGCATATCCCGAAGTATCCTGCCGAAATTTTCTTCCGCACTGCCGTTATACGGATTGCCGTAGTTGTTCGCAAGGTCAAAATGGGTTATACCAAGGTCAAATGCGGTGTGTATCATTTTTTCCATATTTGAATAAACGCCGTTGTTGCCGAAATTCTGCCAAAGTCCCAAAGACACTGCCGGAAGCTTTAAACCGCTTTTTCCACAGCGCCGATAAGGCATTTTTTCATACCTTTTCGCGTCAGCATTATACATTTGCAATTCCTCCCAAAAAATATTCAACTTTTTAACAACTATATTATATCATATTGGCAGGTGTTTTTCAAGGGAGAGATCCTGCAAAAAGTCCGATAATAAATTTTTTTCTCCGCCCTCGGTGATCCCTGTGCGCCCGCTTGCGCCGTTGGCAGCGCTCCATGTATGGGGAAGATCGATATTTTCCCATAGGCTGTCGTCAAACTTTTTTATATCTCAACTCTCAACACTTATAAATATTTCGATTTGTTGAGAATTATATAATGGTATGATCATATCATAAAAATTCCGACTTGTCAAATTATGCCCTTGAAAATCGCTTAAATATTCTCGCCGGATCCTGCAAGTCTATACAGCTGTCAAGTCATCAGCGACCATTAATTTTACGCAGAAGATCTGAATAAACTTTATCAATCGCATTTCTTTCGGCTTGATTTTGTTCCCGTATTTTCATCATTTCGTAAAAGGTCAGGATCATGGTGTCCTGATATGTTAATGAATTTATCCCTTTGTCTGTTTTTATACATATCTGAGTGCCTATGTCAGAGCATTGTATCAGTTGCATTATGACTTCTATGGCAGCATATCCTCGCTCATAGAAGTCTATTACGGAAAATAATTTATCGTCAACAACAGGACCGAAAATTATATCATAACCGGAAAATTCATCGGAGACTTTCCCGGAACGATTATGTATGACAAGATCGACCCACTTTTCATCAGCATCAAATTTACATATCGCCAGATCATCAGTATCAAGGGCATACTGAGTTATGGTCGGTGTTGCTCCGAAAGCCCACTTTTTAGCCAAATTTAAATCAGCCGTTACATAAAAGCCTTTACCAAAATCCGTACCCGGCTCGCTGTAAGATAATGAGGGCTTTTCTACAGGTACACTTGATCCGTGATATACTGTTATCATAATACCATGTTCTCCTTTATTTTATCAATTGCGTGTTGGATCGATAATGTATGGTAAGGGTCATATGCGTGAATAATATCAACGATATCATATTTTTCAAATATTTCTTGACCTGTTATGTTTTCAAGCATATGCCAATAAGCAACTATAGCAATCCATCAAATTAATACCTGTCAGTAACAGCAGAAAACCAACCAAGGCAGTCATTAACGGAAATAC
>CANRFB010000097.1 GCA_947629785.1 uncultured Clostridia bacterium | reverse complement strand
ACAGACTGCGAAATTTAATATTATGTTTGCATTGGCAAACCTTTATCTGGCTGACAGAAAATTTCTGACGGCTTGATAAAGTTTGCCTTTGCAAGCAAGTTAGGGTGAACTTTGCGGTTCCTTTTTGGACATCGTAAAGGCTTTTCTTTTGCACGATATTACGCGGTGTTGCCTATGATCTTATCTTTTGGTATAAATTCCAATAAAGGTTCTACTGCGTAAAACGGCGTATACATTTCGTCACCGTCGCTTGTTCTGTTAGAAGTTAAATAGCCTACATTCATTGCCATATTACGTCACATCTCCATCATCAAAAAAATTTGTCAAATAAAAAAAGCGAACGCCGCAAAACGTTCGCTTAATTTTTTTATCAAAACGTTCTGTCAAATCTTCAATGTCAATTGTATTGTCAAGTATATTATAGCATATTTGTGTATATGTGTCAAGGATAAATTAAAAAAAATTATCATTTTTTTCTCGTATATGTGTGATTTTTTCTAACACTCCCCCGTCCGTAGACGGACGGCGGATATTGAAAAAATAATATTATCATAACATCATGGAAGGACGTATTATTTATGACAAAACAAGAATTAATAGCCGGTGCAGGTCTGTATTTTTCCAAAGAAAATATGAGTTTCTGGGGATCTGAGATAATATCGCCGCCTGATAAAAATAATATTTTCATCGAAGCGATAGATTCTTTTGACCAGACAGAACGTATCTATAAAGTCGCTCGCCTCAACAGCGATCATGGCGTTGAAACGCTTATGGATATAAGCGACCGCAATTTCTTTAACAGCGCAGATATAGCAGACGCATATCGAAATGCTATTGCCGATGCATTGAAAAGCAAAGACGGAATATCTAAAATTTGTCTTGACAAATCTGATATTCCCAACAGGACTTACATTCTTGAGATCACTTATAACAACGCTCAAAAAGAGCTTATAAAAGTTAGTTACTGACTTTTTTCACAATATGCTTGCTTTTTCGAGCAATATATGCTATAATCATAGAAAGCAAGCATATTTTGCCTATGTCGAGAAAAGAGGGATAATATGGAAACAAATTACAATTTTAAAAGGCGATTTTATTATGATGTTGAAGATACTGTAAAAAAGCAGAACGTGACTTTTATATTGGGTCCGAGAAGATGCGGCAAAACAGTCTGTATGAAACAACTGCAAGATACTTTTTCGTCAAATAACGATTTTGAAAAAGTAATCTATATAGATGCTAAGCGTGAACCAATACCGACTTTTGGGAAAAATAAATTTATAGATGATATAATAGATGCAATAAATGAAAACAAGAAAACACTTTTTCTTATTGACGAAGCAACATATATCAACAACCCTGACTGGTCAATAATGGATATACAAGATGCTTTTACATCTTGCAATAATACGAATACTAAAGTTGTTTTCACAGGAAGTCAATCAAAAGCTTTAAGTTCGTGGGGACATCAAGCGTTTGCAGGCGATGCCGCTTATATTTATGCAGATTTTTTAAGCTATCCTGAATGGCTTGCCTATAAAAACATATCTGAACCATCTGAAGAAAATTATCAGCAATTCTTGAAAGGAACAAGAGAATTTTATAAAAATTTCAACAATACCAGAGAATATCTGACAGGTTGTTTGGACGAAACAGTTAGGTCTAATGCAAACGCAAATAACATAATATATGGCAACGATTGCTCTGAAGTCACTGTAGATAAACTGCTTGACGTGTTATATGCTTCATTAGTAACATTGCATAATAGAACAAATTATTCTACATTTGTAAGCCCTGATTATCTTGAAAAAAGTATAAAACATCATTTTGCCCAAAACATTGATCCTGAAAACGATATGCCGGAAATACATGATAAAATTGCAAAACACCTTGCAGACAGATATAGAAGTTTTAAATCAATGACTTCTCGTGAACTCAAACAATCTTTGCAATTTTTAAACAATTGCGGATTAATAACTACAACATACGTTTCAGATGATCTTGATGCAAACGCATATGTATGCCAATCGTTTTTATCTCCGTATAATGATAATTTCAATAAAGAGGAAGTAATGGGTAAAATAAACACTTGTATAAAATACCCAATGTTCTATGTTGATCTTCTTCAAGATGTTATGGGCAACAAAATGCCTGATAAACTAAATAACGCATTATTAGGCAGCATTGTTGAATGTCATGTCAGAGGTTTATTGCCAAGTAAAGGTGCCATTGAATACCGTGATGAACAAGAAAATGAAATTGATTATGTAAATACGAGCCGACAATCTGCAATTGAAATATCAATTTCAAATAAAAAATTATCGGCAACACATTTGAGTATTCTTCCTGATAACTATGAAAAAATAGTTTTGTCTAAAGATATAACAGATACAAAAAACAATATTAAGTATATACCGTATTATCAATTTATTTATGATAACTCTGATACTGATGACATTATCGTACGTGAACGAAATCGTTCTTTGAGCGAAATAATGAAGAAAAGATACGCTGAATTACCCGATAGCAATCAATTAAATATATCTGAACAAAAGACCGCACCTGATATCAAATAACGAAAAAGACCGCTTTCGCGGTCTTTTTTTTACTCTTTCTCGATAGCATACTGATAAGCATTGCTTTTCAGTTTTGGAAAGTCCTTATCTTCCTCGAATTTCTTTTTAGGCATAGCCTTTTCTTTGCGTATATTCTTTTCTTCGGGGATATCCTGTTTATCGTCTTTTTCATTGTTTTTTGCAGAAGGTATAGGCAAAACAGTCTGTTCTTCCTGTTCGGATAAATATGCGTCTCTGTCGGCAAAATCATAGTCGATCTTAATGGGTCTTTCTATTTTAGTCGGCTTGATAGTCCTTTGTTCAGCAAGTTTATCCTTCGCTGCACGGTCGATATTTCCGTCAAATCTTATCATGTCAATGCACCTGTCCTTTCTTTATCGTCAATCATATTATAGCATATTTTATCATTTTCGTCAAGTTATTTTTGTAAACAATAATGCTCTCTTGTTCATCGCAAGAGAGCATTTTTTTTATTCGACGTCTTCACATATGACTTCATACCAACAGTCTGCGAATTTCTTGTAATCAGCAGCAGGATATCTGTCTATAATGTCATTGAACTTCGTAAGCCGCTCAAGATGTTCATAGACATCAGTCAAGGCTTTCAGCAATGCTATATATTCGGAAGAATAGTCTTCACAAACATATTTCCGCCCTTTCCAGAAATCCTCAGTCTTATCTACATTACGTTTTATGACATCGTATTCATAATCTGATGCCGGCAATATAGCTTTGCTCATACCTGATAATACATCATATTCAGAATTTGGCGTATCAAAACACGGCGATCCATTCTTAAAAACAAATTTTCTACCACTTATGTCATTCGCAAACACAGTAGCTTGTGCTACATCGTTTTTAAACTGCTGACGCGGTGAATCGAATACCTGATAGCCAAGCTGCTCACATTCGTCCATTAAAGACTGATTATGAATAGTCTTCTTGACTTGATCCTGCAATTCTTTCAAAGCTTTGAAATTACTTTCACTTAAAAACATTGTATGCATATCCTTTCATTGCGCTCCCCTGTTATACAACAAGGGAGCTTATTATATTATGATCTTGGAGAATCATTATTATGTGACGACATTTTTGCCTCTGCCGCTCGCTGTTTCTCCTGCTGTTCACGCTGTGACACTTCTTGGCAAGCTTGCTGCATAGATGCATCTTTTTGAGGCGAACTGTATACCGGCGACATATTCTGCGACTTAGCTTTGCTGACTTCAGCATATGCTTTATTATAAGCCGCCGCTTCAGGAAAACGCGCATTGAACTCAGATATTCTTTTCTTTACGTCCTGCACATTTTCATCGCTCATCGCCGAGATCTGCTCTTTCTGCTCTTTCAGCCTGCTGACAAAACCCTTTTGCTCTGAGTTGAAATGACTTTGCAGCTCTGACTTGTCCGGATAAGACTGCGTAATATCCGCAACTTGTTTTGCAACGTCGTATTTCTGCTCATCAGTCAAACGCATATAAGCCTTTTCATCATTTGCTTTATGAACAGCTGCATTTACCGCTGTAACTTTATTGAACTCGCTGTACGGGTCCCTGCCCTCGCTTGCTGCTTTTTGTTCAAAAGCAACGCGTTCGGGGTCATCAGCCGCCTTTGATTTCATTTTATATTGTTCGCCGACTTGCTTGAGTATATCTCGTTCTATAGAGCTATACTCCGCAAGATTATCACCGCGAAGAACATTGTTTGCACGCTTTTCGGCAAAAGAAGTGAGTGCGCTTACTTTTTCGCCGGCTGACAAACTATCATATGAAGCTATCTTAGGCGATGCCGCCATAACTTCGCTCATATCCAGACCGTCGCGGACTTGCTTATCAAAGCCTTCTTTGACTTTCTTCGCTGCGATCTTGCCTCTTATGAACTCATCATATTCGGCAGGATTTGCCTGACTCCTTTCTTCAGGACTCAGCTCAGCAAATTTAGCTCTTTGCTTTGTATAAAGATCAAAGAATGTGCGGTCAGCTGGCGTACATTCAGCTCTGAAACCTTCGTAATCGCCCTTGTGCTTTTCAGCCAACGTCATTACACGTTCAGCCGTCTGAGTCTTCTCTTCGGGTGTAAATTGATCATAACCGTGACCGAGATTATAATCCGTTGCTCTGACCTGTACGACCTTGCCGTTAGCAAGATGCCTCTCATGTTCCTTACGATGAACTGTATGCTCTACGGGATCGGGTATATCACTGATGTAAGTAATATCTTTGTGTTCATCCAATAATTTCTGAGTTACGTCGACTGACGGCAATATTTTACCGTCACCCCGCGTATCTTTGGCTGCAAGCGGCACATAATCGGGTCTGTAATCAGGATCAACAGACTGTTTCATTCTTTCATCGCGATTGTGAGCAATTTTATCCGGTGCAAGATTGCCGTTAATAATGCCTTTAAACAGATCTGTATTCTTGCTTGCAAGTTCATCGATCGTGTCCATGTTGGACTCATACGCGAGTTTATCAAGCGGCGACTCATAACCCATATAACTGTAACGTTTCGTACTGTCAAAACCTACGATAGTACCTGATGCAGGATCAGTCATTACTTTCGAGATAACATCTACATACTTAGGGTTCGGCATATCAACGTTCAAGCCTTGTTTGTCCGTGTAAAAAACAACAAGTTGCTTTTTACACTCATTGGGCTTGCACGGGATCGGATAGCCTTTTTCATTCTTGGCTACCGACCACTCGCCTGTATTTGTATCTTTTGATAACTTATGACCTGCCCAGAGTGCAGGTGCTACCTCAGATACCATCGCAACTTTTCGATTGATCTCTTCGGCAGTATCATGCTTGAGCTGCATTACTGACTGTGTAACAGGGTGCGTCAGAGCATTTGCCGCTGCAATTGCTTCACATTCGTCCACACCTTGTGCGCCTTTGGCTTGCATCATACCGTGATGCAGAAATTTACCGGCAACACCTGTCAAAAATGCTTTTGCTGTTGTTGCGGTAAAGCTTGCAGCCATTTCTTCTTCAGTTATATCAGGCTCGCCTTTGTCTATGCATTTGATAAGCTCAAATGTATCTTTGTCGTATTCGGCATCTACGCCAAGCCGGCGTCCGTAAACTTCCAGTTTACCGATGCTTCCTTTAGCTCCTGACTTGACCATTCCTGTCAGCGACTTCATATGTTCTTCAGCATTGGCATAGCTGATGACATCTGTGCCAAATGCAGCCCGTTCAGCTTTATGTACAAGATCATTGTACGCTTCGAAATTCTTCTGATCAGCTTCCATACGTTCAGGCGAACCCTTTTTGTATTTAAGCGCATCATTTGCCGCATCGCGGACTTTAGCCATATCTTCGGCAATAGTGCCGCCTTTTTGACTGTCTTGATATATGCCTGCGGCAACATCGAGTCCGCCTTGGAAGTTAAAGTCGAATTTGCCGTCTTTGGCAACATATTCCTGATTAAGCAGATTGGCTTCTACGCTGATAGTCTTTTTGGCACTTTCAAGTGCTTTTTTAGTCTGTACGCCGTACAATGCTACAGAGTCGCCGTCGAAGTCACCTTCAAAAGATGTAGCTGACGACGGGTGCATTGTAATGCCTGTAAGACTGTTCATAGGGTCATTGGGATCATATCCGGGATATCCGGGACGAGTTTCGATTATATGTGCTTTGAATAATCTTACACCGCCGCCTGATAAAACAGGATCACGCCATACAACTACATGAGGATCTGCCTGTTTGTCTATACCCAATGTCTCAGCCATAGACTTAGGCATTGCCACTTGATTTAAATCAAGAGTAGGATCGGGAGAAATTACAGCTGTACCTGTGTGCGGCAGCTGATTACGCATTACCTCTGCTTTCCAGATATTATGCTTACCGCTGAAATAGCGTTCCTCTATTTTGCCTGTAAGCTGACCATACTTAGACTGCGTATCAGCTTTGCATTTCTCCATAGCTTCCTGTACTTTAGCATAATCGCTGCTTTCTTTATCTAAGGCAACACCGCACAAAAAGGTTGCAAAAATTGAAAAAATATGATATAATAAAGATATGGAAAAGCAAATAAC
>CANRFB010000096.1 GCA_947629785.1 uncultured Clostridia bacterium | reverse complement strand
CTGGGCTGAAGCCGCCGCGGCAAATCAGCCTGATCTCGTTCCGCTGCGCTCCACTCGATCAGGCTGATTTGCAAAAAATGTACCTTGACAAATTACGGTATTTAATGTATACTGTACAAAAGCAGGAGCAGAATTTTCACTGCTCCCAATAATTTCAAATTTTATCACAGTTGGTGAATTTACAGAAATTCTTTCGCAGAGCCTTGCTGTACCCTGAATTTGTATGTGTAGATACTTTTTTCCTTTATATGATGTTAATTTAGTCGAGATTTCTCAAATTTAGGAAATCTCGGCTATTTCGCGGTGTTTTTTTACAGCGCCATACAATAAAAATAAACTGCCGCTCTCGCAACAGTTTATTTGTTCAGTATGTTCTGCCTTTGGCAATACGATCTCATCTTGTAACCATTTTTGTCATTCAATAACAAGTCACTATTCTCTAACTCAAAGGAAAAAACTTTCACTTCGTCAGTAAAATAAAGCTCAAATGTTCTCACATAAATTTTTACATATTCAGTACGCTTTGTATCTCGCTTTCTGTCATTCCTCTTGCTCTCATCTTTCTGATAACTTCATCTCTGCCCTCGGCTCTACCCTTTTCTATGCCCTTTGCCATACCCTTAACTTCGCCCTCGGCAATGCCCTCTCGTCTTGCAGCCGCAAGCTCTGAAATTTTGTCATTTAACGCTTTTTGCCGCATACGCACTGTTTCCTTAATTTTTTCGTTCGTACTCATGCTGTACAGTGCATTTACTGCGTCTGTTATCGGTTCTATTTCTGAATGTTTCAACATTTCAAACTCCTCCCTTGTTGTGGATTTGATGAATTGCAGCCATAGCCGTTTTCTGTCGTTAGCGGCTATATCCTCTTGAATATCAGTCTTTATCTTCTTTAGCTCAAAGAAATAGACTTGCATTTTGTCTGTTAATCTGATCTGATGTTCTGTGTCCCACATCTCAAACATAGACCGGAAGTCATCATGTTGATTGAATATCAGGAAGTCAACTATATTCACGGCAATACATGGGCAAGTTTTACTGTATTCTTCGCCTAAGTCCAATTGTGACGAATACAGCTTTGCAAGATATATCAAAGAACGCTCCGCAAAGAACTCCTCATAGCGTATCTGCAATTCTACGTTTATCAGGTCTTTGCCTATATCAATGTTCAGATCAAGCCTGTAATACTTCTCGTTTATGCTTTCGGGATCTATTTCGGGATTCTTGACCGTGATATTATGCAGATCGCTTTCGGGTATTTCAAGCATATCCGAGAGGAAAGCCTTGAGTATATGCTTGTTCTTCTCGCTGCCGAACAGCATTTTGAACACAACGTCAAGTTTTGGAGAGAGTATCTGCTCCGGTTGAATAGCCTGATCCATTGGGATCACCTCCTGTACTTTTCTTTGTTAATTATATTATACCACAAGTTTTTGCGGATTGCAAGAGGGAAAATAAAAAACTCGGACAGGGCATAACCCTATCCGAGCTGTTCGTGTCATTTCACTTTCTTGTGAATCTGCATTGGTCATAGTCAAAATTATCTTCATCAATATATATTGCAAAACTACTGCTCACTACGCTGCCGTCCACTTCGTTGTACGCTGTGTCAAATTGAATTTCAATGTTATTCATTGCATCAACATACATTGTATATGTTTTTGGCATTGTCCAGTTTGTTTTATAATAATTGCACCACTCATTATATCTGGATTCAGAAATATTTACATATCCTGAATTTATTAGAGCAAGAGCGTTGCAGAATGTTTGCAGTTGCTCATCTGTGGCAAAAAAATGTATAGTTCCATCAGAAATTTCAAAGTAACAGTTATTCTCATCACCATTAAGATAAAATGTACCGTCATTAAGAGAGTAATCTTCTGCCACCAAAACAGATACTTCTGTCTCTGCTGCACTTGCCGATTGACTGTCACATCCCGTTGTCAATAAACTAACGGCAAATGTAAAAATAAGTAGGCAAATTGTTGATATAGAGATTTTATTTTGACACATAGTCATACCTCGTTTCTAAATAGTTACGAAGTATATTGAATGTTGTACAATGTTATTGTTCCTGTACTTGAATCATAAGTTCCCTCTACCATTATAGGATAATTGCCATATACTATGTTTCCGCTTGAATTATAGTAATACCAGTCCTGTGAATAAAATAAAGCTGTGAAAGCAGGTGTATTACTACCAGAGTGAATATTGGCTGCCCAACTGTAAGGTACACCATAAATGTACTGGTTTACATTATGATCATAAGAATCCGTCAAAACTGCAACTTTATTGAAAGTACATGAAGCATTACTTGCACTTGTTCCTGTTATTGCTATAAAGCCACCGTTTACAGCGTAATAGTAACCTTTGTGAAGACCGTTAAACACATCATCAGCCTTTACAGAATCAGCAACCGTGATATTGTTCTGTTCTGCTGCCGCAGAGATTCCTGTGTTCTCGTTGGTTGCTGCAAAAGCATTAACGCTTGCCATAGATACGGCAGTCATAACACCGCACATTGCCATTGCAATAAACTTCTTTGTTGTTTTCATTGATAATTCCTCACTTTCTGATGTGAGGAGAAAGAACAGTCTGTCACTACTGATGTAACTTTGTAGTACGTCTAATCTGAGTTAAAAAATACGTTGCATGATCCGTTTGTAAATTCTCCAGACAATATTTTTATTTTATGGATTTATTGATTCGTGTCCGGGAGATGTCAAAGCACAATCAATTTAACCATCACCTTTCTAAAAATTCTCACCGTGAGAATTTTATAGTTCGTTTAACACATAGTCTCCATTTTCATTAACCAATATCTCAAATGAATTTGAAGCTGCACCGTACTGTGATGTATCGCCGTCAACAATGCGATATGTACCGGTGTTTAACTTTTCATACATTTCTGATATGTTTATTTTACAAGATAGCTTCACTTTTGGCAGTAATCCCATTACATCATCACCAAATCTGATATAATTATTACTTAATGGCACTTTGATCCATTTTTCATCAATAAGTTTTTCAAGTTCAAAATCTCCAATCAGAATATCTTCATTGGTTAGATTTTCAATATCAAATGAAATAACTGCTCCGCAATCTTCATTTGATAGCTTTACATTTGATATATTTTTTATTTGGTCCCGGATCTCACCTGTAAAAAAGCCGGTAAGATCATTAAAATAATAAAATTTATTGTTAATAATTACCCAACCGCCACAGCATGATCCGTCTTTGTAATATCTTTTTTTGCTGTTGTCACTTTTTAACTTTGTCCAGCCACTGTATGTCCCAGTGCAAACACCATCTTCATTAAAAGAATACATGATATTATCTATCTTGTATATTCCATTTGAATACTTTAAGCCGTCTGTATTATAGTATTCATATTTTTGGTCAGATAAATGTTTCCAATCCGCATTAACAACCATTGTATATGAATTTGAAATAATTGCCACAACAAATAGATACAACAAAATCTTTTTAATCATTTTTTCTCCTTTATAATTTTATGTGGCAATATGGTCGTTGCTTATTAAGAAATATAGTCATTAAGCCAAGATATATCTTCGACACCTATATTATATTTGGAACTTGGCGTTTCAATACCTGAAACATTTATAGAAATAACCTTTCCGTTATAAATAACCGGAGATCCACTCATACCATGCAAGGTTGAGGCATAATATCTCAATCCTCCGTTAATTATTGACCTGTAATTGCCTGAACTGTAACACTGGTATCTATGATATTCAGAGTAACCGTCCTCCATGGGATAACCTTTTACAGTGTATGTATGTGGGTTATTTTTATCAGGTGTGTAGGCTGTATTAAGATCAAATTTTCCAAGGGCAGAAAGATCTTTAGTAGTTGTAATTATTCCTATATCATCGGCACGATTAGCAGTCTTCTTATATTCATCTTTTACAAGGATATTTTTCTTGTCGGCTGAATAAGTAACCTTAAAGCTGTAGTCGTTATTATAGCTACTACTTCCACATCTTTCAACGTAAACATTAACATAAGTGGGATAGCCATTTTTATCCGACTTATACAGTCCATGCGCACAAGTTGCGACTGTATGTTTTCCAACAATAAATCCAGTTGAATAATAAGATGAACCATCAGAATAAACTGCATAAATCTGAACTACTCTCTTATCAAAATTACTGTCTGAAGTGCTTGTAAGTTTAATTAAATTTGAATTATCGACAAGAACAGCCTTTGCTGATAAATCAGAAGAATAATTTGAGACTATTGGAGCATTGCTTACCATAGCTCCACAGCCGACAACAGCACACGCCATTATAGCCACAAGTTTACTTGTAATTTTTTTCATTATAATTTCCTCACTTTCTGCTGTGAGGAGAAAGAACAGTCTGTCACTACTGATGTAACTTTGTAGTACGTCTAATCTGCGTAAAAAAATACGTTGCATGATCCGTTTGTAAATTCTCCAAACAAATATTTTTTGTTTTATGATTTATTGATTTGTGTCCGGGAGATGTCAAAGCACAATCAATTTAACCATCACCTTTCTAAAAAATTCTCACCGTGAGAATTTTTTTATTCTACCAAAACACTATTGGAAGTGTATGATATACTTTGTGTGTCACCAAACAAGCCGCTTTCTTTTGCGTAGAATTCGCATTCCACACAGTAATAATATCCGCTTGCTACAGGAATAGAATAATTGTTTATGTAGTATTCCATTCCTGATCCAAGCAAGTCATTTACTGTATAGTTTGTATCACTCCAACTTGTTCCGTTTGTGCTGTACTTTACCTTGATGTTTTTAATTCCGATTGAACTCATGCTGCTGTTACAGGCAATATATCCGTTCAGTACGATATTGCTATTGCTGCCCTCTGAAACGCTCAGATTGCAGTGACGTATAAGCCCTGCCGCCAAAGGCTGAACTTCATTGTTACACGTTGCTTGATAGTTTGCAGCACACACAGACGGCATTGGAAAACTATATATCAGAACTCCTGTTACCCCTAATGCCAGAATTGCTTTATTCATGTCTTACCTCCAATTATTTTATTGATTCAACGATTTTGTCACACTCGTCATAATCAACATTTTTTGCATACATATAAAATACAGTTTTTCCTTTGATATAAGTGATGATGTACTCTTTATCCTCTTTTGAAACAATAGCTTCCGAACCGTTTATATCCATTTTGCTGATATTGTGATCATCACTTGGTATAATGTCATTTCCTACTTCATTCCAGTATCTTGTATAGTCAATGCTGATTGTTTTCTTTCCGTTTTCAAATGTAAATGAAACAAAATTTGCGTAATCAGGATTTACATTATGAGTTGTATATGTCAGCTCAAATCCCTCCGGAATATAAGTAGGAAATTCTGTCGGATAGACATCATATTTTGCACATTCCGCCGATATGCCGTATGGATCATTTTCGGAGGTAGGCAGCTCAACAACAGACTGTTCCTGTTCATCTTCAAAGCTGACGACTACACCGCCGCGGATAAATTTAACTACCGATTTGAAAATATTCATATCCAATGCAAGAACGCTGATACAATTCACTGCCGTTAAAACAGCGGCAATTACAATGGCAGGAACAAATCGTCTGATTTTTCTTGCTGACGATTTTTGCTTTACATTTTCAATTTCGGTAATTCTCTCCATAAGTCTTGCTTTGCCATTGTCGGTTTCCCGTCCGGTATTGTCATAAAACAACTCGTTCATCTCTGACGAAAGTCGTTCCAGTTTGCACCAGTCACGCTTATTGAATGGTTTTGCACGTTCCTTATCAAATTCATTTTTCATGTATATGTATGCTTCCTTTGTAAAATTTTTGTCGGAATTGACCTTTTGAATTATTTTTTTCATTGCCACAACTCCCTTACGTTATATAAACACTCAAAACAATATGATTTCTTACATAATAAAATAAAATTTGTATATCTGCACAAAATGTGCATTTTTAAATTATACAATATTATTCAGATTATCTGCCAATCTTCGGCGAATCCTATGAATACGGACATAAAGCAAGTCAAGACTAAGGTTATATTTTTTTGCTACCGAAATCCTATCATCGCAAGTATAGTAATCGGTAAGCAGATTTCTTTCCTCATCACTAAGACAGCTCAGACTGTCATTCAGAAGCGGATCATAATTTTCTTCCGTTCTTGGCAGTTCATCTTCCGTCAGTTCATCAATGGAAACGTATGCAGGGTGCTTGTGTATGTACTTCTTAATTTCAAAATCGGCAGCACGGTAAAGCCACAACTTGATATTTTTGTCAATGGTAAGTTTTTTCATCTTTTTATGAAGTGCAATAAACACTTCTTGTGTTACATCTTCCGCTGCGGTGTGATCACCATTCAAAGCCGAACGGCAGTATTTTAAGATAGGATCATAATATATGTTAATTATATCTTCTATCATGGCATAATTCTCCTTTTAATATAAACACCGTTTGACCGTCCATTTCTTACAAGAGGCAGAAAACTTTGTATAAATAACTAAAAGCGGCAATAAAAATTAGTATATTCTGTACATTAAAAGAGTTGTTATCCATATTTTATCATACATATGCAGAAAAATAAAGCCCCCCGAACACAAAATCGTATTCAAAGGACAATGCAAAACAAATATGTCAAATATCTTAAATTTGTATTTATGATTTTTTACTGTAACTCTATAACAAATCAAAAAACGCAAACGGACGAGATCTTAGTGTAAAATAAAAGTAGGCAGAGGGAGAAAAGAAAAAAGAGGGCAAGAAAGCCTTGCCCTCAGAGTCACCATA
>CANRFB010000095.1 GCA_947629785.1 uncultured Clostridia bacterium | reverse complement strand
TTAGGACATTCAAATTCAACAACGACTTTGGGAATTTACACCCATGAATTTCAAGAAGCACAGGCGAGAACTTCGGATATAATCGCCGAAGCTATGAATTTTCAAAAACGTACATAAAAGAATGATAAGCAAAGATAGCGAAACTTACAACAAGATACGCAAAGATACGCGAAGATAAAAATAATGGGCAAACAATGGGCATTTTTTATGTCAGCGAAAAAAGTAAAACCCGCAAACCCAATCTACAAAAGGATTTGCGGGAAATGTTACTGGTGACGCAACTATCGACTAAGTCGAAATCGTTCAACACCTCTGAATTTTTCTCTATCTCTCTGATGTCTTTGAGGGAAACCGTCTTATTCTTATTTCCCATATTGAAAAATAATATCATTCTGTCGTCATACAGATATACACGGTTCACGAATATATTTATTAAATGATACCGCGCTTTAGGATCGCATATATCAAGTCCCGCAAGCTCCGTCAACCAAGATTCTATTTGCGGAACTGTCGGTATGCGCCGTTCGTCAATGCGCGCTAATTCAAGTTCGTCAAGAATTTCATCTTCTTGCTTCTGAAGTGCTTCCAGTTTTGCCATGAGCGCACGGTTTCCTGTCTCTGCTATCATGTCAACAACGTTTTCTATCTTGCAGCGGACGGCTTTCAACTGCTTTTCAATGTCCTTTATGCCCGAATCTCCAAAGGATTTTTTGAACGCAGCTACGATCATTTTCGCGACGTCGTGTTTTGAATCTTCGCCGGTGACAAGTGAAAGGACTGCCTCGCATATGTACCATTCAACGAAGTCTTTCCGCTCCGTCTTTTTTGGACAAGCCTTTTTCCGCTTGTGGTTTGAACAGGCGTAATAATTATAAACCTTGTCATTCGTGCCGTGACCGCTTTCGCCAATCATCAAAGCACCGCATTCCCCGCAGTAAAGTTTTCCCGAAAGCAGATAGTCAACCTTTGCCGCGGCTCTTGCAGGAGCGCGCTTGTTTTCTGCAAGCCGCCGCTGCACAACGTTAAACGTCTCTTTGTCAATGATCGCGGGACAGCCGCCGTCTATTTTTATTTCGCCCTTTTCGTCATTGTAATGCAGCACGCCTATGTATTTTTCATTCGTAAGGATATGATCAAGACTTGACATTTTAAATTCTCCGCCGAAACGTGTTTTATATCCTTTTGAATTCAAAGCGGCGGCAATTTCAGTCTTACTTTTGCCGTTTGCATACATTTCAAAAATTAATTTCGGGATCTGGACCGTGTTGATGTCCACTTCATATTTTTTATTGACTATTTTAAAGCCGAGAGGAACAGTCCCGCCGGTGGAATTGCCTTTTAATGCAGATTCACGCATACCGCGTTTCGTTTTCTGGGCAAGTTCGGCGGAATAATATTCGGCGTTGGCTTCGAGGAGTGCTTCCGTCATTATGCTTTCGGGGCTGTCGGAAAGGTATTCGGTGGCTGAAATTACCCGCACGCCGTTCTGTTTCAGAATGTGCTTGTATTTTGCGCTGTCGTAACGATTACGGGCAAAGCGATCCAGCTTGTACACAATGACATACCGGAACTTGTGCTTTTTGGAATCGGCGATCATCTGCTGAAAAGCCTCGCGCTTGTCGTTTTTGCCGGTTCGGTCGCGGTCGATGTATTCGGTGATAATGTCGTATTCGGAACGCGCATATTCACGGCATACACGCCGCTGTCCCTCAATGCTCTGTTCATTCTGCTTGTCGCTGCTGTAACGCATATACAGCACGGCAGGCGGCTTTTTATCCATAATATCAGTCCTTTCTCCGTCTGCTGTGCAGGCGGTTTTTTCATTAATCAGATAATGTAAATGTCAAATATCCTTTAGGAGTGTATATTAAATTAGAATATGGAACTATATAAACATAATCACCTTTATTAAGAGTTATGGGAATCGGAAATGATTTTGCGCCACCAACTGTATAATCACTTGAGCCTAACTGGCTTATTTTGTTATATACACTTTTTTTGATGTAAACATCATATACTGGTGCTTCGCCTAAAGTAGTATTTGTTGTTCTAAACATATACGTTCCTGCTGAATATTTATCGCCGGAATAGCTGTCAATCTCAACTGCAAATTCATATGGAGTAGTCAAGTCCCATTTACCAGATGTTTTGTATTTTGGAGTTTCATTATTTGTGTCATTTTCCTCATCTTCTAATATATTATTTATAAAATCCATGGCATTTTTAGCTTCATCAATAGGGTGAATACATACTATTCTTGCTAAAAGCAACAATTTTTGATAGTATTGCTCATCAGAGGAATTATCAATAGTATAATCAAAGCAATTTGATAGGTCTATTGAATCAATATAAATAAGATTTAATTCATAACTGTAATGAGGAAAAGTAGTTTGATATGATATATTCTCAATCAAATAGATATCAACATTCCTTAACGCCGTTTTGTAAATAACTTTATCTGAGTTAAAAATAGCTAAAGTTGTTGAGAAGTCAGAACATATAGCAGCAAGTTTGGCGACGTCACTCATTTCATTAGCATTGTTAGAATAATATATTAAACTTTTATAGTTGTTTTTCACATTTAAATATTCATCGTATTGTATTTTCGACCAGTTTAGTTTTCGATTATCAGTTTCTTTAATAAGATACTCTAAAAATCTAACATAACTATTCATTTTTGATTATCTCCATTCGTATTTTCATTATGTATAACTATAGTATTAACATCTAATTCAATGCACAAAAAAGACAATAAAGAATAGTAATCATCTAATAGTCTTACAATATCGGTCCTATTATTTTGTTTACTATCATCAATAGGTTCAATTAATTTTTCGTATTGTTTATGTGCTTTTTTAAAACGCACTTTTGATTTATGCTTACAATATTGAATGTAATTAATCAATAAACTATCAATTGTATTCAAATTGTATATTAATGTTGATTTATTTATATATTCATTGCTTTCATTTTGTATTTTATTGCGAAATCTATTAACATTTTCTTGCATAGATTTTATATTCATTTTTAAATCTGATTGTACCTTATAATTCATGATCGCTTTTGGAATTGATAAAGCTGCTATAATACTTGTTATACTTAACACAATTCCTAAAATATCTGCAAGATTAAAATAAAAAAAACTATTCACATTGTCACTTCCTGCTTTTTACATATATTTTGCCATTAATAGCAGTCAATTCAACTATGCGCCCTTTTCTGCGGCGCTATTTTTATGTTCTTCGGATATTCTGGTTAAATATCCCATAACAAGACCTTGCTCATAATCATCAAGACCGTTATATAAGTCAATCAGTTCCTGATATTCGTTTGGAATAACCACCTTTTTAGGACCGTCAAACAGATATCCGACCGTCACGTTGAAATACTCGGCAATTTTTTGAAGAGTTTCAATTTTCGGAATTGAGCCACTCTTCCAAGCAGTTACTTTTGACGAGCTTAATTTCAGTACATCTTGGACAAAGGCTGTAGGCGTCGTAGATTTTTCCTTACAAAGTTCATTAAATTGTTCATACCACACAAAATCAACTCCTAATATTCTACTATTTTAACAAAATTCTGAATTTTAGAATTATTTCTTTGATTTTGTGTTGACAATTCCGAAATTCAGAATTATAATATAATTACAACATAATTTTTGTTGTAAAAATGATATAGTAATCCGCCTATATTATACCACATGGTGGTCATTATGTCAAGAAATGAGGTGAATAAATTGAGTTCAGGAACAATACTGTGGCTGATATTGTCAATAGTAAATTGTATTGTAATAATATCAACCTCAACGAGGCGCTAAAGAAAATGAACGGTAAATCAAGAAATGAGGTGAAAAGATGTCAATATTCAATTTAAAAGGCAGGCTCGGAACTCTCGGAAGAAAGAGCAACGAGCTTATTCCCGAACTTGAAAAAATGGGCTACAAAGTCAATCCAACGGAGCTGTCTCAGGCAGTGACCGGAAGCTGTCAGCAGCCGAAGATCACCGCAGTGGCTTCCGCTTGCAACGAGATTGTTTTACGTTGGGAAAAGGAAAGAACATAACGAAAGCACGGTGATTATCATGGGGAACCTTATAAATGATGCTCATGCACAATACCCGCTTACAACCGGAGAGATTCCCAAGGATAGATATACTGTATATTTAGGATTTGTCAGGAATGATCTTTATAACATAAGTTACAAGTTATTTCTTGGTGACATATTAAAAAGTCATGCAGATAAAATAATTCATGACTTGGAGTATCGAGGCGAAAATAACTATGGCATAACAAAAGACGAATTAAGCAAAATCTATCAATATTTTACAAAAGAGTTAAACAAAACACAGCACAAGTTCAAGTTAGCACCGCGTACTTCCATACAAGGCAAATTCAAGATAAAGAGCATAACGAAAGGCAGATAAAAATGTATAAAAAATTTGTTGAACTTTTACAGAAAAACAATACAACTGCCTATCAAGTGTCAAAAGCGACAGGTGTTTCACAGTCTACACTTTCAGACTGGAAAACAGGACGCGCAACGCCGAAAGCAGATAAACTTTGCAAGATTGCTGAATATTTCGGTGTAACAATAGACTACTTACTTGACAGCGATACCACAACAGAAAACAGCGTTGACATCAAAAATATCATACTTGAACAGGCGGCACAGATCCGGCAGGAAAGCAAGAAAACTCCTGACAAACTTCCGGAATTTACCGAGGCACTCTGCAAGGTCACTGCTATGCTGATAATTTTATCAAGAAAGGCAGATGAACCTACATGAATCTGATTTTATACGGGCTTATCTGGGCAGTTATCTACTTGATCCATTCAGAGACGAAAGGCAGGTGAAAAACATGGACAAAAACTTTAATGCAATTGTCATTAAGGGAGACCGTTCGTCAGCGTGGGAACGCTACAAGCACAACATGAAAATTTACGAAGAGGGCGGATCACGTTCCGACTACATACCGCCGCCCAAGTATGAACATCAGATATCGCTCAGCGACTTCGTTCTTCCGGAGGACGGGCAGGAGCAGGAAGACTGGCAGGCGGTCAATCTGTACGGCATTGTAAAACTGTACAGGGCGATACAGCAAGGCGAAATCAAAATGAAAGGGTGAGAAAAATATGTCCAAAATTTGCGACATGGATTGCTTTAACTGCAAATACGAAGACTGCATAAATGATTACGTTCCGGTTCCACATAAGTTAAGTAAGGAACAGCAAGAAAAACACAACAAGCGCGGTCGTGATCTATATCATCAACGTATTGAGAATGGATATTGCGGTAGATGTGGTAAACCGTTATATCTCCCTCACTCGCACTGTTATTGCTATGAATGTTACATAAAAATGCAAAGGAAATATGCTTTATCAAGGGAAAAAAACGCAGCACTTAAAGAATACAGACGTGCAAACGGCTTATGTGAATTTTGTGACGAACCTCATTTACCAAATAAAAAATGTTGTCAAAGACATTACGATGCTAAAATCAATAATCTTGTTAAAGCCAACTTGAAAAATAAAGAAAATACAACTCATGGGCATTATTGGTCGAAATATGACCATGCAGTTACCTTTAAAAAGAAAGAACGTGAAAATCTATGTGGATAATAATTTCTCCGTGGCTGCTGGGAGCAGCCGTCGCAGGACTTGCGTTTGCGATCGCTGAAAACATAACCCTGTGCATGACGGGAACTTCCGAGGAGGAGGCAGAAGATGAACGTATTCATAAACGTTCCCGAAAAGCAGAATATTTCAAAAAATGAGGAGGAAAACAATATGCCAAAAGTAAACAAGACATCGGACGAGAAGATCGCCGAGGTACAAGCTTTATGGAGCGAGGGCAAGTCCACCGGTGAAATATCCAAAGAAACAGGCGTGCCGCTGTCGACAGTGAATCTCATTTGTTACAAAATGATTACGGAAGAAAACGAGCCTGCACCGGCTGCAACCGATACAAGCTCAACGGATCCCGCTTCAAAGGATTCTATCGGTATTATATCAGAAAATGCGGAAAATGTCAAGGGCAAAATTCCGCAGGCGGTCATGGACGCACTTAACGAGGAAAGATTCAGGTTGCAGGAATATATTGATGAGGACAAAAGGAACATTCAATATTTGCAGAAAAGGATCGACGACATTGAAAATTTTATAGAACAGTTCGGAGGTACTGAAAATGACTGAAAAGCAGAAGCGATTTCTGGAGGAATGCAAAACCGTTGCAATAAGTAATGAAATTACTGACCGTTTTGCCAAAGTCGTGGTTGAAAGAATGGAAGAAATCAGCCGCACGGCTCTTGCTGCAAATAATCCTGTTCACAGGTTGGAGGACGCGCTTGTAGTAGCAGCTTTCAAAACTCTTGCTGACTCAATGTATAATGCGCTTGACACCATGGATAAAAGTGTTTGTGATATTTTCATGGAACTGTGCGATCCGGTACTGTATTTTGTAAGTAAGGAGGGCAAACAGGAATGAAATACGCTGCTTCAATGACCGAATTAACGCCGCAGTTGATATTTGTTTTTTCACAGCTTGTTAAATCAACTGCCGGAGAACGTGAGGAGATACTCGGAAAATATATCGAGCCGTGCAAACCGCTTACGGATCTCGCGGATTTTTTAAAGAAAAGACACGGGGCACATTTTCAAGGTAGTAGTTTGTCGGATAATGATCTTGTTCCGTCTCCGAAATATTATGAAAGCCGTTCTGCGAATATAACGATAAGATTCGACAACGCTGTTGACGGGGACAAGGATACATCGCTTGTCATGACATGGAGTCAAGCAGCACGCTTTATTTCCGAACACAAAGAAGTTTTTGCGGAACAGGAAGAAATTTCTGAGGAACAAAGCAATGAGGAACAAAGCAAAGAACTTTCCATCGGTAACCACCATGACTTGCTTGTCAATATTCTCCGCGAGATCATTTCGAGAACGACAAGAAAGAATAAACTTATAAGTTTCTGTGAAGAAAACAGTGCAGAAGATGTTCTGACATGGGTAAACGACAAAAATAACATTTACGACGAAACGGATATTCGGATCGATGAAGATATGTACGACATTGAATTTTATAACACAAAAGATAAAATAGACATTATCAGAACGACCAACTGGAACGGATATGGTTCGGAGGACATAGTTGCAGAATTTTCATACCGTGAACTTGCCGATTTCATTCTTGAAAATTACAAAGAAATTTTCGAGATAACCGAACAGAATGAACCGCCCGCCGCTG
>CANRFB010000094.1 GCA_947629785.1 uncultured Clostridia bacterium | reverse complement strand
TTTCAGCCACTTTCAGATGGCTTGGTTTTGTGCGCCCTTCTTATTCTTTTAGTTGTCTGATGTTTTTTCAAACTTCATTATCTCCTTGAAAGCAAAGTCTACTTTCGGCGACATTATGAAATATTCTTGATCGGGCATGAATGAACGCTCCTTTATAATTCTTCAATTATATTATAACACGAACAAATTAAAATTGCAATAGATACATATTTGAAAAACCGCCGAAAGGCGGTTTTTCAAATATCATGCGTGCAGGCTCAGCCTGCCTCACGGCAGGTACATACGGAAGATAAGAAAATAAAGCCTGAAAAATCCCGCGGGGGCTTCCTCGCCTTAGCCCGTAAAGAATCTGTGTTTTCTGGTAAGCGCGTTCAGCATACGAAGCCTTGTCATGTCACGGTGTTCGGGCTTGGTCATGTAATAAATATAAGTTTCCAGTAAATTGGTATCGGGAACGGTCCTGCCCTCTATCTTGAAATTCACAAAGCCCATGGGTACATATCTGCCATATATCGCATCCGGGGAAACGTGAGTGGGGTATGAAGTAATTTCATACAAATTCTTATTCGTGGCACTGCACGGAAATTCCTTTGCATGGAACGGCAGTTTATTGAGTTTATTCTGTTTATATTCCCATTCCCGAATCTGTTCGCTGCCTATCTGCCGGTAATGTTCGCCGCGCCTCGGACAATTGGGCTGACAGCACGCGTTGACGAGTATTTCGCATCTGTCCCTGTCCTCCTGCGGGATCTGTTCCAGCAGGTCGAACTTATTATTGAAATTGTAGTCGAGGACTACGTATTTATAGTCCTTTTTCAGTTCCTCCTTAACGCCCTCTATATCCTCTATCTGCTTGCAGGTGGAGGAGGTTATTTTGTAATTCGGGTAATTTTTCCGGATATATTCTTCCAGCAGCGGGGACATGACAATAACTTCGTTCATGCCGTTGTCGGCAATACGCAGCAGGTTATTGCTGAAACTGTCGCCGAGGTGTTCTTTTTTCAGCAGCGGGTTGGTAAATGTAAATCTCAGGGGAATGCCGCGCTCGTTCAGCGTCTGTATAATAGCGGCAATAGCGCGCGGGTCGGTATTTCCGCCGAGGTAACGTCCGCCGTTCCAGACGCTGCCGCAGAAGTTTCCGAACACGGAAGCGATCTTTATATCATCGCGCCAGCATTCGGGGAAAAGCTCCATGTTCTTCACGAGCAGCAGATTGAGGTACAGATGGTTCATAAAATCGGGGATATGAAAGTTTACAGCCATAATGATTACTCTCCTGTTTATTTGATAATACAATTATACCACAAGTCCGCCAATAATGCAAGCGCGGGCAGGCTGAGCCTGCACCCTTTCAGGCAAAGTTCAGTGATTTCAAAATTAATGCCTGCCGTGCATGATGTAAAATTAAATCTACAAAAATTTTCCCCGCCCATATGGGCGGAAATTTCTGTTTATTCCCTCTCCCATTGGGAGGGGCAGGGGGGTGGGAAATCTCAACTCTTAACTCTTAAATCTCAACTCTGCTAAAAGGCTACAGCCTTTTAGCTTTTAACATCTTTTTAAGGTATTTCCCCGTGTATGACGTTTTGCAAGCCGCCACTTCTTCGGGCGTGCCGCACTTCACAACAGAACCGCCGCCGGCACCGCCCTCCGGTCCGAGGTCAATAATGTAGTCGGCGCATTTGATAACGTCCAGATTGTGTTCAATGACAAGCACCGTGTTCCCCGCGTCAACAAGCTTTTGCAGAACCTCTATCAGCTTGTGTACGTCAGCAGTGTGCAGTCCCGTGGTGGGTTCGTCTAAAATGTATATCGTCCGCCCCGTTGAACGTTTTGAAAGCTCCGTTGCAAGCTTCACCCTCTGCGCCTCACCGCCCGAAAGCGTGGTGGCGGGCTGTCCGATTTTAATGTACCCAAGCCCCACGTCCTGCAAAGTCTGTAACCGCCGCGCAAGTTTGGGAAGATTGGCAAAAAACTCCACTCCCTCGTCAACAGTCATTTCCAGAACGTCGTAAATGGATTTTCCTTTGTAGTGAATGTCCAGAGTCTCGCGGTTGTAGCGTTTACCTTTGCAGACTTCGCAGGGAACGTATACATCAGGCAGGAAGTGCATTTCTATTTTTATGATGCCGTCACCCTCGCAGGCTTCGCACCGCCCGCCCTTGACGTTGAACGAGAACCGCCCGCTTGTGTAGCCTTTCATTTTCGCGTCGTTAGTCCCCGCGAAAAGTTCACGTATGTCGGTGAAAAGCCCCGTGTAAGTGGCAGGATTGGAACGGGGCGTTCTGCCGATAGGCGACTGATCTATGGCGATCACCTTGTCAAGATTGTCGATTCCCTCCATTTTGGAAAATTTCCCCGGGCGTATCTTTGCGCGGTTCAGCCGTCCCGCAAGATTTTTGTAAATTATCTCGTTGACAAGGGAAGATTTTCCCGAACCCGAAACTCCCGTCACACAGGTGAATGTTCCCAGAGGTATGGAAACATCTATCTTTTTCAGATTGTGTTCCTCCGCACCTTTGACTTTCAGGAAAAGTCCGTTGCCCGCGCGGCGCTTTTCGGGAACGGGTATGCAGCGTTTGCCGCTGAGATATTGCCCCGTTATGGAACGTTCACAGGCTTTGATGTCCTCAACAGTGCCCGCGCAGACAATTTCCCCGCCGTGAATTCCCGCATAAGGACCAACGTCAACTATAAAATCCGCATTGTTCATGGTGTCCTCGTCATGTTCTACAACTATAAGGGTGTTTCCAAGATCGCGAAGCCGTTTCAAAGTGGCGATAAGCTTGTCATTGTCCCGTTGGTGCAGACCTATCGACGGCTCGTCAAGAATGTATAGAACTCCCATAAGCGAAGAACCGATCTGAGTTGCAAGGCGTATGCGCTGACTTTCGCCGCCGCTTAACGTTCCTGCCGAACGCGAAAGAGTCAGGTATTCCAGACCAACGCTGCGAAGAAATCCCAGCCGCGATTTTATCTCCTTGATTATCTGCCCGCTTATCATCTTGTCTCTTTTGGAAAGTTCCAGACCGTTTATGAAATCCAGACACTCCACCACCGACAGATCGCAAAGTTCGGAAATGTTCTTTCCGCCGACAGTAACTGCAAGGCTTTCCTTTTTAAGCCTGTGCCCGTGACATTCGGGGCAGGGGCTTTCCGTCATGCAGTCCTCCACTTCCTCTTTGATATATTCGGAATTGGATTCGCGGTAACGCCTTTCAAGATTGGGAATGATCCCCTCAAAGGGCTGTTCGTAAACGCCGCCGCCGTACTCCGCGGAACGTTCAAGGCGTATCTTCATGCCGTTTGTGCCGTACAGGAACGCGTCCACCACTTCTTTCGGCAGGTCTTTTATGGGCTTGCTGAGGGAAACGCCGTAGTGCTTGGCTATTCCCTTGAAATACATCATGGCGATGGAATCTTCATCGGTTGTTGACCAGCCGCTTGCTTTTATCGCGCCCTGACGTATGGAAAGTTCCTTGTTGGGAATTATCAGATCGGGGTCAATTTTGCGGAAAACCCCCAGACCCGTACATTTTTCACAAGCACCGAAAGGATTGTTGAAAGAGAACATTCTCGGCGCAAGTTCCTCAATGGAAATATTGTGTTCGGGACAGGCGTAATTCTGGGAGAAAAGTATATCTTCCTTGCCGTTCACGTCCGCTATGATAAGCCCTCCCGAAATGGAGGAAACCGTTTCAATGCTGTCTCCCAGACGTGTTTCAATGCCTTTTTTTATAACAAGACGGTCAATGACTATTTCAATGTTGTGCTTCTTGTTCTTTTCGAGCTTTATCTCCTCGGAAAGATCGTAAATTATCCCGTCCACACGCACACGAACGTACCCTGCTTTCCGCGCCCGTTCAAGTTCCTTGGTGTGTTCGCCTTTGCGTCCGCGGATAACAGGCGCAAGAAGCTGAATTTTCGTTCCCTCGGGAAGTTCCATTATCTGATCCACAACCTGATCCACGGTCTGCTGTTTTATTTCCCGACCGCATACCGGACAGTGGGGAACGCCTATCCGTGCGTACATAAGCCTGAAATAGTCGTAAATTTCCGTTACCGTTCCCACCGTGGAACGGGGGTTTTTGGAAGTGGTTTTCTGATCAATGGAAATTGCGGGGGAAAGCCCCTCAATGCTGTCCACATCGGGCTTTTCCATCTGTCCGAGGAACATTCTCGCGTAGGAGGAAAGGCTTTCCACATACCGCCGCTGACCGTCCGCGTAGATGGTGTCGAACGCCAGCGAGGATTTTCCCGAACCCGAAAGCCCCGTCATGACTACCAACTTGTCACGGGGGATCTCAATGTCGATGTTTTTCAGATTGTGTTCCCTTGCGCCTTTTATGATTATCTTGTCGTTTGCCATTTGGATTATCCTTTCTTTTTCCCGAATACCTTTTTCCCTGCGTGGGGCGACTGTTTCAGTTCGTTTATCCTGTCGCGGAGGTAGGCGGCGTGTTCAAATTCCAGAATTTTAGCCGCATTTTTCATTTCCTCGGTCAGCTTCTTGATAAGTTCTTCCCGTTCCTCGGGGGTCATGCGCTTCTGCTGTGCCTTGGAGGTTTTGGCGTCGGTTTCGGCTTTTGTGGAAATTTCAATAACGTCCCGCACATCTTTGATAATGGTTTTCGGGGTAATTCCGTGTTCGGCGTTGAAATCCGTCTGCAGCTTGCGGCGGCGTTCGGTTTCCATGATAGCGTGTTCCATGGAATCCGTTACAGAATCAGCATACATAATTACCTGACCGTGGGAATTCCGCGCGGCGCGCCCTATGGTCTGTATCAGCGAACTTTCCGACCGCAGGAAGCCCTCCTTGTCCGCATCGAGTATCGCCACAAGCGAAACTTCGGGAATATCCAGACCCTCACGGAGAAGATTGATTCCCACAAGCACGTCAAATTCGCCAAGGCGCAGATCGCGGATAATTTCCATACGCTCGATGGTGTCAATGTCATAGTGCATATATCGGACGCGGACCCCTGCTTTTTCAAGATATGCGGTAAGATCCTCCGCCATTTTCTTGGTAAGGGTCGTAACGAGGACACGCTCGTTTCTCTGCGCCCGCTCGTTTATTTCAAGCAGAAGATCGTCTATCTGCCCGTCAACAGGCTTTACAATAATTTCCGGATCTACCAGACCGGTGGGGCGAATGACCTGTTCCACGATCTGTGCGGAATGTTCCCGCTCAAAGGGTCCGGGAGTAGCCGAAACGAATATAGCCTGATTTATTTTGTTGTAAAATTCATCAAAAGTCAGCGGACGGTTGTCCATAGCAGACGGAAGCCTGAATCCGTAGTCCACAAGGGTCTGTTTCCGCCCTCTGTCTCCCGCGCTCATAGCCCGCACCTGCGGCAGGGAAACGTGGCTTTCGTCCACGATAAGCAGGAAATCTTCGGGAAAGTGATCCAGAAGCGTGTAGGGAATACTTCCCGGAGCGCGCCCCGCAAGTATTCGGGAATAGTTTTCAATGCCCTTGCAGAAGCCTATTTCCTGAAGCATTTCAATGTCGTACATAGTCCGCTGGGCGATCCTCTGGGCTTCGATAAGCTGATCGTTGTCCTTGAAATATTTCACCCGTTCGTCCAGTTCCCGTTCAATTTCGGCGATTGCGTCCTGCATTTTGTCGCGGGAAATTACATAGTGGGAAGCGGGATATATCGCCGCGTGGGAAAGGGTCGCGGTAATTTCCCCCGTAAGCGCCTTGAATTCGGTTATACGCTCTATTTCATCGCCCCAGAACTCCACACGTATGGCAAGTTCGGTAGAACCTGCGGGGAAAATTTCCACTACGTCGCCCCGAACCCGGAACTTGTTGCGGATAAAATTCACATCGTTGCGCTCGTACTGAATGCCAACCAATTTTGCCAACAGTTCGTCCCTTGAAAGTTCCATACCCTGCCGCAGGGAAATTACCATGGTTCGGTAATCTATAGGCGAGCCGAGGGAATATATGCAGGAGACCGAAGCAACGATTATAACGTCCCGCCGTTCTGAAAGGGCAAGGGTCGCGGAATGGCGGAGTTTGTCTATCTCGTCATTTACGTCCGAATCCTTTTCAATGTAGCTGTCCGTTGAGGGAACGTAGGCTTCGGGCTGATAGTAGTCATAGTATGAAACAAAGTATTCCACGGCATTTTCGGGGAAAAACTCCTTGAATTCCGAGCAAAGCTGTGCCGCAAGTATTTTGTTGTGGGCAAGAATAAGCGTGGGACGGTTCACACGGGCGATAACATTCGCCATGGTGAATGTCTTTCCCGAACCTGTAACGCCGAGGAGAGTCTGTTCCTTAGCTCCGTTTTCCAGACCGCGGACCAACTTGTCTATTGCCTGCGGCTGATCCCCCGCAGGTGAATATTCGGAAACAAGCTTGAATTTTTCCATAAAATAACACTGCCTTAGTCAAAAATTTTTATAAACGCCTTTTCCCGCATGGAAATAGTGTCATTTTCCCCGACAATTATGTGATCCAGAAGCCGTATGTCAATATTTGACATAGTTTCGCTGATAAGTTTTGTTGCCCGTATATCTTCGTTTGACGGCATGGGCGAACCTTTCGGGTGGTTGTGGGCAACGGCAATACAGACGGCGTCGGAATTCAGAGCGATCTCGGTAAGTTTCCGCATATTTACGGGAGAATTCACGGGATCGCCGTTGTTTACAAGAATACAGGAATTCAGCCGCAGAGCCGGATCAAAGCAGGCTATGCGGAATTCTTCATGGTCAAGACCGGTGAAATACGGTTCAAACAGCCTTTTGAGGCTTTCCATGTTGCTGTAGACTTTGTGGTGCGATTTTGAATCGTGATATATGGGAATAAGCGCGGGTATCATCTTGAACAGGAACGCGGCGTTGGGCGGAAGCTTCCCGTTTTTGATAAGGTCGTTATATGACGCGTCAAATATCCCCGCAAGACTTCCATAATGGTTTAACAGCCTGTGGGCTATCTCGTTGGTGTCCGCCCGAGCGTAAGCGTAGTACAGGACCATTTCAATTATCTGATGTTCCGAAAATCCCGCGTAACCCGTTTCCAGAAACCGCGCTTTCATTTTCTCCCTATGCCCCTCGTGAAGTTTCTCGGGCGGGGTCTTATTTTCTTTGTTTGCCATAAATTTCCTGTTACCCCTTTTAAAACAAACGTTTCTAAAATAATTATACTACAAAATGTTTAATTTGAAAAGGTGTTTTATAAAAAATTTTGTGTTATAATATAATGAAGATTATTTTACGAAAAGGGCATTTCTATATGAAAGAATTTACAGTAAATTCCAACGACGCGGGACAGCGCCTTGACAAGTTTGTGACAAAGACAGTCCCGAAACTTCCGCAGGGCATGATGTATAAGGCTATACGGAACAAGCGGATAAAGATAAACGGCAGGCGGGGGG